>CAYXQP010000059.1:0-9825 GCA_964467515.1 uncultured Eubacteriales bacterium | reverse complement strand
CGTTCCTCGGCGACGATACAGGTGATGCGGATCTCAGAGGTGGTGATCATCTCTATGTTGATCTTCTCATTGGCCAGGGCGTGGAACATGCGGGCGGCGTAGCCAGGGGCATTCTGCATCCCGGTGCCCACAATCGCCACCTTGGCTAGCTTGGTGTCTGTGGCGATGCCCTTTGCTCCGTTCTGCCGGGCAACGTCCTGCACAATCTCCAGCGACTTCTGAAAGTCGGTGCGGGCCACGGTGAAGCTCAAATCGGTCAGGTTCTCCACACTGGCGTTCTGGACGATGACATCCACGCTGATGCCCGCTCTGGCCAGCGGCTCAAAAATGGCTGCGGCGACACCTGGGCGGTCAGGCACTCCCAGGAAGGTGATTTTGGCCACATTGGTGTCATAAGCGACGCCGCGCACACGCTCCCGGACTTCCATTCGGACCTCCCTGTGAATTAGGGTGCCTGGCGCCTCGCCAAAGGTGGAGGCCACCAGGACCGGGACGTTGTAGAGGGCAGCCAGCTCTATGGAGCGCGGCTGCATCTTTGCCCCGGTGATAGCCAGCTCCAGCATCTCTTCGTAGTCAATCTCGTCTAGCTTGCGGGCCTCTGGAACAACCCGGGGGTCTGCGGTGTAGATGCCCTCCACGTCTGTGAAGATCTCGCACCGCTCCGCCTTAAGAGCAGCGGCCAGGGCTACGGCCGTGGTGTCGGAGCCGCCGCGTCCCAGGGTGGTGATGTCGTCGTCCTCGGTGACGCCCTGGAACCCGGCCACCACGGCCACGCGGCCGGCCGCCAGCTCCTCCAGGATGCGGGAGCAGTCGATGTCCACGATCTTGGCCTTGGTGTGGGCCTCGTCGGTGCGGATGCCGCACTGGGCGCCCGTCAGGGACACGGCGTCGTGGCCCATGCCCTGGAGGGCCATGGCCAGGAGGGCGATGGAGATCTGCTCGCCCGTGGCCAGGAGCATGTCCAGCTCCCGCCCGCTCGGGTGGTCGGTGATCTCGCGGGCCTTGGCCAGGAGCAGGTCCGTGGTGTCGCCCTGGGCCGAGACCACCACCACGGGGGCGAAGCCTCCCTCGGCGGCGCGAATGACGCGCCGAGCCGCCGCCCGGATGCGCCCGGCGTCGGCCACGCTGGTGCCGCCGAACTTCATCACGGCCACGCGCAGCGCCGTGCGCCGCGCCCGTTCGCCCGCGTGGGCCGCGCCGGCCGCTCCGGCGGATTCCCTCCCTGGGGATTCCTTGACGCCTGCGGTGCCCCTGGCGCCCGGCACGTCCTCACCCCTCGCAGCGGATGTGGTTCTCGAGCCGGCAGAGCTCGGGGTGCTCCGCCAGCTCCGCCAAGGCCGCCCGCAGGTTGCGCTCGAGGCAGGCGTCGGTCAGGAAGACGAGCTCCGCGCGTCCCTGGGCCAGGGGCCGCTGGATGACGGAGCGGAGGTTCACGCCGGCGAGGCCGAAGACCTGGGCCACCTGGCCCAGCACCCCCGGCCGGTCTTCGGCGGCGAAGCGCAGGTAGTGGGCCAGGACCACCTCGTCCATGGGGAGGACCTCCATCTCGCGGTGGCAGGTGCAGGCCAGGGAGCGGTACCCTTGCTGGCGGTTGCGGAGGGCCTCCAGCAGGTCGGCGGCCACGGCGCTGGCGGTGGCGTCCCCGCCCGCGCCGCGGCCCGTGAAGGTCACCGGTCCCACGAAGTTGCCCTCCACGAGGATGCTGTTGAGGCTCCCGTCCACCTTGGCCAGGGGGTGGTCCGCGGGGAGGAGGGTGGGGTGGACGCGCACCTCCAGCCGCTCCTCCGTCTCCCGACCCGTGGCGACCAGCTTCACCACGTAGCCCAGCTCGCCGGCCAGCTCCACGTCGCGTGGCGTGATGCGGGCGATGCCCTCCATGTATACGGCGTCGGGGTCCACGGGGGCGCCGAAGGCGACGGCCGCCAGGATGGCCAGCTTGCGCCGGGCGTCGTGCCCCTCCACGTCGTCGGTGGGATCGGCCTCGGCGAAACCGCGGTCCTGGGCCTCGGCCAGGGCCTCGGTGTAGGAGCTGCCGTCTCGCGTCATGCGGGTGAGGATGTAGTTGGTGGTGCCGTTGAGGATGCCCTGGATGCCCGTCAGGCGGTTGGCGGCCAGGCAATACTTCAACGGGCGGATGACGGGCGTGCCGCCGGCCACGCTGGCCTCGAAGAAGAGGTCGGCCCCGAAGGCCTCGGCCGTGTCCAGGACCTCGCGCCCATGGTAGGCCAGGAGCTCCTTGTTGGCCGTGACGACTGACTTGCCGCGGCGGAGGCTCTCCAGCACGATCTCGCGGGCCAGGTCGCGGCCGCCCATGAGCTCCACCACCACGCCGATCTCGGGGTCGTCCAGGATGGCCCAGGGGTCGGTGGTGAGGAGGGCGGGGTCCACCTCCACCCGGCGGGGTTTGGCCGGGTCCCGGACGAGGACGCGCCTGATCTCGGGCACGATGCCCCAGCGCTCGGCCAGCAGCCGCCCGTTGGTGCGGAGAAGCCGCACCAGGCCGCTGCCCACGTTGCCGAGACCGCAGAGCCCCACCGCGTGGGTGATGGGCAAGGGAACACCTCCCGGCCGCGGGGCCACCCGAGGCATGGCGCCGCCGCACGACGGCGATCGGAGGCGCGGAGCGCGGTGGCCGACAACCTTAGCGATTGTAGGGCAGGTGGGGAGACGGTGACAAGGCGCGGCGGCGCGGGCGGGCTGCGGTGCCGCCTCCGGTGTGGCACAATGGCGGCGGGTGATCCTCATGGCGGGCAAGGGCGTCTGGCTGAGGGCGGCGGCCGCTGCGGGGCCGGTCATGTCCCTGGCGGCAGCCCTGATGCTGGTGCCGCCCGAGGCCAGCCTCGGCGGGCGCATCCGCCTCGTCTACGCCCACGCCGGCGCCATCTGGACGGGGCTCCTCCTCTACCTGGCGGCGTCCCTGGCGGCCGTGGCCGCTCTGCGGCGCGAGGCGGGCCTGGGGCGCGGGGCCGGGCTGGACTGGGCCATGGCCGCCGACGTGGTGGGCACCGGCTTTCTCGTCCTGGGCAACGTGCTGGCCCTCTTCGCCATGCAGTCCATCTGGGGCGGCCTCTTCCTGGCCGAGCCGCGGTTCCTGGCCAACGTCAAGATCCTCATCATGGCCCTGGCGGCCCACGCCGTCTGCTGGGCCGCCGCATCCCCCGTCACCCGCGTCGGGGTCGTCGTCGGCAAGACCGCCGTCGCCTACTGGTGGGTTCTCACCACGGAGCTGGTGATGCACCCCGACCGTCCCGTCCTGCGGGGGGATCCCGCCATGCTGGCCAGCTTCGCCCTCGTCACCGGCGCCTACCTGGCCGTGGCCCTGGCGTCCGTGGAGGTGGTGCGGCGCCGCGTGCCCTGAGCCCGGCGGCGGGTCTCCTTTTGGGGCGGCAGGATCTCCTTTTTTTCGCGGCAGGATAGTGGGCCTCCCTCTGCCAATCTCTAAACTCCGTGGTGGAATCTCGTCCCGGCCGTGGTTGGCGCGGCGGTGCGTCGCTGCTGGCGGTCCTTTTCCTGGTCGCCGGCCAGTCGGCGCCGGCCGCGGCGGCAACCGTCGGAGCCACCGCCGGGGGGGACCAGCGGGGTGCCGCGGTGAGAGCGGGCGCCCCTGCGCCCTCCGTTTCCCCGGTCGGGCTGGAGGAGTTGCGCACCCAGCGGCGGGAGGCCTGGCGGCTCCTGGCCGGGGCCCGGGGGCGGGAGGCCGAGGCGGTGCGGGACCTGCTGGCGGCCGCGGCGCGCCTGGAGCGGGCCCGCGACAGGCTGTCCCGCGCCCGGCGGGAGACGGCGGCGGCCAGGAAGGAATTCGCGGAGGCGGCCCGCGCCGTCGCGGTCCTGGAGGCCGAGGTGGCGCGCCGCCGCCGGTCGGTGGACGCGTGGCTCAGGTTTCTCTACGAGGAAGGTCCGGTGGCCTACCTGGACGTGCTGCTCGGCGCTGCCGACTTCTACGACTTCACGACGCGGCTCGAGGTGCTGAGCAGGATCATCGGGCAGGCCGTGGGACGGTTGCGGGAGGCGAGGGTCCTGCACGACGGCCTGGCCCGCCGCCGGACGGAGCTGGCGGCGCGGGCGGCCTCGCTGGCCGCGGCGGAACGGGACCTGGCCGCGGCCGTGCGGCGGGCGGAGGACGAGGCGCGGCGGCGGGAGGCGCTCCTGGCGGACGCCCGGGCCCTCCTGGGGGAGCGGGCCGGCGCTCTGGAGCGGCTCGACGCTCTCTGGCGGGAGAGGCTGCCCTCCCTCGGCAAGCTGCTGGAGCGGCTGCCGTCCCTGGCCTGGGACCGGGTGCCGCCGGACGCCGTGGAGCCCGATGACGGGGCGACGGGACGGCTGCGGGTGACCCTGCGGGAGGAAACCGTCAACAGGTGGCTCTTCGCCCCCGACCGGGAGCTGGCCTCCCTGCGCGTTGTCTTCCTGCCGGGGCGCGTGGCGGTGGTGGACCGCACCGGGGGAGAGGAGTCCCTGCGCCTGGAGGGACCCCTGGAGATGGCCGGGGGGCGGGTCCGGTGGGTGCCCGAGCGCCTGGACTTTCTCGGCGTGCCCGTGGGACCGGGCGGGCTGGCCGACCTGGCCGCGTCCCCCCGCCTCGTCCTCGCGCTGGAACGGGCGGTGGCTCCCCTGCGGCTCGTGTCCGTCGAGGCCCAGGCGGGTCGCCTGGTCCTGCGCCTCGCCCGGTGAGCGGACCGCAGCCGGTGAAAGCGCCGCGCCTGTCGCTTTTCGGATTCCTCTCCGGTGAAATATAATGGTTAAAAACGTGGGCCGGGGGTGGAGGTATGGATCCCGTCCGGGTGCGGGCTCGCTATCGCGAGTCCGGGCAGCGCATGACGGTGCAGCGGCAGGCGGTAGCCAGCGTGCTGGCGGGGGACGCCACCCATCCCTCGGCGCGCCAGGTCCTGGAGCGGGTGCGGAGCCGCTTTCCCAGCGTGGCCCCCGGCACGGTGTACCGTATCCTGGAGGAACTGGTCGCCATGGGCGAGCTCCAGGCCATCGAGGCGGAGGGGGGCGGGCGCCGCTACGACCCCAACCTGGCCCCGCACGCCCACCTGCTCTGCCTGTCCTGCGGCGCCCTCGAGGACGTCTCGTGGGACGAGCTGCGCGTGGAGGTGGCGCCGATCTTCGCCGCGGAGCGGGCGGTACGCTCGGCCCAGGTGACGGTGCATGGTCTCTGCGGTGCCTGCTCGGCCTCCCGGGGCGCGGGAGAGCGGGCGGCCGCGCCGTCCGACGCCCTCTGAACCGGGCCCGCTGCGGGGGTCAGCTCGACGGCTTTTGCAGGAAGAAGTGGACCCCGTCCGGTTTCTCCTCCAGGCCCAGCAGGCGATGGCCGGTGACCTCGGCCCAGACGGGGATGTCCTTCTTGGAGCCGGGATCCGTCGCGACGACCTCCAGGACGCGGCCGGACTCGAGTTTCTGCATGGCCTGCTGGGTCCTGATGACGGGCAGGGGGCAGCAAAGCCCCCGCACGTCCAGGACGACGTCGGCCGCCGCCGGGATGCCGCCCCTCTCGACCACCGCCACGACGATCCCCTCCATTCACGATAAGTCCGATCAGTTTACCTGTATTTAACCGGCCGGGCGCCCCTCTTGTCAAGGACGCTGGGAACGGCTGCCGGGTGCAGGTATCCGCCCCGGCGGCATGGAATAATGCCCGCACGAGGTGAGGCGGGGATGGCCGGCGGGAGACTGGCGCTCTTCGTGGACGGGCACAGCCTCTTCCACCGGGCCTATTTCGCCCTGCCGCCCCTGAGCGGGCCGTCGGGGCAGCCCACCAACGCCGTTTACGGCTTCCTCGCCATGCTCCTCCGCCTCCTGGAGGAGCGCCGGCCCGACTACGTGGCCGTTGCCCTGGACCGGGGCACCCCCACCTTCCGCCACGAAACCTTCGAGCGGTACAAGGCGCACCGGCCGGAGATGGCCGACGACCTGCGCAGCCAGCTTCCCCTCCTGCGGCGGGCTCTGGAGGCCCTGCGGATCCCCGTGGTGGAGGCCGAGGGCTACGAGGCCGACGACGTCCTCGGCGCCCTGGCCCGCCTGGCCAGGGAGAGGGGGCTGCTGGTGGTCCTCGTCTCCGGGGACCGGGACCTGCTCCAGTTGGTGGAGCCGGGAGTGCAGGCGGTGCTGACGCGGCGCGGCATCTCGGAGATGGAGGTCTTCGACGAGGAGCGGGTGCGCGACGAGCTGGGCGTCACGCCCGCCCAACTGGTGGACGTCAAGGCCCTCCAGGGCGACGCCTCCGACAACATCCCGGGCGTGCCCGGCATAGGGGAGAAGACGGCCCTGCGCCTCATCCGCCGGTACGGGAGCGTGGAGGAGCTCTTCCGCCGTCTGGACGAGGTGGGCGGCAAGACGGGGGAAACCTTGGCCGCCCACCGGGAGCAGGTGGAGATGGCGCGGCGGCTGGCGGCCATCGTGCGGGACGTGCCCTCCGTCACCGAGGAAGCCCTGACGGCGGCGGCGCGGCGGGCGCCTGCGGCGGACGAGGTGCGCGCCCTCTTCGCGGAGCTGGGTTTCCGCTCTCTCCTCAAACGGGTGTTGCCCGGGGAGGAGGAGGCCGGTGCCGCGTCCGCTCCCGCGGGGGGGGAGGCCGCGGGCGAGGAGGGGCGCGGCGGGCTCCCGCCGACCGGCGGCGCAGGATATGCCGTGGTGGCGGGGGACGAGGCCAGAGGGCGGCTGGCGGACCTGGCTTCCCTGGCCCGGCGCTCGGCGCTGGCCGTGGCCTACGAGCCGGGGGCGGGGATCGCCCTCTGGGCGCCGGGCGCCGAGGAGGTCCTGCTGCTGGCGGCCGGGGCCGACGGGGGCCTTCCCGCGGAGGATGCCATCGGAGAGATGCTGGACGACGAAGCCACGGTCAAGGTCGGCCACGATCTCAAGGCGCTGGCGAGGGCCTGCCTCCGCCGGGGCCGGCGCCTGGCCGGGCCGCTCTGGGACACGGCCGTGGCGGCCTACCTGCTGGACCCGGGCCGGACCGGCTACCATCTCGCGGACCTGTGCCGCCGGTACCTGGGCGGGGCGCACGACGCGGAGGCGGAGGGCGGGCGGTCGGCGGGTCCGAGCGACGGGGGGGGAGGCGGCGGTGCGGATTCCCTGGCGGAGCGGGCCGTGGCCGCGGCGCGGCTGCTGGAGCCCATGCGCGCCGAGGTGGAGGCGCTGGGCCTCGCGCACCTGGCCGAGGAGGTGGAGATGCCTCTCGTGCCGGTGCTGGCGGCCATGGAGGAGGCCGGCGTGCGGGTGGACGCCGCCGTGCTGGAGGAGCTGGGCGGCGAGTTCGCCTCCCGGATCGGCGAGCTGGAGGCCGAGATCCACCGCCTGGTGGGGGAACCCTTCAACATCAACTCGCCCCAGCAGTTGGCCCATGTGCTGTACGAGCGCCTGGGCCTGCCGTCGGGGCGACGGACCAAGACGGGCTACTCCACCGACGCCGCCGTGCTGACGGAGCTGGCCGCCGTCCACCCCGTGCCGCGGCTGGTGCTGGAGTACCGGCACCTGGTCAAGCTGCAGGGGACCTACGTGGAGGGGCTGCGGGGCCTCATCGAGCCGCGGGACGGCCGGGTGCACACCACCTTCCACCAGACGGTGGCCGCCACGGGCCGGCTCTCCTCCTCCGACCCCAACCTGCAGAACATCCCCGTGCGCGAGGCCCTGGGCCGGCGGATCCGGCGGGCCTTCGTGGCGGAGCCGGGCTGGGTCCTGGTGGCGGCCGACTACTCCCAGATCGAGCTGCGGATCCTGGCCCACATGGCGGGGGACGAGGCCCTCATCGAGGCCTTCCGCCGCGGCGAGGACGTGCACCGGGCCACGGCGGCCCGGGTCTTCGGCGTGGCGCCCGAGGAGGTGACCGACGAGATGCGCGCGGCGGCCAAGATGGTCAACTTCGGCATCGCCTACGGCATCAGCGACTACGGCCTGGCCCAGGGGTTGCGCATCGAGCAGGAGGAGGCCCGCGGCGTCATAGACGGCTACTTCGAGCGCTTCCCCGGCGTGCGCCGCTACTGCCGGGAGACCATCGAGCGGGCGCGCCGGGAGGGTTACGTCCGCACCCTCTTCGGCCGGATCCGCTACCTGCCCGACCTGCACAACCGGGTGCCGGCGCGGCGGCGCTTCGCCGAGCGGACGGCCATCAACACCCCCATCCAGGGGACGGCGGCCGACATCATCAAGATGGCCATGCTCCGCCTGGCCCGGGGGCTGGCGGAGCGCGGCCTCCGGACGCGGCTCGTGCTCCAGGTCCACGACGAGCTGATGGTGGAGGCGCCCGCGGAGGAAACGGCGGAGGCGGCGCGCGCTCTGGTGGACGCCATGGAGGGGGCTGCCTCCCTGGCGGTGCCCCTGGTGGCCGAGGTGAAGGCCGGCCCGGACTGGTACGACCTGGAGCCGGTGGCGGTGGACCGGGTGCCGGCCGGCCGGGCCGCGGGCGGTGGCTGAGGCGTGCCGGAACTGCCCGAGGTGGAGACCATCCGGCGCGACCTGGAGCCGGTCCTGGCGGGCGCCACCGTGGCGGCGGCCGAGCTGCGCTCGCCCCACTGTCTGGCCGCCGCCGGGCCGGCGGACCTGCGGGCGTTGGTGGGCAGGCGGGTGGCGGCCCTGGGGCGCCGGGGCAAGCTCCTGACCGTGGACCTGGAGCCGCCCGGCGCGGCCGCCGCCTTCCACCTCCGCATGACGGGCCAGCTCCTGCTGCGCGCCCAGCGGGACGGGGCCCTCGAGGCGGACCGGCACACCCACCTCGTCCTTCGTTTCCGGGAGGCGCGCACGGACACGAGGGAGGCCCACCTGTACCTGCGCGACGTGCGGCGCTTCGGACGCCTCTACGTGGCGGCTTCCCCGGAGGGGCTGCCCCGCCCCGCGGGGAGGGACGCCCTGGAGGGAGCGGGCGACCTGACGGGCCTCCTCGGGCGCCTGCTGGGCGGCCGGCGAGCCCCCGTCAAGTCCCTGCTCCTGGATCAGCGGCGCCTGGCCGGGTTGGGCAACATCTACGCCGACGAGGTGCTCTTCGCGGCGGGGATCCATCCCCTTCGCCCTGGCGGCAGCCTGGGGGAGGGCGAGGTGGCCCGGCTGGCGGAGGCCATCCCCGCCGTCCTGGGTGAGGCTCTGGCCGCGCGCGGCACCACCTTTGCGGATTACCGCGACGCCAGAGGGGAACCCGGCCAGTACGCGGCCAGGTTGCGCGTGTACCGCCGGGAGGGGCGTCCCTGCCGGCGGTGCGGCGCCCTCATAGAGAAGACGCGGGTGGGCGGGCGTCCCACCAGGTACTGCCCGTCCTGTCAGCCCGAAGGGGGGTGAGGGCGTGCTCCACAGCGTCACCCTGGAGTTCGACGACGCCGACCGCCTGCGGGCAGCCGTGGAGCATCTGTGGGGCAAGCTGGGTTTCACGGGCGAGCTCAGCGTCGAACCGCAGGGCAAGGGAGGCTGGCGCCTGGAGGTGATAGCGGAGAAGGAGATCCGGGCGGCCACCCTGGAAAAGCTGGGTGCCAGGGTGGTGGAGGGCTGAGGGCCGTGGCGCGATCCCGGCCTGTGAAACCCTGGGCCGGTGCCAGCCACCGGCGGCCCCGTCGGCATATGGTGTGGCCGGGTGAGGCCGGTGGCGGCGGGCTGGTGGGTGGCGGCGGTGGCCGTCAGCCTCGACGGAGTGGCCGTAGGGGCGGCCTACGGGACGGCGAGGCTTCTCCTCCCCCTCACCTCCCTCGTCCTGGTGGGGGCGTGCTCGGCCCTCCTGGCCCTCAGCGGTGGCCTTGCCGGCACGAGTGGGGCCGCCCTGGTGGCGGGCCGGGCCCGCGCGGCCGGCGCCCTGCTGCTGGTGGTGCTGGGAGCGCTGCAACTGGGCCGGGCCCGCGGTGCCGCGGG
>CAYXQP010000058.1:3041-9886 GCA_964467515.1 uncultured Eubacteriales bacterium | reverse complement strand
GTCCCGCGCGGTCCCGGCTCCGGACGCCGGCGCACCCGCCGTCCCGACGGCGGCCCGCCCCGCGGGCGTCGCGGACGGCGCCGGCTCCTCCGGCGGCGGCAGGAGGCCGAAGGCGGCGTTCATGGGCTGGAAGGTCTCGGCCACGGCCGTGGCCACGTAGTGGCAGAGGGCGCCGATCATGGTTTCCCGGGGGAAGGCCAGGGGCTCCTCCCCCGCCAGGAGGCGCGCCGCGTTGAGGCCCGCCACGAGCCCCGTGGCGGCCGACTCCACGTAGCCCTCCACGCCCGTCATCTGGCCGGCGAAGAAGACGCGGGGGTCCCGGCGCCACTGCAGGGTCGGCCGGAGGTGGCGCGGGCTGCAGAGGAAGAGATTCCTGTGCATGACCCCGTAGCGGACGAACTCGGCCTCCCGCAGTGCCGGTATCAGGCGCAGGATGCGGTCCTGCTCGCCGTGGCGGAGGGCCGTCTGAAAGCCCACCAGGTTGAGGAGCCGCCCTTCCCGGTCGTCCTGGCGGAGCTGCACCACGGCGTAGGGAACGCGGCCGGTGCGCGGGTCGCGCAGACCCACCGGCTTCATGGGACCGTAGCGGAGGGTGTCCCGCCCCCGCCGCGCCATCTCCTCCACGGGCAGGCAGCCCTCGAAGTAGGGCACCGGGTCGAAGGGGTGCCGCGCCGCCTGCTCAGCCGCCGCCAGCTCCCGCCACAGGGCCTCGTACTCCTCGGCGTTCAGCGGGCAGTTGACGTAGGCGTCCTCCTCCCCCTTGCCGTAGCGCGAGGCGCGGAAGCAGCGGCCCATGTCCACGCTCTCGGCGGTGACCACGGGGGCCGCCGCGTCGTAGAAGTACAGGTGCTCCTCGCCCAGCCGCCGCCGCAGGTCGGCGGCGAGGGCGGGCGAGGTGAGGGGCCCCGTGGCCACGACCACCACACCCTCCCCGGGGTCGGGCAGCTCCGCCACCTCCCGGCGGACGACCCGGATGCGGGGATGGGCCGTCACGGCCTCGGTGACGCCGGCGGCGAACCCCTCCCGGTCCACGGCCAGGGCGCCTCCGCCGGGAACCCGGTTGTCCAGGGCCACCCGCATCACCAGCGACCCCAGGCGCCGCAGCTCCTCCTTGAGGAGGCCGGGCCCGTTCTCCAGGGAGGCGCCGCGCAGGGAGTTGGAGCAGACCAGCTCGGCGAGGAACCCCGTCCGATGGGCGGGCGTCTGGACGGCGGGCCGCATCTCGCAGAGGAGGACCCGGGCGCCGCGCTCCGCCGCCTGCCAGGCCGCCTCCGCGCCGGCCAGCCCCCCGCCCACCACCGTCACCTCGGCCAACCCGCCCCACCGCCCCTCGTCCCGTCCGTCACCGCCGCGGAGAAAGCGCCGGCGCCGCCTCGCCCACCTCCGCCCGGTAGCCGCACTCCTCGGCGGCGCAGACCAGGCGCCGCTCCCGGCGCCCGCCCTTCTCCACCAGGACGTGGCCGCAGCGGGGGCAGTTGCCCGCCGGCCGGCTCCAGACGGTGAAGTCACAGACCGGATAGGCCGTGCACCCGTAGAACACCCGGCCGCGCCGGCTGCGCTTGGCCGCCAGTTGGGCGCCGCAGCGCGGGCAGCGGGCTTCCACCCTCTGCTGGAAGGGCAGGGTCTGCCGGCACTCGGGGAAGCCGGAGCAGGAGAGGAACCGGCCGTAGCGCCCCACCTTTATCACCATGGGCCGCCCGCAGGACGGGCAGTCACGGTCGGCCGCCTCGTCCGGCACCCGCACGCGCTCCACCTCGGCCTCCACGCGCTCGAGGGTGCGGGCGAAGCCGTCGTAGAAGCCGCCCACTACCGCCCGCCAGTCCTCCCGGCCCTCCTCCACGGCGTCCAGCCTGTCCTCCATGGCCGCGGTGAACTCCACGTCCACCACGTCGGGGAAGTGCTGCCGCAGGAGGGCGTTGACGGCCTTGCCCAGCTCGGTGGGGCGGAAGCGCCCCTCCTCCTTGACGACGTAGCCCCGCTCCTGGATGGTGGAGATGATGGGGGCGTAGGTGCTGGGCCGCCCGATCCCCCGCTGCTCCAGCTCCCGCACCAGCATGGCCTCGCTGTAGCGCGGGGGCGGCTGCGTGAAGTGCTGCTCGGGGTTGATCCCGACCAGGGTCAGCTCCTGCCCCGGCGCCAGGGGCGGCAGGGGCTCGCCCTCCTCGCCCTCCCCCTCGTCCTCGGCAGGGCGGCCGCCGGCCGCACCGCGCTCCGCCCGCCCGTCCCCGCCGCCCGCCTCCCCGTCGGCCCGGGCGCCGCCGTTCCCGGGGCCGGCAGCCTCGTCCTCGTCCCGGCCCTCCTCGTACAGCACGGTGAAGCCGGGGAACTTGACGGTGGATCCCGTGGCGCGCAGGCGGTGCCGCCCGGCCTCGATCTCTGCGGTGACGGTGTCCAGGACGCAGGCCGCCATCTGGCTGGCCAGGAACCGCTCCCAGATGAGGCGGTAGAGGAGGTACTGGTCGCGGCTGAGGCTGGGCCGCAGGTCCTCCGGCGTCCGCGCCACGTAGGTGGGCCGGATGGCCTCGTGGGCCTCCTGGGCATGGGTGGCCGCCTTGCGGCCCCGGCGGCGCGGCTCGGCGAAGTCGGCGCCGAACCGGGCCGTGACGTAGCGCCGCGCCTCCTCCAGGGCCTGGTCGGAGACGCGCGTCGAATCGGTGCGGATGTACGTGACGAGCCCCAGGGACCCCTCGCCCCGCACCTCCACGCCCTCGTACAGCTCCTGGGCCACCCGCATGGTGCGGGTGACGCTGAAGCCCAGCTTGCGGGCGGCCTCCTGCTGGAGGGTGGAGGTGATGAAGGGGGGTGGGGGCTGGCGCCGCCGCTCGCGGCGGCGCACCTGGGCCACGCTGAAGGTGGCGCCCTCCAGCTCCTCCGCCACGGAGAGGGCCTCGGCCTCGCTGGCCGGCTCCACCCTGCCCTCGGCGGTGCCCCGGTAGCGGGCGCGGAAGGGCCGGCCCTCCGCCTCCGCCCGCAGGAGGACATCGATGGTCCAGTACTCCCGTGCTTGAAAGGCATCGATCTCCTCCTCCCGGTCGCAGACCAGGCGGACGGCCACCGACTGGACGCGGCCCGCCGACAGACCGCGCCGCACCTTGCGCCAGAGTAGGGGAGAGAGCTTGTACCCGACGAGACGGTCCAGGACCCGCCGCGCCTGCTGGGCGTCCACCAGGCGCTGGTCTATGGGGCGAGGGCTTTGGAAGGCCCGCCGCACGGCGTCCCTGGTGATCTCGTTGAAGGCCACCCGACAGCTCTCCCCGGGCGGGATCGACAGGAGGTGGGCCAGGTGCCAGGAGATGGCCTCACCCTCCCGGTCCGGGTCGGTGGCCAGGAAAACCCGCTCCGCCTTGCGGGCGTCGGAGCGGAGCTGGCGCACCACCTCGCCCTTGCCGCGGATGGTGATGTAGTGGGGAGTGAAGCCGCCCTCCACGTCCACGCCCAGCTCGCTCTTGGGCAGGTCGCGGACGTGTCCCAGGGAGGCGGTCACGCGGTAACCCCTCCCCAGGAACTTCTCGATGGTGCGCGCCTTGGCGGGCGACTCCACGATGACGAGGGCCCTTTTCACGCTGCCTCCTCTGCGGTACCGTCGCCCCCCGGCGGCTCGGGGCCAGGCCCCGCGGCTGCGGGTGCGCGACGTCGCCGCCCTTTTCCCCGCCGCCCGCCCGGCCAACACCGGCGGCGCGTTGGCACCGCCGGCGCCAAAGGGGGGCCGCCAGATCAGGAACTAATTATAAAAGTCGGCGTGGGCGGCAACAAAACGCAGCCCGGGCAGCCGGCGGACCCGCCCCGCCCTCTCCAGGCGCACCAGGAGGGAACCCAGCCTGAGGGCCCCCACCCCGGAGCGCTCCGCCAGCTCGTCGAAGCCGAGGGGTTCCGCCAGAGCCGCCACCACCCGGTCCTCCTCGCCCGCCTCCCCGGCCCCGCCTTCCCCACCCGTGGCGCCCGGCCCCGTCGGCCTAGGCGTGGGGGGCAGGGCGCGCCACCCGGCGCCGACCCCCAGACCCGGCAGCCACGGGAGAATCTCGTACCCGCTCGTGACCGCCACCACCTCGGGGTGGGTCAGGAGGAAATTGGAGCCGGCCGCGCAAGGCCGGAGGGGATCACCCGGGACGGCGAAGAGAACCCGCCCTTGCCGGTCGGCGTATTCGGCCGTGATCATGGCCCCGCTCCGCCACCCCGCCCGTACCACCACCACCCCGTCCGCCAACCCGCTGATGACGCGGTTCCGCCAGGGAAAGTGGCGCGCCGCCGGCGGGGCCCCCGGGGGGAACTCGCTGACCACGGCCCCTCTCACCGCCACCTCCTCGAGGAGCCGTCGGTGCTCGGGCGGATAGGGCACGTCCACCCCCGAGCCCAGCACGGCCACGGTGCAGCCGCCGGCCCGCAGGCAGGCCTCATGGGCCGCGCCGTCCACCCCTCGGGCCAGGCCGCTCACCACCACGACGCCGGCCTCGGCCAGCTCGCCGGCCAGGCGCCGGGCCAGGACGAGGCCGCTGTAGTCGGTGCGGCGGGTCCCCACCACCGCCACCGCCGGCCAGCCGTCGGGCGGCAAAGCCCCGCGAACGAAGAGCAGGACCGGCGCCTCCTCCACCGCCCGGAGCCGCGCCGGCACCCGGCTCGGACCCACCAGAGCCACGCCCTGACGCCGCAGCCCCTCGCCCAGCTCCCACGGCCGCTCCCGCCGGTAGCAGCGGCTCAGCCTCTCCCGCTCCTCCGCGCCCAAACCCAGGGCGTCGGCCACGGCGGCCGGGCCCGCCTCCCACGCCGCCCGTCCGGCGCCGAAGAGGGGCAGCAGCCGCGGCAGCCGGAAGGGGCCCACCTCGGGCAACTCCGCCAGGGCGGCGAGGCAGAGATCCTCGGGCGAGTATCCCATGACAGGGTATTTCTATTCGCTGTGCGAGATGGAATTCCTTCCCTCAGCGGACCTGGCCGCGCACCCACTCGTCCAGCACGTCGGCGAAGAGGGCGGCCCCCCGCCGCGCCGAGGGCTCGGCGTTCTGCTCCGTCCCCACCTCGATAAGGATGGAGCGGGGCGACAGGTCCTGGTTGTAGGCGTCGCGGCCCACGAAGATGCCCTTGACGAGGCCGGGGTGCCGCCGGTCGGCGATGGCTTTCAGCTGCCGGGCGAACCCCAGGTTGATGGGCTCGCCGGGATTGGTCCGCCCCACCACCAGCCGCACCTGGGCCAGCCACCGGCCGTGGACCTTGCGGGCGTACGAGTCCCAGGGGCCGGCGTCGCGATGCACGTCCACCAGGACGTCGCTGCCGGCCTGGTTGAGGAGGCGCGTCACCACCCGCCGCGACCGGCGATAGGCACCGTTGTCGTGGGGCAGGTTGACGGTTTCGTCGTGGACCACGCGGTAGCCCTTGCCGCGGAGGGCATCGGCCAGGGAGTCCCCCACCCGGTGAACCCCGCCCCGTCCGTTGACGGCTTCCGTGCGAGAGGTGGGGACGTAGCTCTCGTCGTTGTGGGTGTGGTAGATGCCCACCGTCACCCCGCGGGGCGGGCGGGCCAGGACCCGCCCCCCCGCCGGCACGGCTCCCGCCGCCACGGCCAGATCGGGGGGCACGTCCTTGCCGAGCAGCAGGGCCTGGGCCACGCGGCCGCGCACCCGCACCACCCGGTAGTGGTCGTTGTTCTCGGCGATGTACTCGTCGCCCGGGTGGATGCGCCGCGCCGTCACCATGACCTGGCGGCCGTCCTGGTCCCGCAGGACGTAGAGGGGACCGCGGAGCACCTCGTCGGCGTGGCCCAGCCGCTGCCCGCCGAGCACGCCCGCCGCCAGGGCCAGGGCCGCCCCCGCCAGGGCCAGGCCCAGCGACGTGAGCCCCCACGGCTTGCCGGCGTCCTGGCCGAAGGCCACCCCCTCTCCCTCCTCGGGAAACCCTTCCCGCCGGTGGCGCGCCGCGACACCCGCTTCCTCCGCGCCCCCTTGCTCCCCACCCGTCTCTGAGCCCCGGCTCGGGGGTTGCCCTCGGACGGGGGAACCCTCTCCCTCCCCTCCCAGGACGACGCGGCCGCGCAGGGCCGCCAGGAGGCGCGGGTGCCGGCCCTCGCTGCGCGGTCCGCCCTGGAGGGCCTCCCTCGTCTCGCCGATGAGTTCGGCGAGGAAGACGGCCAGGAAACCGGCCACCACGGTGGCGTCGAAGACCCCCGCCCCGCCCAGGGAGACCAGGGCTCCGGGGGTGCGCCGCGCCAGGTTCTCCACCACGGCGAAGAGGTCGGCCAGCACCGCGCCCAGAACCCCGGCCACGAAGGAGGCGCGCCGCGAGCGCCCGAGGGCGTAGGCCAGGAGACCAGCCGTGATGCCGGGCAGGAGGACGGGGTCGAGGAGCACAGGAAGGGGGCCGCCCCTCATGGGCGGGTCCACGGCCAGGAGCTTGTCGGTGGCGAAGGTGACGGACCCCGTCACCAGGGCGGCCACGGAGGCCCGGGCCTTCTCCCAGGTTGTGCCGGCCCGAGGCAGGAGGTAGACGGCCACGCCGGCCGGTGCCAGGAGACCGCCCACGTCCAGGCGCAGGCCGCGCCCCACGGGCACCTCCGGCAGGAAAGCTCCCAGGAACATGACGGCCAGCAGCACCAAGGCTTCCTGGTCGCGAAGCCGCATCCGGTCCAGGACCCGGTGACCGACGCCGAGGAAGAGGAGCACGGCCACCACCACCAGCACGATGAGCCCCACGGGAAAAGTGGCGAACAAGGCTCTCCACCCTCCTCCCTGCCACGCCTTCCCTTCGCGCCACCGGAGGGCGGGCGCCCCCCGGCGCTTCCGTCTTAACGTGTCACCGCCTCCGGCCCTCTATCCGCTCGCCTGGGCCCGGCGGCGTCTGGGCCAGGCGGCGCATAGGCC
>CAYXQP010000058.1:0-2941 GCA_964467515.1 uncultured Eubacteriales bacterium | reverse complement strand
GGCCAGGCGGCGCATAGGCCGGGCGGCGCCGGGTTAGATTACCGCCTGTAATCCAGGACGATGCGCAGGGAGGGAAGGAAGTTGGCCTTCACGGGCACCTTCGAGCAGTTCACCCAGGAGTTGGCCCAGAGGCTCAAGGTGGCGCGGGACATCGGCGTGGCACCCCAGGACATCACCCGGCGGGCCGCCGACATCGGCGACTGGCTGGCGGCCCACGTGGAGCCCCGCAGCCCCGAGCAGCGGCTCCTCAAGGAACTCTGGGAGGTCAGCAGCAACCAGGAGCAGCAGGCCATAGCCAGCGCCCTGGTCAAGCTGGTCCAGCGCAAGGCGCCCGCCGTCCACTGACCGCCCGCGGCCCTGGCGGGGCGCAGCCGTACCGCGGGGGAGGCGCGGGGGAAGGCGGGGCGACTCGTAACCCTTCGGACGCCACGCGCATACTGTTTCCTTCCAAGGCGGCGACGCTGCGGAAGGGAGGTGTGGCGCGTGGCGGACGTCTTTGGCTACACCCTCGACCAGAACGCGGTCTACCTCATCGCGGCCATCCTCGTCCTGAAGGCCGTGGACGTGGTGCTGGGGGTGCTGGGCGCCCTGCAGCATGGCACCTTCGACGTGCGCAGGCTGCCCACGTTCCTCTCCGGCACCGTGCTCGGCCTCGTCGTCCCCGTCGTGCTCCTGGCGATGGTGTCGGACCTCCACGTGGGCCTGCAGGCGGCCTTTTACGTCTCGGCCGTCTTTGTCATCCTAAAGCTCATCGCCGACCTGCGGGACAAGGTGGGGCGTCTCGGCCCCCAGGGTCGCTGACGCCCCGCGGATCGAGCCCTGCGCCTGTTATAAACAACGGCGTCGCTGTCGGGAGGCTCCTGCGGGAGCCTCCGCTTGCCTCCCGCTCCTCTCGCGGCTTACCGGCCCGCGTGGGCGCCGACGTCAACCGGCGCGCGGGAGCGTAGACGGCCCCCCGTCACCGGTGCGAAGGAAGACGGCCGCCTCCACGTCCTCGGCGGCCACCTCCGCCCGCCCCGCCAGGTCGGCCACGGTCCTGGCCACCCGGAGGATCCCCTCGGCGGCCCGCAGGGAGAGGCCGCGCCCGGCCACGGCCAGCCGCCAGGTCTCCTCGGCGCCCGGTCCCAGCCGGAGGTGACGGCGCAGCTCTCCTCCCACCAACTGGGCGTTGCAGAGGAGACCGGTACCGCCCAGCCGCCGCCGCTGCCTCTCCCTCGCCTCGGACACCCGGCCGCGGACCACGGCCGAGGGCTCTCCCCGCGAGGAACCCGGCGCCGCCGGCGGATCGACGCGCACCCGCAGGTCCACGCGGTCGAGGATGGGACCCGAGATGCGCGCGCGGTAGCGGTCCACGGCACGGGGCGTGCAGGCGCACCCGCCGTCCTGCCGGCCGAAGTGGCCGCACGGACACGGGTTGGCCGCGGCCACCAGGCTGAAGCTGGCCGGGAACCGTTCCACGCCGTGCCGTCGCACCACCGTCACCACACCGTCCTCCAAAGGCTGGCGCAGCGCCTCCCGCACGGGGCGAGCCAGCTCGGGAAACTCGTCGAGGAAGAGCACCCCCCGGTGGGCCAGGCTCAGCTCCCCGGGCCGCGGCCGCTCCCCTCCTCCCCCCAGGAGACCGGGAAGGGAGATGCTGTGGTGGGGCGCTCGGAAGGGCCGCTCCGCCGCCAGGCCCGACCCCGGGGGCACAAGTCCTGCCAGATCGTGAATGGCCGTCACCTCCATGGCCTCCTCCCGGGAAAGGGGCGGCAGGATGCCGGGCAGGCAGGAAGCCAACAGGGTCTTGCCGGTGCCCGGCGGGCCCACCAGCAGCAGATGGTGACCGCCGGCCGCCGCCACCTCCAGGGCCAGGCGAGCCTGGGCCAGCCCCTCCACCTCGGCCAGGTCGCGCAGCTCGCGCCCTCCCCCGCTCCGACCCGTTCGCCCAGGGGTCCAGCCGCCGACCGACGGGCAGCCACCGCCTCCGCGGACCGGCGCGGGCGGGCGACCCCCTCCCTCCAGGGCGGCCGCCGCCTCCCGCAGGTGCCCGACAGGCACCACCTCGATGCTCGCGACCAGGGCGGCCTCGGCCGCGGCCGCCTCCGCCACCACCAGCCGCCTCACCCCACCTCGAGCGCAGGCCAGGGCCATGGCGAGGGTGCCGCGCACCGCCACCACCCGCCCGTCGAGGCCGAGCCCCCCCAGGAAGGCCCATCCCTCGGCGCGGATCGGAACCTGCCCCGTGGCCAGGAGCAGCCCCACGGCCAGCGCCAAGTCGAGCTGCGCCCCCTCCTTGCGCAGGTCGGTCGGCGCCAGGTTAACCGTTATGCGCCGGAGGGGGAACTCGTACCCGCTGCGCCGGACGGCGGTCCGCACCCTCTCCCGGGCCTCCCGCACCGTGGCGTGGGCGAGTCCCACCAGCTCGAAGGCCGGCACCCCGGCACCCACGTCCACCTCCACCTCCACGAGCCGACCCTCCAGGCCGGCCAGCACACACGACAGAACCCGCGCCAGCAAAGCCGCCGCCCCGCCCCCCCGCCTAATTGTTGCTACTGCCATTATTCCCGTGTCTATCCTATTATGGCTTATACCACATGTCAAACAACCGGTGTCTCCATCACTGGTGGAAGGCGGTGGCACGGCGGACCCTCAAAGGGCGAAGAGCTCCTCCGGCGCCCTGCTGCGGGCCACACAGGACCGGGCCGGATCCGAGATCTCCCCTATCCCCCACTTTGTGCCTTGCCTGAAAGTTGCCGGTTGGTGCCAGCTCGATCCCCCGCTGGCGGCGCCGCGGCGGCCAGAGAGCCGGTCCGACCCCCTCCGCGGGTGTTGAGGTAGGTTTTCCACCAAGCCTTTGGGCAAGGGGTGTGGAACTTTTGGGCCTGTCTCATAAATGGTGGCAAACAAGATGGGGGCACAAATCCCTTACCCGAGGAGGTGCCCCCATGGCGAACCAGCG
>CAYXQP010000057.1:0-9901 GCA_964467515.1 uncultured Eubacteriales bacterium | reverse complement strand
TGGTGCCCGGCGCCTTCGGCGGACCGTACGGCGCGACCGCGTTGCTCGACGCGCTCGCGTCGCTGGTGTACGTCGACCCGTCGGCGGAGGTGATGGCGCGCACCTGCGCGGTGTAGGTGCCGTTGTTGTCGGCGGGGACGGCGCCGCCGCGGCATGGCGCACCACCCACTATGGTAGAATGAAGCGGCGATCGCTCAAGTCGTCGCCCGCGGGTGCGGCTCCGGGCGGGCGCGGCGCCGAAACGCTGATAAACGGGGTGGGGCCCATGGCGGGCAAGCCCTTCGGGCGCGTGATCCCCGCAATGGTGACTCCCTTCGACGGCGAGGGGCGCGTGGACTTCCGCCGCGCGGCGGAGCTGGCGCGCTTCCTCGTGGAGGAGAAGGGCTGCGACGGGATCCTGGTGGGCGGCACCACGGCCGAGTCCCCCGTCCTCACCGACGAGGAAAAGGTCTCCCTCTTCCGCACGGTGGTGGAGGCCGTGGGCGACCGGGTCTTCGTCTGGGCGGGGACGGGCAGCAACGACACGCGGCGCAGCGTGGAGCTGACCCGCCGGGCGGAGGAGGCCGGGGCGGACGGCGTCATGCTGGTCACCCCGTACTACAACAAGCCCCCCCAGCAGGGTCTCTACGAGCACTTCCGGGCGGTGGCGGCCAGCACCTCGCTGCCCGTGATGCTTTACAACGTGCCGGGGCGCACGGCCTGCAACATCGCCCCGGAGACGGTGGCGCGCCTGGCCGAGCTGCCCAACGTGGCGGCCGTCAAGGAGGCCAGCGGCAGCCTGGACCAGGTGTCGCAGATCCGGGCCCTGACCCGGGACGACTTCGTCATCTACAGCGGCGACGACAGCCTGACGCTGCCCATCCTGGCCGTGGGCGGGTCGGGCGTGGTGAGCGTGGCGGCCCACGTGGCCGGGCGGGAGATCGGGCGGATGGTGGACGCCTTCCTGGCGGGGGACATGGCCGAGGCGCGGCGGTGGCACCTGCGCCTCCTCCCGCTCTGCAAGGCTCTCTTCGTGACCACCAATCCCATACCCGTCAAGGCGGCCCTCCGGTTGGCCGGCTTTCCCGTGGGGGGGTACCGGCTGCCGCTGGTGGAGCCGTCGCCGGCCGAGGAGCGGGCGGTGCGGGACGCCCTGGCGGGACTGGGGCTCCTGGCGAGGCCAGAGACGGTTGCCATAGGTTGAGCGGCGGGCCGGGGGGCTCCGGGGTGCCCGGCGGGGGCGCTCCGTGCCCCTGCGGCCTGTCCGGCGGAGGTGACGAGAGGATAGGCAGGCAGATGGGACGCCGTCCGAACGGCAGGAAGAGGCTGCTCATCATCCCCCTCGGGGGGGTGGGCGAGATCGGCAAGAACATGTTCGTGCTGGAGTACGGAGACCACATCCTCGTCATAGACGCGGGGCTGGCCTTCCCCGAGGCGGAGATGTTCGGCGTGGACATCGTGATCCCCGACTTCTCCTACCTCCTGGAGAACCGGCGCAAGGTGCGGGCCCTGGTCCTGACCCACGGTCACGAGGACCACACGGGCGCCATCCCCTACCTCCTCAAGCAGCTCGAGGTGCCGGTCATGGCCACGCCCCTGGTGCTGGGTCTGGTGAAGGAAAAGATCTCGGAGCACGGCCTGGAGCTGCCGCCCGGCTCGCGCGCGTACCGGCCCGGCGACAGCGTCCAGGTGAGCTGCTTCACGGTGGAACCCTTTCTCGTCAATCACAGCATCGCCGACGCCGTGGGGCTCGCCGTCCGCACGCCCGTAGGCACCGTGGTCCACACGGGCGACTACAAGTTCGACCAGACCCCCGTGGACGGCCGGGTGGCCGACCTGCACAAGCTGGCCCAATTGGGGCGGGAGGGGGTGGCCGTCCTCCTCGCTGACAGCACCAACGCCGACCGGCCCGGCTACACCCCGTCGGAGAGGACGGTGGGGCAGACCATAGACGAGATCATCGCCCAGGCGGCGGGGAGGGTCCTGGTGGCCACCTTCGCCTCCAACGTGCACCGGATCCAGCAGGTCATGGACTCGGCCCACCGCCACGGCCGCCGGGTGGCGGTGGTGGGCCGCAGCATCGAGAACACGGTGCAGGTGGCCCTGGAGCTGGGTTATCTCCAGGTGCCGGAGGGCCTTCTCCTCGGCGTCGAGGAGATCCGCCGCCAGCCGGCGACGAAGCTCGTCATCCTCACCACGGGCACCCAGGGCGAGCCCATGTCGGCCCTGGCCCGCATGGCCACCGGGGACCACCGGTGGGTGGAGATCGTGCCCGGCGACACCGTCATCATCGCCGCCACGCCCGTGCCGGGCAACGAGTCCCTGGTCCACCGCACCGTGGACAACCTCTTCCGGCTGGGGGCCGAGGTCATCCACGGCCGGGAGTCGGGGGTCCACGTCTCCGGCCACGCCGCCCAGGAGGAGATGAAGCTCATGCTCAACCTGACGCGGCCGCGCCACCTGATCCCCATCCACGGCCAGTACCGCCACCTGCGGCGGCACGCCGAGCTGGCGGTGGCGGCCGGGATCCCCAGGGAGAACGTGCTGCTGGGCGAGAACGGGACCGTCTTCGAGGTCACCGAGGACGGGGCCCGCATCGCCGGGCGGCTGCCGGCTGGAGCCGTCATGGTGGACGGGCTGGGCGTGGGCGACGTGGGGAGCGTGGTCCTGCGGGATCGCAAGCAGCTGGCCCAGGACGGCATCCTCCTCGTGGTGGCCGCCACGGACAGGCAGACGGGGGCCATCGTCTCGGGTCCCGACGTGGTCTCCCGCGGCTTCGTCTACATGAAGGAAGCCGAGGCGCTCCTGGAGGAGGTGCGGGCCTGCGCCCTGGAGGCCATGACCAAGTGCCAGGAGCGGGGTGCCACCGACTGGCCGTCCCTCAAGGCGGCCGTGCGCCAGGCCCTGGCGGAGCTGATCTTCGAGCGGACGCGCCGGCGCCCCATGATCATCCCCATGATCCTGGAGGTGTGAGGAAACAGCCGTCGCCGGGCGCCATGCCGCCGCGCCTCCTGGAGCCGGGCGCCGCCGCCCCGCGGCAACGGGCGCGCCGCCGGCCGCCGCGGCTTCCCTACCTGGTGGCCGCCACGGCCAGGACCAGGGCTCCGAGGGCCAGGCGGTACCAGACGAAGGGCAGGTAGTCGCCGCCCCGCAGGAGCCGCAGCAGGAAGCGGATGCTGAGGAAGCCCGCCACCCCGGACGCCAGCACGCCGGCGGCGAAGGTGGGGTCAGCCGCCGCGGCCGGGGACAGGTCCTTGAGCCGGAGCAGGGCGGCGCCGCCGATGACTGGCGCCGACAGGAGGAAGGAGAAGCGGGCCGCCGCCTCGCGGGAGAAGCCCAGGAGCAGGGCGGCGGTGATGGTCACGCCGGAACGGGACACGCCCGGCACCAGGGCCAGGGCCTGACCCGCCCCCACGAGCAGGCCGGCCGCCAGGCCGAAGGACTCCAGGCGACGCCCGGCGCGGCGCACCCGCAGGCGGTCGGCGAGGCCCAGCAGGATCCCCATGACGATGAGGTTGGCCGCGATGAGGACCGGGGCGCGGAAGGTGGTTTCCGCCAGGTCCTGGAGGACGAGTCCCGCCACGGCGGCCGGCGCCGTGGCCAGGGCCAGGGACCAGAAGAGGTGCCTTTGCGGCTCCCGCCCGCCCAGGAGGCCGTGGCGGAGGTATTCCCACCATTCGCGCCAGAAGCAGGCCAGGATGGCGGCCAGGGTGCCCAGGTGGAGGGCCACGTCGTAGGTGAGACCGGGATCGGGCCAGCCCAGGAGCCACGGTACCAGGATCAGGTGGGCCGAACTGGATATGGGGAGGAACTCGGACATGCCCTGCGCTATCCCCATGGCGACGGCCTGGCCCAGGCTCATTGGCATGGGGTTACATTCGCCGGCGCCGCCGGCTCTCCTGCCGGGCGGCGCGGTCGGATCGCCGCCTCGCTGCGGCCGGCGCGGTGCTGCCGCCGATCCGGTGCGGCCGGCGCGGCGGGATGTGGCCGGTGCGAGGCGAGGCATAAGCTGGACCGGGTGACGGCCCGTGGCGGGCTTCCTGCAGGAACTGGCCTTCGCCTTCGCCGGGGCCCTGGGCATGGTGGTGGGCGGCTCCCTGGCCACGGGCGCCGCGGCGCTGCTGACGGGCGGCTTGCCCCTGGACACCATGGCGGACATGTCCAGGAGGCTCAAACTCTGGGCTGCGGTGGCCGGCGTGGGGGGCGCCTTGGTGGCCTTTCGGACCCTCGAATCGGGGGTGACGGGGGAGACGCGGGAGACCCTGCGGCAGGTGGTCCTCATCGGCACGGCCTTCGCGGGGGCGCACCTGGGGGAGCTCCTGGTGCGGCTCGCGGCCGGCAAGGGCGCCTGACGGCGCAGGGCGGGCGTGGTTCGCGGGCGACGGAGAGGGGGGCAGCGGGGACGGGTGAGGCCGTTGGGTGGTGGGCGGCTGGCGGGCGCCTTTCTCCTCGGTTTCCTGGCCGGCACCCTGGTCATGGTGCCGGTGGGAGGACGGGAGGTGGAGCGGCTGGCCGTGGCCTGCCGCCAGCTGGCCCTGCGCCTCGGGGAGGCGGAGCAGGACCTGGCCCGTCTGCGCCGCCAGGGCGCGGCCTGGACGCCCGTCGTCCGGCGGGTGACGGTCCGGTTCGCCAACGTGGCGGACGAAGCCCTGCGGCTGAGGCTGGAGGAAGCCGTGCGCCCCTTGCTGGAGGAGCTGGTGGGGCGCGAGGTGGGGCGCCTGGATCCCTTCCTCGTGGACGCCCTCCTGCGGGGACGGCGGGTCAGGGTGGGGGAGCAGGATTACGGGCTGACCCTGCGGCGGGCCCTGCTGGGCGAGGAGGTCCTCGTCGTCCTGGGCGCGCAACCGGCCCGCAGCCCCGCCTCCGAGGCGTCGTGACGGGCCGGGGAGTGGCGGGGAGGCGGCGGGTCTCGTCGCGGACGGCGCCCGGCTCGGGGGGCCGCCTCAGGCGCCTTTCAGGGAGAGCAGGCGCCGCACGTCGGCGGCCATGTCCTCGGCCTTGGTCCCGAAGCTGAAGACGGCGAAGAGGTTCCCCGCGGGCGAGATCAGGTAGGTGAGGGTGCTGTGGCTCACGGCGTAGAAGCCGCCCGCCTTTTCCGGCGGCTCCCGCCGCACCGACACGCCGTAGTCGCGCCAGACCCGCTCCAGGGTGCCGCGGTCGCCGGTGAGGGCGGCGAAGCTAGGGTGCCCGGCCGAGGCGACGAACTTGCCCACCTTGCCGGGCGTGTCGCGCTCGGGGTCCACGGTGACGAAGACGAAGCGCACGCGGTCGGCGTCACTGCCCAGCAGGGTGCGAACGCGCCGCCAGTTGCCCAGCTCCGTCGGGCACATGTCCGGGCAGCTCGTGTAGCCAAAGAAGAGCAGCACCGCCTTGCCCCTTTGCTCGCCGAGGCGGAAGGTGCCTCCCGCCGCGTCGGTCAAGGCGAAGTCCGGCGCCGGCACGGGCGGCTCGAGGAGGGAGCCGTGCCACCCCTCGGGCGACGCCCCGCTCCGCCCGTCCGCCGGCCCGCGCGTGCAAGCCGAAACCAGGAGGGCGAGGGCGGCCGCGGTGATCAACGTTCCCGTCCTACGGCGAAACCCGGTCTTCGTCATGGGCCGTCGGTTCATTCTAAACCGGCGGGCGGGGACGGGGAAGGAGGCACGGGCGCTGCGCACGACGGTGCCACGGGCTTCGCCACCAAGCCGCGCGGTGAACGGCGGGTGCCGGCGCGGCCGCCGCGGGGCGTGTGCTATACTAACGCCTGGCGCCGGGCAGCCGGCGCCCCATCACGCACGCCGCCGGACCGGCCGCCGGTGCGCGCCTTGGGCGCGTGGTCGAGCCGGGATGAGGGGGCGGAGGCCAAACCGGAAGGGGGTGAGCGCGCCGTGTCCGTGGTGAGCATGAAGCAGTTGCTCGAGGCCGGCGTCCACTTCGGCCATCCCACCCGCCGCTGGAACCCCAAGATGCAGCGCTACATCTACACCGAGCGTAACGGCATCTACATCATAGACCTGCAAAAGACCGTGCGCCTCATCGAGGAGGCGTACCAGTTCGTGCGGGACGTGGCGTCCCGCGGCGGTACGCTGCTCTTCGTCGGCACCAAGAAGCAGGCCCAGGAGGCCGTGGCCGAGGAGGCCGGGCGCTGCGGCATGCTCTACGTCAACCAGCGGTGGCTGGGCGGTCTCCTGACCAACTTCTCCACCATCAGGAGCCGGGTGGAGCGGTTGGAGCAGATCGAGTCGTGGGAGCAGACGGGTCACCTGACCCGCCTGCCCAAGAAGGAGGTAATCCTCATCCAGCGGGAGAAGGCCAAGCTGGAGAAGTACCTGGGCGGCATCAGGGGCCTGAAGGGTCTGCCGGACGCCCTCTTCGTGGTGGACCCGCGCCACGAGGCCATCGCCGTCCAGGAGGCCAACAGGCTGGGCATTCCCATCGTGGCCATCGTGGACACCAACTGCGACCCGGACGTCATCGACTATGTGATCCCCGGCAACGACGACGCCATCCGCGCCGTCCGGCTCATAGCCGGGCGCATGGCGGACGCCGTCATCGAGGGGCGGGAGGGCGTCCAGGAGACAGCGTGAGGAGGGTCGGGCGTGCCGGTCATCTCGGCTGAACTGGTCAAGGAGCTGCGCGCACGGACGGGCGCCGGCATGATGGACTGCAAGCGGGCCCTCGACGAGGCGGGCGGGGACATGGAGCGGGCGGTGGAGTGGCTCCGGGAGAAGGGCCTTGCCGCCGCCGCCAAAAAGGCCGGCCGGGTGGCGGCCGAGGGTCTGGTCCACTCCTACATCCACCCGGGCGGGCGCATCGGGGTGCTGGTGGAGGTCAACTGCGAGACCGACTTTGTGGCCAGGACCGACGAGTTCCGCCAACTGGTGCACGACCTGGCCATGCAGGTGGCGGCGGCCGCGCCGCGTTACGTGGCCCGCGAGGAGGTTCCCCCCGACGAGGTGGAGCGGGAGCGGCAGATCCTGCGGGCCCGCACCCTGGAGGAGGGAAAGCCGCCCCACGTGGTGGACCGCATCGTGGAGGGGCGTCTCGAGAAGCAGTTCTTCGCCCAGGCCTGCCTCCTGGAGCAGCCCTTCATCAAGAACCCCGACGTGACGGTGGGCCAACTCGTCAAGGAGGCGGTGGCCAGACTGGGGGAGAACGTGATCGTCAGGCGCTTCGCGCGCTTCGAGCTGGGCGAGACGGTGGCGAAGCAGGGCGCCGGAGAGGCGTGCTGACCGGGGCGGCGGGCGGAGCCGAGCCGGCGCGCGCCCGCGGGTCCGCCCCGCAGCAGAGGGCGCCGGGAGCGAGCCCGCGGTACCGCCGCGTGGTGCTCAAGCTCAGCGGCGAGGCCCTGGCGGGGGAGCAGGGATTCGGCCTCGACCCGCTGGTGGTCGGCGACATCGCCGAACAGGTGGGCGAGGTGGCCTGCCTGGGGGTTCAGGTGGCGGTGGTGGTGGGGGGCGGCAACTTCTGGCGGGGCACGGCCGGCAGCCAGCTCGGCATGGACCGGGCGACGGCCGACTACATGGGGATGCTGGCCACCGTCATCAACGCCCTCGCCCTCCAGGACGCCTTGGAAAAGCGGGGCGTCACCACGCGGGTGCAGACGGCCATCGAGATGCGGGCGGTGGCGGAGCCGTACATACGCCGGCGCGCCATCAGGCACCTGGAGAAGGGGCGCGTGGTCATCTTCGCCGGTGGCACGGGCAACCCGTTCTTCTCTACCGACACGGCGGCCGCCCTGCGGGCGGCGGAGGTGGACGCCGAGGTGGTCCTGAAGGCCACCAAGGAGCAGGGCATCTTCGACGCCGATCCCCGGACCAACCCCGAGGCCAGGTTGCTCACGTCCCTCTCCCACCTGGAGGTCCTCCAGCGGGGTCTCGCGGTCATGGACTCCACGGCCACCTCCCTCTGCATGGACAACGGGATTCCCATCGTCGTCTTCAACATCCGGGAGCGGGGCAACATCCGGCGCGCCGTGCTGGGGGAGCCGGTTGGCACGCGGGTGAGCAGCCATGGTTGACGAGGTGCTCAAGGACTGCGAGGAGCGCATGCGCAAGAGCCTGGAGGTCTTCCGGCGCGACCTGGCCGGCGTGAGGGCGGGGCGGGCCACGCCCGCCCTCCTGGGGAGGGTGGTGGTGGACTACTACGGCACCGCCCTGCCGGTGACACAGCTGGCCACCGTCACGGCGCCGGAGCCCACCCTCCTCCTGGTGCAGCCGTGGGACAAGGGGGCGCTGCCGCTCATCGAGCGGGCCATCGCCAAATCCGACCTGGGTGTGAACCCGGCCAGCGACGGCGCGGTGATCCGCGTGGCGCTGCCTCGCCTCACCGAGGAGCGGCGCGCCGAGGTGGTGCGCCAGGTGCGGCGGCGGGCGGAGGAGGAGCGGGTGGCCGTGCGCAACGTGCGCCGCGACGCCATCGAGATCCTGCGCTCCCTGGAGAAGGAGGGCGAGGTCTCGGAGGACGAGAGCCGGCGCGCCCAGGACCAGGTGCAGAGGCTGACGGAGCGTTTCATCGGGGAAGTGGATTCCCTCCTCGAGGCCAAGGAGCGGGAGATCCGGGAGGTTTAGGGACATGGATGCCATGGCTGGCGGGGAAGCCGACGGGCCGCCGGGCGAGAGCCGGCGGCCCGAGGGGGAGCCCCCCCTCGTGGTGGCCCTTCCGGCGGAGGAGGCGCTGGCGCTCCTCCGGCAGGCCGGTTGGAATGAGGTGGAGGTGCGCTCCACGAGGGCGCCCTCCAGGCGGCGCCGCGGCGAGGCCTCCGCGGGAGCCTGGACCGGCGAGGCCGCCGGAGGCGGCGACCCCCGGGACCTCGGCGAGGGTGGGGAGTGGTTCGTGGTGCGGCAGGGACGGGCCGAGGGGGTCATCCGGCTCACGGTGGCGGCGCACCCGGGCGGACCGTGGCGCCCCGGGGAGGGCGGTTCCGGTGCCTGAGGCGGGGCTCCTGGAGAGGCTCGGGCTGGACCCCCGCCGGTTGCCCAGGCACGTGGCCATCATCATGGACGGCAACGGGCGGTGGGCGAGGCGGCGCGGGCTTCCCCGGCCGGCCGGCCACCGGGCGGGCGTGGAGGCCGTGCGTCGGGTGGTGGAGGCGGCTTCCCAGCTGGGCATCGGCTACCTGACCCTCTATGCCTTTTCCACGGAGAACTGGCGGCGTCCCCGCGCCGAGGTCAGCTCGCTCATGGGCCTCCTGGTGGAGGCCATGCGGCGGTACCTGCGCGAGCTGGACGAGAAGGACGTGCGGGTGCGGGTCATCGGTGAGGTCGAGGGCCTCCCGGCCCACGCTCGCGCCGCCGTGGAGGAAGCCCTGGCCGCCACGGCCGACAACACTGGCTTGCAACTCACCTTCGCCATCAACTACGGCGGTCGCCGCGAGATCGTGGAGGCGGCGCGGTCCCTCCTCCGCCTGGCGGCGGCCGGGGCCCTGCGCCCGGAGGACCTGGACGAGGAAACCTTCCGGCGCTTCCTCTACACGGCCGATCTGCCCGACCCCGACCTCCTGATCCGGCCGAGCGGGGAGATGCGCATCAGCAACTTCCTGCTCTGGCAGATGGCGTACACCGAGATCTGGGTGACGCCCGTGCTCTGGCCCGACTTCGGCTTCGAAACCATGGTCGAGGCCCTCGCGGCGTACCAGGTCCGGGAGAGACGCTTCGGAGGGCTGGCCCCCGTGGAGGCCGGTGTCAACCGCCCTTGTTGAGGTGGCGCCTTCTGAGCGCCGCCCTGGGGATACCCCTTCTCCTCGGTGCGACCTACCTGGGCGGGTGGCCCCTGGCGGTCCTCCTGGCCGGGGTCGGGGCCGCGGCCGCGCGCGAGCTGCACCGCCTGCTGCCCTTCGGGGTGCCGCCCCTGGGCCGGGCGGCCTCCCTCCTCTACCCCCTGGCGGCCCTGGGCGGCCCGGCGGCCCTGGCGGCCGCGGGAGGCATCGGGCTGGTGGCCGTCTTGG
>CAYXQP010000056.1:0-9915 GCA_964467515.1 uncultured Eubacteriales bacterium | reverse complement strand
GCCGCCGGGGACCGACCCGACGACCGCCCCCACGTGGAAGCGGCGCCCACCGGCTGAAACTCCGGGCGGGCGCCGGCCGCCTGCGCAGCCACCCTCGGCGCGGCCGGCGCAAGCGTGACCGCCCTCAGCGCAGCCGGCGCTCCACCTCGTCGGCCACCTGCCGCGCCGTGAGGCCGGCCGCCTCCACCACCGGCGCCCGCGTCAGCGTATCCTGGCGGCTGAGGAGGTTCTCGTCGGTGCCCCGCACCACCACGGCGTCTACGCCCCCCGGGACGCCGTCCAGCTCCACGGTGCGGAAGCCCCGCCGCCGCAGCTCCTCCCGCACGGGCTCGAGACCGGGCTCCACCGCCACCACGCGCCCTTTCACATCCGGCACCCCCTCCGCCTCCGCGGCCCCCGGCTGCGCGCCGCCCCCCGCCCCCGCGGGGACCCCCTGCGCCGCACCGTCGGGCCGTGGGGACCCCGGCGAGGAGCGCCGCGCCCGGCGGTCCGGCCGTATTTTGCCGCCGCCCGCCCGTGGTCTATGCTCTTGCCATGGGTGTGATGGCCGACGCCGCCGCAAAGGGCAACCCCGCCCCTCCCGCCCCGGTCGGCGGCGCGGGCGCCGCGTCGCGTCGTCGCGCCCACCCCCCGCGGGGCGGGGACCCATGATCACCGGCACCCTCATCAACACGGCGACGGTGCTGGCGGGCGGCACCGCCGGCACGCTGCTGGGCGACCGCGTCCCCCCGGGGCTTCGCCGCCGGCTCATCGACGCCGTGGGCCTCTTCAGCGTCTACCTGGGGCTCAAGCTGGCCCTCCAGGCCGACAGCGCCGCGGTCCTCCTCCTGAGCCTGCTCCTGGGCGGCCTGGCCGGCGACCTCCTCGCCCTGGACGCGCGCCTCGAGGCCTGGGGCCGCCGCTGGGAGGAACGCCTGCCGCGTTTGGCGCCCCGCCCCGGCGCCGGCGCTCCCGAGCCGTCGCCCCTCTCCGCCAATCCGGGCGGCGTACACCGCTCCGCGCGTTCGGGCGGCGACTTCGTGCGCGGCCTCGTCACCGCCAGCCTCGTCTTCTGCGTGGGCCCCCTGGCCGTCGTCGGCTCCCTCCAGGACGGGCTCACGGGCGACTACCGCATCCTGGCGGTGAAGGCGGTCATGGACGGCTTCACCTCGCTGACGCTGGCCGCCTCCTTCGGCGCCGGCGTGCTGGGCTCGGCCGCCGTGGTCCTCGGCTTCCAGGGCGGTCTGAGCCTCCTGGCCTCGCTGTTGAAGCCCCTCCTCACCGAGCAGGTCATCGCCGCCATGACGGGGGCGGGCGGCCTCCTCATCCTGGCCATAGGCATCGAGCTCCTGGACCTGCGCAAGATGCGGGTGGCCAACTACCTGCCCGCCCTCGCCCTCGCCCCCGTCCTCGCCGCCCTCGCCGCCCGCCTCTGAGCAGGGACCTCGGTCGGCCTCCCGCCGGACACCCGCGCTGACAACCAGGGCGCCATGGACCTGGCGACGGCGACGAACCGCCTCCTCGCCTCGCCGCCCTCGCTTTGTCTCCTCCCTCCACCCCCTTGCGGGCGCAGGCGCGGTGGAGACACCTCGGCGCCCTGCTCGGCTCCCACCCACCATCGGCGGGAGCAAATGCTATCAAGGTTGCCGTCCCACCCTGCGCCTGGCCGCCAAGCGGTACCGCCTACCCACGGACTCCAGGAAGCCGGCCCACGGCTCATGGCCAGCCACATCCCGCACTGGCAGGGATGAGCCGATCTTTTGGCGCATGCCGGCCAGGGTCAGGTCCTGCGGATGGACGACGATCAACTTGATACCCCTGGAGGCGCAGATTCCCAGTTTCATATAATCGCGGGCGCGCTGCCTGGCGGCCTCCTCGTCGTCGTTGAACAGCTCGGTAGCGCCGTAGTGCTGGGGGCCATTGAACTCGAAGGCCACCGCCGGCGGGTAGAACCGGTCGAGCTCCATTCTCTCGCCGGTCAAGGGATTCACCAGGAAGCCTGGCGCCGCTTCGTCCTCGAAGTCCTCCGAATCCACGAGGAGCGAAAGATACTCGCGCATCAGGGCCTCGCCGAGGAAGCGCGCCCGTTCGAGCCTGCGGCGGGCCTGGTCCACCTCCGCCTGTGCCCGCTCGGCGAAGGGATCTCGCAGACGGAAGTGCACGGGAGCAAGCCGGTTTCGTTGGGTGATGCCCAGCCATCCCACCGCCACCAGCTCCCTGACGGACGTCCGCACTGTCTTGGGGTCTTGGCCGGTGAGGTCGCTGAGCTCGCCGTACCTGAACCGTCCCTCCGGGTATCGGAAATCGGGCAACAACTGCAGGCAACCGTACAGGATCCTGGCCCGCACACCCACCCGGCCGTCCTGCAAGAGCCGGACGGGGACCACCACACCCTCGGAGGACCATTCCTCCTGCCGCGAGCCCACCGCCGACCACCCGCCCGCCCCCAACTCCTCCAACGCCCTTCTCACCGTCTTCGCGGACAGGCCCGTCATCCCTTCCAACACCGAAAACCGCAACCCCTCGCCACCGCCCGGCCGCAACACCATGGCCACCAGCTTAGCCGGCGGCGAAAGGCCACGGTCCGTCAGAAGCGCCGCCGCCACCCGCACCACCCGCTTGCCTGGTTTCATCGTGGACCTCACTCCTATGGGAGTTGATGCTATCACTGGATGATAGCGGATCAAGGGAAATTTTCCACCCCGTTTCTCTCCTTAGGAGAAGAAAATGTTCCCCGAACTCAACGTGACCCCACCCCTCCACTCCGGGGGTGACCTAAATGGCTTGCTATTCGGGCTTCTTTACGGTGATCAAGGCAGACAGGTGACCCATTAGGCTCTTCCTCGAGCTGATTCAGGGAAAAATTCCCCTACCCGCGGACCGGCTCGCTGGGTAACAATTCCCCAAAACGTCACCAGCGCACCCTGGCCCCCCTCAGGGGAAGAGGGATTGCTGCCCCTCGTGTCGAATGGTGTCAGAGAGAGGGCGGGCGGACCGCAGGTCTCGGGATCGCGGGGAGAGGCACGGCGGCTCCCGCCCATGCAGCCCTGAGCTGTCAGGTGTGGCGGCTGCGCTGCCCGATCAAGCCACCGCCTCACCGGTGTCGCAGTGTGCTCGACATGGCGCAGAGGGAGGGTTCCCGGCATGACCACCAAGTACGTGCTGCCCGAGGCGGAGATCCCTACCCATTGGTACAACGTGCTGGCGGACATGCCGCACCGGCCGGCCCCGCCCCTCCACCCGGCCACCAAGCAGCCGGTGGGGCCGGACGCCCTCACCCCCATCTTCCCCCTGGCCCTCATCGAGCAGGAGGTGTCCACCGAGCGGTGGGTGCCCATCCCCCAGGAGGTCCGCGAGATCTACGCCCTCTGGCGGCCCACGCCCCTGTACCGCGCGCGGCGCCTCGAGCAGGCCCTGGGTACGCCGGCCCACATCTATTACAAGTACGAGGGGGTCAGCCCGGCGGGCAGCCACAAGCCCAACACGGCCGTGGCCCAGGCGTACTACAACAAGCGGCAGGGCATCCGCCGGCTGGCCACCGAGACCGGCGCCGGCCAGTGGGGCAGCGCCCTGAGCCTGGCCTGCCGCTTCTTCGGCCTCGAGTGCACCGTTTACATGGTCAAGGTGAGCTACGAGCAAAAGCCCTACCGCCGCATCATGATGGAGTCCTGGGGCGCCCAGGTAATCCCCAGCCCCAGCGACCGCACCGAGGCCGGCCGCCGCATCCTGGCCGAGGACCAGGATTCCCTGGGAAGCCTCGGCATCGCCATCAGCGAGGCGGTGGAGGACGCCGCCGGCCGCGCCGACACCAACTACTCCCTCGGCAGCGTGCTGAACCACGTCCTCCTCCACCAGACGGTCATCGGCCTCGAGGCCAAAAAGCAGATGGAGCTGGCCGGCGAGTACCCGGACGTGGTCATCGGCTGTCACGGGGGCGGGTCCAACTTCGGCGGGCTGGCCCTGCCCTTCGCCGCCGACAGGTTCGCGGGCCGGCAGGTGCGCCTGCTGGCCGTGGAGCCGGCCGCCTGCCCCTCCCTCACCAAGGGGCGGGTGGCCTACGACTTCGGCGACACCGTGGGCATGACCCCCCTCCTCCGGATGCACACCCTGGGCCACACCTTCGCCCCGCCCGGCATCCACGCCGGCGGCCTCCGCTACCACGGCGCCGCCCCCATCATCACCCAGCTCGTGGAGGACGGCATCGTGGAGGCCCGGGCCCATCCCCAGCGGGCCGTCTTCGAGGCGGCGTTGCAGTTCGCCCGCACGGAGGGAATCCTGCCCGCCCCCGAGTCCGCCCACGCCGTGCGCGCCGCCGTGGACGAGGCCCTGGAGGCCCGCGAGCGGGGCGAGCCGCGCGTCATCCTCTTCAACCTGAGCGGGCACGGCCATTTCGACTTGGCCGCCTACGACGCCTACAACCACGGCCGCCTGGAGGACTACGAGTACCCGGCCGCCGCCGTGGACCGGGCCCTGGCGGCCATCACGCCCCTGCAGCCCTAAGGTCTTTTGTAGTTTAGGCGCTCGACCGCTATCTCCTGACCGAGGGCGTCGCACTCTGGCTCCTTGTGGAGGAGGACGGAACCTGTCTGCGCGGCCCAGGCGTCCGGGCTGGCACGGCCATCCCAGGCCCGCTCGGTCGGAGATGCTCAGGTCAGAAGGTGAGCACCCGGTCGCACTCCCGCACGAGCCGGTGGAGGTCACCCATGGTGGAGAGGGGGCAGAGCTCCGTCTGGCCCTTGCCCCGGAGCTTGAGGCAGGCGCCGCAGGCCAGGATCTGGCCGCCCCTGTCCAGGAACTCCCTCGTCTGCGCGGTGACGGGGAACTGCGGGGTGTCGAGGCGGTCGCACTCCACCCCCTTCGCCAGGAGGAAGGCGCTCACCTCGTCCCCCTCCTTGAGGGCGAAGACGCCCAGGCGAAAGGCGTTCCACACCGTCTCGGGATCGTCGGAGCAGATGACGAGGCCCAGCTTCACGTTCCCACCCCTCTCCTGCCGGCCGTCTTCCGGCGCCGGTTGCGTCTGGCTCCGGCCGGCGCTGCCGCGCCGCTCCCGCTAGCTCGCGCCCACCAGGTACCGCTCCGGCCACGCCGAGAGGATGCCGGTCAGCGCCTCCCCCGCGCGGCTCCCGCCCGCCCAGGCGAGCCAGGCCCGCTCGAAGAGCTCCTTCCCCCAGTGCCACTTCCGCGCGGGCGGGAAGAGGCGCACCTCGGGCTGGGGCTCGGCCAGGAAGCGCCCCACGCCGAAGCCCGCCCGCCCCTCCCCTGTCTCCACGAAGCAGAAGCCGACGCCGTCGAACCCCGCTTCCCCTGGCAGCCTCGCCCCAGGCGACCCCACGGGGAGCGGCTCCTCGGCCCCCGAGCGGCTCCCCTGGTAGGCGCGCCCGGCCAGGAAGGCGGCGACGCCCGCGGCCACGACGCCCGCCTGCCGGTGGGCGAAGACGCCGGCCTTGGGCAGGGCCAGCGGGACGTCGGGGCGGTGTCGCCCCGGCAGGGGCAGGGCGGCCACGTCGCCCAGCGCCCAGACGCCCGGGAAGGGCGTGGCCAGGCTGCGGGGCTCCACGGGCACGAGCCCCGTCTCCCCCGCCAGCGGGGAAGCCAGCACCGCCTCGGGGGCGCGGTGCAGCGGAACGGCCACAAGGAGGTCGAAGGGTGCCTCGCCGCCGTCGGCGAAGACCAGGCTCCGGCCCCGCACCTCCCTCACCCGCACCTGCGGGTGGAAGCGGATGCCCCGGGCGTCCAGGAGCTCGCGCAGGGCCATGCCCACGGCCGGGCCCGCCGTGGGCATGGGGTAAGGCTCGGCCGTGTAGATGGCGAGCTCGCAGGGCACCCCGCGCCGCCGCAGGAACTCCTCCATGAGCAGGGCGGCCTCGTAGGGCGCCGCCGGGCAGCTATACGGCGTCCCGAGCACGGCCACGGCCACCCGGCCCCCTTCGAATCCCGCCAGCGCCCGGCGCAGCCGCTCCGCCCCTTCCAGGGAGTAGAACTCGTAGGCCGCCTCGGCCGCGCCCGGCACGCCGGACAGGGTGCGCTCCAGCCCCAGGATGACCACCAGGGCGTCGACCGCCAGCGCACCAGCGTCCGTCTCCACCGCCTTCCCCTCGGGATCGATGGCCCTGACCTCCGCCTGCCGGAGCTCTATACCGCGCCGCGGCAGCCAGGAGAGGTCGCGGGCGATCTGCCGCGCCTCCCGCCTGCCCACCATGAGCCAGAGCAGGGACGGGCTGAAGACGTGCCGCGGGCTCCGCTCCACCAGCACCACCCGGTCCCTGGCATCGAGGCGCGTCCGCAGCTCCCGCGCCACCGCCAGCCCCCCGACGCCGCCGCCCAGCACCGCCACCATCCGCGCCATCAGCCGCCCTCCTCCCGCGCGCCGGCTACCCCCCGCGCGCCGCGCCCGCCCCCTGCCACGTGCGCAGCCTGCACGCCGTGGAGGAGTCGGCTCTCGCGCTCCAGCCGCTCCAGTAGCACGCGCCGCATCAGGTCGCAGGCGCGCGCCACCTCCTGGCTGGCCAGCCGGTAGTAGAGCCTCGTTCCGCGGCGGGACGCCTCCACGATCCCCACCGCCCTTAGGGCACCCAGGTGTTGCGACACGTTGGCCGGCGAAACCCCCACGCGGGCCGCCAGCTCGCCCGCCGAAAGCTCGCCCTGGCCCAGCAGGTACACGATCTTGAGGCGGGCCGGGTGCCCCAGGGTCCGGCACACCTCGGCGTGCAGGTTGTACAACTGTTCTTCTCGTTCCATGCTTAATGATACTCACCGGCTCCCGCCAGACGGGCAAGACCACCCTCGTCCGCCAGCTCCTGCCTGCGGCTGGCGGCCCGGAGACGGCCTACATGACCCTCGACGACCCGGACGAGCGCCTGCGGCTGGCCGCCGACCCCGTCCGACGTCTCGACCACGGCCGGCGCCTGGTGATCCTCGACGAGATCCAGAAGCAGCCGGCCCTCCTGGACGCCGTCAAGCTGCTGGCCGATCAGGGGCGGCGCTTCCTTCTCCTCGGCTCGTCCCAGATCCTCCTCCTGCGCCAGGCCCGCGAGACCCTCGCCGGGCGGGCTTCGCTCCTCGAGCTCTGGCCGCTAGGCCTCGCCGAGCGGGTGGACGCCGCCGACGTCCCCCGCTGCACCCTCGACGTCCTCTGGCGCGAGGGCGAGGAGGTCCTGCGCCGCCTCGCCACCTCGCCCCCCACCTCCGAGGAAGCCCGCCTCTGGCGCGCCCGGGCAGAGCAACACCTCCGCTGGGGCGGGTATCCCGCCCTCGACCATCTGCCAGAAGGGGAGCGGACGGCATGGCTCCGCGACTTCCGCAGGACCTACCTGGAGAGGGATCTGGCCGACCTGGGACGAGTCGCGGACCTGGACGAGTTCGCCCTGGCCCAGAACCTCCTGGCAGGCCGCACGGCCCAGCTCTTCTCCGCCAGCGAGGTGGCCCGCGAACTGGGCGTGGCCGTGAACACCGTGCGCCGTTACCTGCGTTTCCTCGAGATCTCCTACCAGGCCTACCTGCTGCGGCCGGCCCTCCCGACGGCCGCCGCCCGCCTCGTCAAGTCTCCCAAGCTCTACTGGACGGACCCCGCCCTGGCCGCGGTGCTGGCGGGGAAACCGGGGACCGTCGACGGCCAGCTCTACGAGACGGCCGTTCTCGACGAGCTTCTCCGCTGGTCCTCCTGGCAGGAGGAGCCTCCGGAGCTCTACTTCTACCGCACCCGGGCCGGCCGGGAGGTGTACTTCGCCCTGCTTGGTCCCCGCGGCGTCCTGCTCCTCGAAGCCAAGATGAGCGGGGGCTCCCATCCCGTGGACGCGCGCCCCCTCGCCCAAGTCCTGGCTTCCCTGCGTCCGCCGGCCGCAAGGCCGCTGCGCCTCGGGATCATCGTCACCATGGGCCGCGAGGCGCGCGAGCTCGTTCCCGGGGTCTGGGAGGTGCCGTTCTGGCTCCTCTTCGGCGCGCGGCCGTCCGCGCCTGGGTCGCGCGGGGCCTGAAGGGACTGGCCGGAGCCGCCGCGGATCTCGGCGCGCAGGCTGGCCACCTCCGCCCGAACCTCGCCCCGCAGGTCATCCTCCAGGGCGCACAGCTCGGTCCGCAGCGCCCTCATCGGCCTCGGTCAGCGCGGCACGGCGCCCTTGCCGCCCACCGCGAGCCCCTCCAAGGCGTGCTTGCCGCTCCGGCCCAGCTCCTCGTCCACGGCCACCAGGTACTCCCCCGTGAAGCAGGCGGTGCAGAAGTCGCCCGCCGGCCGGCCCGTGGCCTCGGCCAGGCGCTCGAGGCTCAGGTAGGCCAGGCTGTCGGCGCCGATGGCGGCGCGGATCTCCTCCACCGTCCGCCCCGCCCCCGCGAGCTCCCCCTTCGAGGCCGTGTCGATGCCGTAGAAGCACGGGTTCACGTAGGGGGGCGAGCTGATGCGCACGTGCACTTCCCGCGCGCCGGCCTCCCTCAGCAGCCGTACGAGGTAGCGCAGCGTCGTGCCGCGCACGATGGAGTCGTCCACCAGCACCACGCGCTTCCCCCGCACCACCTCGCGCACCGGGTTGAACTTGCTGCGTACCCCGGCCGCCCGGCTCTGGGGCGTGGGCTGGATGAAGGTGCGGCCCACGTAGCGGTTCTTGATGAGGCCGATCTCGTAGGGGATGCCCGCCTCCTCGGCGAAGCCCGACGCGGCGGAGATGCTGGAGTCGGGCACGCCGATGACCACGTCGCCCGGCGCCGGGTGATCCCGCGCCAGGAGGCGGCCCAGCTCCTTGCGCACCAAGTGCACGTTGGCGCCGAGGAGCTCCGAGTCCGGCCGGGCCAGGTAGACGAACTCGAAGATGCAGAGGGCCCGCCGTCCCGCCGGGGCGAAGCGCAGGCTCCGCACCCCCTCCGCCGTGGCGATGACCACCTCGCCCGGCTCCACGTCGCGCCAGTACTCAGCACCCACGGCGTCCAGGGCGCACGTCTCCGACGCCACCACCACGGCCTCGCCGATGCGGCCCAGGGACAGGGGGCGGATGCCCAGGGGATCCCGCGCCGCCAGGAGGGCGTGGGGCGTCAGAACCCCCAGGGCGTAGGCGCCGCGCACCGCCCGCAGGGCGTGGCACAGGGACTCCTCCAGGGAAGCGCGGCCGGACCGGGCCATGAGGTGGGCGATGACCTCGGTGTCCGACGTGGTCTGGAAGATGGAGCCCTCGGCCTCGAAACGCTCGCGCAGGCTCGGGGCGTTGACCAGGTTGCCGTTGTGGGCCAGAGCCATCTCGCCGTGGCGGAAGGAGACGAGGAGCGGCTGGGCGTTGGCCAGGGAGGAGGAGCCCGTCGTCGAGTAGCGGACGTGCCCCAGGGCAAGGTCGCCAGGCAGCCCCTCCAGGCGGAAGCCGTTGAAGACCTCGGAGACAAGGCCCATCCCCTTCTTGAGATGAAGCCGGGCGCCGTCGGAGGTGGCGATGCCGGCGCTCTCCTGGCCGCGGTGCTGGAGGGCGTAAAGCCCGTAGTAGGTGAGCCGCGCCGCGTCGGGGTGGCCGAAGACGCCGAAGACCCCGCAGGCTTCCCGGACCTCTCGGTGGCCGGGCCCTTCCGCCGCGGGGGCCTTCGCCCCCGCGACCGGCCGCCGGCCGGCCCGGCCCCGCCGCGCGGGTGACGCCCTCACCCGCTCCGCCTCCCGTCGCCCGCCGCGGCCAGCCGCCGCTCGAGGGCCGTCTCCCAGATCTCCCGCAGCTCCGCCACGGGCTCGTCCACCAGGACGTCTCCTCCCCGCCGGATCACCAGGCGGTCACCGCCCACGCTGCCCAGCGCGCGGCAGGGAACCCCGTGTCGCGCCGCCAGCTCCGCCAGCTCCGCCACGCACCCTCGCTCCACGGTGACGACAGCGCGCGACTGGGCTTCCCCGAAGAGGAGGGCGTCCAGGCGCGCCGGCACCATCTCCGCCCCTGGGGGCGCCGCCCCGCGTCCCCCGCCCGCCACCGCCCGGGCCGC
>CAYXQP010000055.1:0-9984 GCA_964467515.1 uncultured Eubacteriales bacterium | reverse complement strand
GCCGCCCCCGCCCGCGCGCCGCCCCCCACCCTGACGGGCGGCGAGCGGATCGGGACGCGCCACGGCCGCCCGGTGCGAAACCAGCCTCGCCGCAAGAAGAGAGCGGAGCCGGATGCCCGGCTCCGCTCCCCACCGCCTCTTTCCCCGGCGGGCGGTGGCGACACTGGGGGAAGCCGCCCACCGCCACCGCCGGGGACGGGCCGCTCCGCGACCCCGTTGCCTCAGGCCCGGACCGCGACCTCCTCCTCCACCTTGAGGTAGTAGCCGCGGGCGTCCTCCAGGGCCCAGCCGAGGCAGCCCAGCAGCGCCACCACGAGCCCCAGGCCAGCCAGGGGCCAGTTCGTCGTCATGGCGCCGAAGAAACCGATGAAGAGGCCCAGCCCCACCACCGCCGGCATGAAGGACGGCGAGGGCATGTGGACCAGGTCGCCGTGGCGGCCGTGGTCCTCCTCCGGCGGCACCGGCAGCATCTGGCCGTTACCGTGCTGCTTTTCGTAGGCCAGGGCGTCCAGGGCCCGCACCTGGGGGACCCGCGCGAAGTTGTAGGCCGGCACCGGGCTGGGCACCGCCCACTCCAGGGAGCGGCCGTCCCAGGGGTCGTTGCCCGCCTCGCGGCCCCTGACCAGGCTCTCGATCCAGGCGATGACCAGGATGAGAATCCCCACCGCCTGCATGAAGGCGCCCACCGTCTCGATGGCGTTGAAGGGACCCCAGCCGCTCTCGGGGATGTAGGTGTAGATGCGCCGCGGCTGGCCCAGGAGGCCGGCGATGAGCTGCGGAAAGAAGGTGAGATTGAAGCCCAGGAAGAGGATCCAGAAGCCGGGCCGGCCGATGGCCTCGTTGAGCATGCGGCCCGTGGCCTTGGGCCACCAGTACGTCACGCCCGCCAGGAGGCCGAAGACGATGGCGCCGATGGCCACGTAGTGGAAGTGGCCCACCACCCACATGTTGTCCTGGAACTGCCGGTCCACGCTGGAGCTGGCGTTGACGAGGCCCGTCAGGCCGCCGATGTAGAACATGAAGAAGAACCCCGTGGCGTAGTGCATGGGCAGCGTGAAGCGGAGCTTGCCTCCCCAGAGGGTGCCCAGCCAGATGAAGACGAAGATGGCCGCCGGCACCGACACCGCCTTGGTGGCGATGACGAAGGCCGTGTTCATGGTGGCGCCGGCCCCCGTGGCGTACATGTGATGCAGCCACACGATCCAGGCCAGGACGCTCAGGGTGCCGATGGCCGCCACCATGGAGCGGTACCCGTAGAGGGGCTTCCCCGCGAAGGTGGACACCACCTCGGAGATGCAGGCGAAGGGCGGCAGGAGGAGGATGTACACCTCCGGATGCCCGAAGAGCCAGAAGAGATGCTGCCAGAGGAGCACGTCCCCGCCGCCTCCGGGCGCGAAGAACTGGGTCCCCACCGTCCGGTCGAAGAAGAGGAGGATCATCCCCAGCATGAAGGGGATGCCCGCCGTCAGGGCCAGCACCGCAGTCATGAGGGTGAACCAGGCGAGCGGCGGCATGCGCATCCACGTCATGCCCGGCGCCCGCAACCGGAAGATGGTGACGATGAAGTTGAGGCTCGTCAGCATGGTGCTCACCATGCCGAGCTGCACGCCGGCGAGATAGGCGTTCATCCCCACGCCGGGGGAGAAAGCCTTGGTGCTGAGCGGCACGTAGGCGAACCAGCCGGCGTCGGCCGCCCCGCCCATGAACCACGCCAGGTTTACCAGAATGCCGCCCCAGAGGACGCACCACCAGCTCATCATGTTGAGCCGGGGGTACGCCACGTCGCGCGCCCCTATCATGACCGGCATCACGTAGTTGAAGATGCCCCAGATGATGGGCGTGGCCGCGAAGAAGATCATCACGGTCCCGTGCTGCGTGAGAACCTGATTGTAGGTCTCCCCCACTATGACGTTGTTGAGGGGGCGCGCCCACTGGGCACGGATGAGGAGCGCCTCGATGCCGCCCACCACCAGGAAGAGGACCCCCGTCACGAAGTAGAGGATGCCTATCCGCTTGTGGTCGACGGTGCTGATCCAGCCGAGGAAGCCGCTGTCGGCCCTGCTGGAACGGACCGGCAGCCCGGCCTCCGCCCTCCCCGCCACTGCCGACATGACCTTCCCTCCCTCCCGAGTCGTCCCGCCGGGGGCCTCCCGGCCCCCATCGCCAATGGACACGCCACAAAGAACCTGCCCTTGATCTCGCTTTTCCCGCTCGTTTACCTCCTTTCGCTATTTTTAATTTGCTTTAATATAGTAGATTCGTCTTGGAACTGTGCCTGCATTTTAGGCTTCCTGTCATTGCCACGGAAAGCGCGAGGAGGAGCCGTACTAGTGAGAACGGCCGCAAAAAACGGGGTTTGCCTGGATGTTTGGTGTCTAAACGGACTATCTGTGGCGGGTGGCTTGCCCTATGGCCTGACGCTCCCCTGCTAGTCCCACGCCACGAGAGAACCGGCGGACGAGCGGCGCCGGCACCTGGCCCCCCGCCCGTCGCGTCAGGAGCGCATGGCTTGGTAGACCTGGCACAGGGAACGGAGGCGGGAGAGGACCTCTCCCTCCGCCTCCTCGAAGCGGACGCCGGCGAGACCGGTGGCGACCCCTCCCACCTCCTCCACCCATATCACCCGGCCCCGCACCGCCAGGGGCGGCGACCAGGGAAGGAGGAGGCTCACCTCGGCCTCGGCGCCTACCGCCAGTTCGGCGGCGGTGCGGATCATCATGCCCCCCGCGTTGAGGTTGAGCACGAGGGCCTCCGCCGTGCGCCCCCCCAGCGTCAGGGTCGCCCGAGCACCGGGCACGTGCACCCGCGCCTGCCGGCGCTCTTGCACCAGGCGCAGGGTGGGGAGCCAGACGTGGAGCAGGGGTACCCGCTCCTGCCGGGAGAAGAGCCGCTCCTGCACCACCCCGCCTCCCACGTAGACTCCCTCGTCGCGGGCGAAGAAGAGGCGGACCTGGTCGCCGGGAGCCACCGCCTCCGTCTCCAGGGGGACGGTGACGACCAGGCCGTTGCGAGGCACGTCCACCTTGACCACCTGAAAACGAAGGGCGCGCGCACCCTGGCCTGGCGGCCGGAGCGAGGACCTGCCGCCCGTGACCAGCTCGCCGACCGCGCCCGGCAGCAGCAGGCAGCGCCGAAAGGCTTCCGCCAGGGTGACGATGGTCCTGCGGGCCTCGCCGGACCGCCGCAGAGGGCGGATGCTCACGGCTGGTCCTCACCCCCCGCCTGCCGTCGGCCGGCGCTCAGGAGCGCATAGAACTGGCACACCTGCCGCAGGTCCGCGCGCACGGCGGCCGGCACGTCGTCGTCCAGGAGGATGCCGCTCCTGGCCATTCCGAACCGCTCCTGGCGGGTCCACACCACCCGCCCCCCCACCTCCAGAGGCGACAGCAGGGGAACCCGCAGCAGCATCCCCACCCGCGTGCCAGGCGGCAGCTCCTGTCCATGGCGGATCTGCAGGCCGCCCGCGCTGATGTTGAGCACGGGGCAGTCGAGGAAGATACCGTTGCCCCGGAGGGTCACGCGCGCACCGGGGATGGCGACCCTCGTCTCCCGGCGCTCCTCCACCCGCCGCGCCGAAAGGACCCGCAGCGCCGCCCTCCCCGCCCCGCCCGGCTCCAGGCTCCCCTCGAGGTACCAGGGCTCGCCCTCCAGGACGGCCAGCAACACGGCGGGCCCATCGCCCCAGGGCAGCTCGCCCGCCACGCCCTCCAACAGGACGAGGCCGCTCTCCGCATCCGACCCGGCCACGAGCACCTCGGCCACGTCGGGTCCCTCGGGCCTGCCTCCCCGCGTGTGTCGGCCGAGACGGCACCTGAGCCCGATCGGCAAGGGACCCGGGCGGCCGGCCGGTGGCGCGACGTCGCTCCTCAAGGTTTCGCTGCTCCGCGGGCTCATCCCTCTATCATTCGTGGCCGCAGCGCCCGCCGTTGACTCTCGGCCTCCGGTGGGGCGGTGCTCCCGGAGGAGCATCCTCCTCCGGGAGCACGCCGCGGACCCGGGTGCCGCGCCGACCCGCCGGAGGCCGCCTCACGCCGAAGCAGCCCGCGCCCCCTCCTCGGCGCACCACGCCCCGAACGCCTCCAGGACCACCCGCTGCAACCTCTCCCGCGCCTCGGCCGTCACGGGGTGGGCCACGTCGCGGTACTCGCCCCGCTCGGTGCGCCGCGCCGGCATGGCCACGAAGAGACCGGACGGCCCTTCGATGACCTGGACCCCGTGCACCACCAGGGCATCGTCGAAGGTCACGGAGGCCAGCGCCCGCACCCGACCCCGACCGGAAGCGCGCCTCAACCTCACCTCGGTTATCTCCACCTCTTCCCTCACCTCCTGCGGGGGCCGGCCCCTCCGCTATATTACATTTCTCCAATGCATTGGCAATTCCTGCTGGGCGGAGGAAAATTTCACCGCTACCTCGAACCAACGGGGGCCGGCGGGGAGAGGGGCACGCCTCAGGAGGCGCGGGCCAGCACCCTCCGGACCAGGGCCAGGTCCTCCGGGCGGTCCACGTCCATAGCCAGTCCGGGTTCGGGCAACTCCACGGCCCGGCCCACGAGACCCGTCAGGCGGTGAAAGCGGGCTTCGACGGCGGTTACCGAGAGGAGTCCCAGGACGTAACGGAAAAGGAGACCGGGTCCCAGGAGCAGGGCGAGGCGGGCGGGACTCTTGCGCGCCGCATAGAATCGGTCCAGGAGGCCGAGGAGGACCGGCACCGCGGACCGCCGCAGCAGGAAGGCGTTGCCGCCGGTGAAGGTCCCCTCCCGCAGCCGCGCCCAGGTGCGCCTGGCCCCCGGGTAGCGTCCCAGGCATGCCTCTCGGCGCACGACGGGATAGTGCACGTCCGCCGGCCGGCGGGCGCAGGCCAGCAGGAAGGAGGCCACCTCCCCGGACGTGACCAGGGGAACGTCGCCTCCCACCACCAGCACCCCCTCGTCCCCCTCGCCACCCATGGCGGCCAGGCCCCGCTCCAGGTTTTCCAGGAGCGTGGCGGCGGGAGACACGAGGCTCGCCCACGGCACCAGCTCGCCCAGCTCGGGGGGACCCACCACCCACACGGCGTCCACCGCGGCACATCCGCGCAGGGCTTCCGCCACCCACAGGGCCATGGGCTTGCCGGCCACCGGGATCAGTGCCTCCCAGGCGGCGCCGTCCGCCCCCCTCAGCCGCCCCGTGTTGGGTCGCCCGGCCAGCAACAGGGCCCGCACCGGGGTCTCACCTCCGTGGCGCCCGCCGCCGCCCGGCAGCCGGGTCCTCTCCCCCCACGCCCTTGTGATAGAAGCGCGACACGCGCACGAACCACCCCGGACCCGTTGCCGACCTCGCCAGGCGCCGGGCCTCCACCATGGTCCGCGCCAGGAGGAAGAAGGTCGGGCCGCTGCCCGACAGGCCTACCGCCAGGGCGCCGAGGGACGCCAGCTCGGCCTTGACGTGCCGCAACTGGGGAAAGAGGGAGAAGGCGGCCTCCTCCAGGGCGTTACCCACCACGGCTGCCACCGCCTCCTTGTTGCGGCGCCGGACGGCGCGCAGGAGGGCTTCCCGGCCGCGGGCGGGCGGCGTCGGGGAAGGAGCGAGGGCCTGGTAGACGGCGGCGGTGGGAATGGCCAGGGGAGGCCGCACCAGGACCACCGGCCAGCGGCCCAGGAAGCGGAGGGGCCGCACCACGTCCCCCCGCCCCTCCCCGAGGGCGGTGCCGCCGCGGAGGAAGAAGGGCACGTCGGCGCCCAGGCGGGCCGCCAGGCGGGCCAGACGGCGGCGGTCCCAGCCCAGGTGGGCCAAGCGCCAAACCCCCCACAACACGGCCGCGGCGTCACTGGAGCCGCCCCCCAGCCCGGCCCCCACGGGAATGCGCTTGCGCAGGTGGATGCGCAGCGGCAGGCGGCAGCCGATCTCCTCCTCGACGAGGGTGAGGGCGCGCAGGGCCAGGTTGTCGGCCCCTCGGGCCAGGGGCAGACCCGCCTCGACGCCGGGGAGGGCGGAGACGGTCAATCTGGGAACCCCCAGCTCGTCGGAGAGGAAGGTCACGGTGTCGAAGAGATCGACGGCCTGGAGGACGGTGCGCACCTCGTGGAAACCGTCGGGCCTGCCCCCCAGCACCTCCAGGGAGAGATTGACCTTGGCGGGGGCCAGGACGCGGAGCAGGACGCGGGGCCGGCGCAGCGGCGATCACCGGACCCGCCGGTCACGCCATGGAGAAGGGGACATAGTGGCCGCTCTCCGTGTCGCAGACGGCCAGCTTCACCATCTCCGTCAGCACGTCCGTGTAGGTGTACGTCACGCGCCGGGCCACCGGACCGTCGTCGAGCCTGATGACGAAGAGGCTGGGATAGGTCTTCTCGAGGGTGCCCTCCCGCTCCACCACCTGGCGGCGCCCCTTGTGGGCTGTCACGCGCACCCTCTCGCCCACCAGTCCCTCGAGGCCCCGCTTGATGTCCAGAAGTGGATCCCGGGCGCTGAGCTCCAAAACCCCCCACCCCCACGTCGCAGACCGCCGCCCCCCAGGCACCGCGCGGACGACACTATGATAACAAAATTCGCCGGGTCTGTCAAAAGGGCCATTAGTATAGATGCCTGGAGGGGGCAAGTCAAGGGAAGCCACTGGCACCGGCCAAGGCAGCGGTCGACCGCCGGGTTCCCCTCGGAACCAGTCGGCCGGAGCCACGCTCAAGCGAGGGGGAGGTTCAGAGGAGCGGCGTCGGCGTGCTATCCTCTAGGTGATGACTCCTCGCCTTCTGGCAGCGCGCGCGGCCGCCTCCCTGGTCCTGACCGCCCTCATGGCGGCGGGCCCGGCGGCCGGCCCCGGTCAGGCCCAGACGCCGCCGGACCAGCAGCCACCCGCCGGTCCCGGGGGCGGCGACCTGGTGGGCCGGCCCTACGACCCCTGCGCCCGGCTGGGCAAGGAGTCGCCGCCCCATAGGCTCGTCCCCGCACCCCTCAAGCACGCCACCAACGGGGTCTTCGTGGAGGGGGAGGACTACGTCTGCTTCCCGGACGGCTACCCCGGCGTGGAGCCGTCGGGCACCGTCATGATCCCCCTGGCGGCCCTGGCCGAGAACACCTTCGGCTTCGCCGTGCGCTGGGATGCCAAGGCCAGGGCGGTCACCCTCGCGGGACGCGGCGCCGACGGCAAGGAGCGCACCGTGGTGGTGAAGCCGGGTTCCAGGACGGTCACCGTCAACGGCGCCAGGAAGACCCTCGATGGCGCCCCCACCGTCTACCACGAGGCGCTCCAGTATTGTTACGTGGCCGCCCTCCCCGAGTGCGTGCGGGCGGGGAACAAGCCCCTGCCCGGCAAGGTGATCCTGGACCGGCTGTACGTCCCCGTCGCCTTCATCCCCGTCGCCTTCGGCGCCGAGGCCAAGTGGGACGGGTGGCTCGTGCGGATCAAGCGCTGACCCGCGGCGACGCGACCCCGGCCGGGCCTGCTCGCGGCCCGGCCCGCGGCGGGCCCGGGACGGCGCCTGCCCCCACCGGCCTCACTTGGTGTACTTGTCGGCCACCTTGGACGCCCCGTAGGAATCGGGTTTGATCTTGGCGTCGAAACCGCTCCCGGTGATCATGCCCACCACCTCGCGGATCAGGTCGCGGGTCTCGCCCTGCTTGCCCACGTCCAGGTGGATCTCCACGTCCAGGCCGGCGTGACCGTTGCCGGCCAGGCGGTCCGCCAGACGGCCCGCCAGGCCCAGGCTGAGGGAGGCCTCGTAGAAGATACGCTGGCGGAGGGAGAGGATCTTTTCCTGACGGCGGCGCTGATAGAAAAAGCGCGCCCCCTTGCCCAGCCGGTGCACGATGACGGCCGTGACGAAGCACGTGTCGTCGCGGAGCTGGGAATCCGTCCCCACGATAACCTTGTAGGCCCCCTCGGGATCCTCGTCCATGAAGCGCAGGATCTCGCGGAACATCTCGTCGAAGGTGAGCTGCCCCTGCGTCGGGCTGAAGAACTTGCTCATGGCCACCGCCTCGCCCGGAGGCTGCCGTCGTTCCCCGACCTTGTATTTTACATCATTTGCGTGACCTGCTTTCGACGCCGCCGTCCCCCTCCATCTTTGCCCGAGCGTCGCCAGTCCTTGCCGGGCGCCAACCCTCCGCCAGCAGCGCCCCGGCGAGCCGCGCGAACTCCTCCAGCGAGAGCGTCTCGGGGCGGCGCCCGGCGTCCAGGCTCGCCCGGGCCAGGGCGGTCTCCACGGTGCCGCGCCCGCCGGGGGGCGCCAGCTCGGCGGCCAAGGCGTTGGCGAGGGTTTTGCGCCGGTGGGCGAAGGCCGCCCGCACCGCGGCGAAGAGGACCGGCGCCGGCACCGGCACCGGCGGCGCCGGTCGCCGCCGCAGGCGCACCACGGCCGAGGCGACCAGGGGAGGCGGGTAGAAGGACCGGGGCGGCACCGCCGCGACCACCTCGGCCGCGGCGTGATAGGCGACGAAGACCGTCAGCGCCCCGTACCGGTGGCTGCCCGGTGCGGCGACCAGGCGCTCCGCCACCTCCTTCTGCACCGTGAGGACGAGAAGGTCAAGGGGCAGCCCCAGGAGGCGGGCCAGGAGCGGCGCCGTGGCGTAATAGGGGAGGTTCGCGACGGCCTTCCAGCGCCGGCCGGCCCCTTCCTCCGCCAGCAGCCGGGCCAGGTCCAGGCGCAGGGCGTCGCCGAAGACCAGGCGCACGGGGACGACCTCCCCGCTGGTCCCAGCGGCGGACCGATCCAGGCCCCCGCCCGCGGCGTGGCCGACCTCCGCCGACGCGACGCCCGCCAGCGTCTCGGCCAGGACGGGCGCCAGTTCCCTCGCCACCTCGATGGCGACCACCCGCCCCGCCCGGGCTGCCAGGGCCAGGGTGAGGGTGCCGAGGCCGGCACCGATCTCCAGCACCGCGTCGGCGGGCGTGAGTTCGGCCGCCCCCACGATGGCGGCCAGCACCCGCCGGTCCACGAGGAAGTGCTGTCCCAGGCGTTTCCTCGCCCGCAAGCCGTGGCGCCGCAGGATCTCCGCCACGGCGCGGGGGGAGCAGAGGGCGGCCGCGCGGGGCGGAAGCTCGCCGGGCGGACGGGACGCGCGCGGGCGCGTCACGGGGGACGGATTCCCCGGTGGCCGGCCCTCACGCCGGTCCGGCGGCGGTCCCGCCACCGGCGGCGCCGTCCAGCCGGAAGAGGCGGGCGGCATTGGCCGCCGTCGCCTCGGCCAGCTCCCCCGGCGTCAGGCCGTGCAGGGAAGCCAGCGCCTCCGCCACCAGGCGCACGCGGGCGGGCTCGTTCCGCTGGCCGCGGAAGGGGTGGGGCGAGAGGAAGGGGCAGTCGGTCTCCACCAGGAGCTGGGACACGGGCACGGCGGCGGCCACCCGGCGCAGCCGCTCGGCGTTCTTGAAGGTCACCGGCCCGGCGAAGGAGACGAAGAGCCCCATCTCCAGGGCGGCCGCGGCGTCGGCCTCGTCGCCGGCGAAGCAGTGCATTACCCCGCCGGCGGGCACCCCTTCCTCGCGGAGCACCCGGTACACGTCGGCGTAGGCTTCCCGGGCGTGGACGATGACCGGCAGCCCCAGCCGCCGCGCCAGGTCCAGGTGCCGGCGGAAGGCCGCCTCCTGGACCGCCCGCGCCGGCCGGTCGTAGTGGTAGTCGAGGCCGGTCTCGCCTAGGGCCACGACCCGCGGGTGGCGCGCCACCTCCTCGAGCTCGGCCCACGCCCCCTCGGTCACCGCCTCCGTCTCGTGGGGGTGAATCCCCACGGCGGCGTAGACCCGCACGCCCGCCGCGCCGTCCAGGCCCTCGGCCAGCTCCGCGGCCCGGCGCGAAGCCGCCACGGTGGTGCCCACGGTGACGACGGCCGTCACCCCCGCCGCGGCGGCGCGGCGCAGCACCGCCTCCTCCTCGCCGGCGAACTGGGGGAAGTCCAGGTGCGCATGGGTGTCCACGAGCCGCACCCCTACCCCGCGCCTCCCCCGCGGGCGCCCTGCCGGCCGGCCGCCGCCGCGCCGCCCCCGCTCACCGCCGCCGCGCTGCCGCTCGCCTC
>CAYXQP010000054.1:0-10007 GCA_964467515.1 uncultured Eubacteriales bacterium | reverse complement strand
GCGCGCGGGAGTTGGCCGCCGCCGGGGCCGCGGAGGAGGCCGCCCGCGCCGCCGAGGAGGCTCGACAGGCCGCCGTCCGGGGGCGCCGGCGCCTGGCCCGGGAGGGGGAGCGGGTTGCGACGGGGTTGGGGGAGCGCCTTGCCCCCGGGGAGGTGGCTCCGGGCGCGGTGGTCTGGGTTTCCCCGGCGGGGCGGGTCGGCGTGGTGGAGGCCGGTCCCGACGAGCGCGGCCGGGTGGCGGTGCGGGCCGGTTCCCTGCGCCTGGAGGTGCCCGTGGCCTCTCTGGAGCGCGTGCCGCCCGGCGACGGCGGGGGGGAGGGCGGTGCAGCGGAGGGAAGCGGCGGACCCGCTCTCCGGCAGGGTTGGGCGGGCCTGGCCCGGGAGAAGGCCCACACCGTGGGCGCGGAACTGCACCTGCGCCGGCTGCCCGTGGAGGAGGCCCTGGCCCGCCTGGACAAGTACCTGGACGACGCGGTGCTGGCCGGTCTGCCCCGGGTTCGCATCGTGCACGGGAAGGGGACGGGCGCGCTGCGAAGGGCGGTCGCCGACTTCCTGGCCCGGCACCCCGCAGTGGAGGGGTTCCGCCTGGCTGGAGTGGGCGAGGGCGGGGCGGGCGTGACGGTGGCGGACCTGAAGGTTTCCCCCTGACGGCGCCGGCGGGCGGGTTGCCGGCCGCCGGCCTCACGGTTCCACGATGAGCCGCGCCACCTCTCCCTCGTGGAGGTCGCAGGTGACGAGGTAGGAGCCGGGCTGGGCCCGGACCGTCACCGTGGCGCCGGCACCTGCCCGGAGGTCCAAGGCCACCCCCAGGTCGGCGATGCGCAGACGGTGGTTCGCGTCGCGCGCCGTGAAGCGCAGGGTCAGGATCCCTGCCGGTGCGGTGAGGACGGCGGGCGAGAGGACGCCCGCCGCCGCGGTCACCTCCAGCGGGTTCTCGGGCGAGCCGGGTCGAGAGGCACCGCCCCCCTCGCCCCCGGTTTCATCGCCCTGCCCGCCCGGAGTGGTGCCTCCACCCTGTCCGCCTCCCTCCTGTGTGCTCCCGCTCGAGCCGCCCGCGTCGGGGGACGGCGTCCCCTCCTGCGGAGCGGTCGGGCCCGGCGGCGCGGCCGGTTCGCCCTCGGGGGCGGACGGGGGCAGGGCCTTGCCGGAGCAGGTGACGCGCGGGAGGCCGGAACCGCCGTCGGCCTTTCTGAAGTAACGGGTCACCGGCTTGCAGGAGCAGCCCTCCTCGTAGGCCAGCTCGGGCTTGTCGCGGCAGACACGGAGGGGCGTCCAGCCGGGATCGGTGCCCGTCGGGGTCCTGCCGGCGGGGAAGATCTCCGTGCGCACCATCTCGGGCGGCGTGTCCGGCCCGGGCCGCAGGCCGGAGAGGGCCGACACCTGGACCCGGACCAGCTTGACTCCGGGAGGGAGGGGGAACTCCTTGGGCGGCTTCTGCCCCGCGTGGGCGGCCGTCATGAGGCTCTTGAAGACGGCCGCCGGCTGGCGTCCGCCGGCGAAGCGCGGGGGCAGCTTCCGCGGCTTCTCCGGATTGTCGTAGCCGATCCAGACGGCGGCCGTCAAACGGGGGGTGAAGCCGACGAACCAGACGTCCTGCTGTTCCTCGGTGGTGCCCGTCTTGCCGGCCGTGGGCCAGCCCTGCACCTTGGCTCCCTCGCCCGTCCCCCAGTTCTCCAGCCAGCCGCCCGAGCGGGGCCGCTCCACCACGGTGCGGAGGATGTCCGTCATCAGGTAGGCCACTTCGGGCTTGATGACGCGCTCCTTGCGGGGCCGGTTTTCCTCCAGGACGTTCCCGTAGGAGTCCTCCACCCGCAGGATGGCCACGGGCTCCAGGCGGTAGCCCCCGTTGGCGATGGCGGCGTACGCCCGCGCCATGTCCAGGACGGAGGCGCCCTTGGTCAGCCCGCCGAGGGCCAGGGCCAGGTTCTGGTCGTTGGCGGCGCCGGCGGTGACGAGGGTGGAGATGCCCAGCTTGCGGGCCGTGGCCAGGCCCTCGGCCACGCCCACCTTCTCCAGGGTCTGCACGGCCACCGTGTTGACGGAGCGGCGCACCGCCTCCCGGATGGTGGTGGGCCCGCGGTAGATCCGGTCGTAGTTCTTGGGCTGCCACGTGCCCTGGGGCGTCTTGTAGCTGACGGGCCGGTCCTCGATGACGGTGGCCGGCGTCATGCCCTGGGCCAGGGCGGGGACGTAGACGGCCAGGGGCTTGAAGGCCGACCCGGGCTGGCGGGCGCAGCAGCCGGCTCGCTCGTCGTACCAGGCGCGGTTCAGCTCCAGGGTCCGGTCGTGGGTGCGCCCGCCCACCATGGCGCGCACGTAGCCCGTCTCCTGCTCCAGCACCACGACGGCGGCCTGGGGCGGTTCCCCCCCCTTGCCGGGCGGGAACTCCCTGGCCAGCACGTCCCGGACCGCCTTCTCGGCGGCCTGCTGGATGCGAAGGTCCAGGGTCGTGTGGACCCGGAGTCCGCCCCCGTAAACCTTCTCCGCCGGATAGCGGCGCAGGAGTTGGGCCAGGACGTAGTCCACGAAGTGGGGAGCGGGGTAGGTGCGGGGCGGCGGCGGCTTGACCCCCAGCGGCTGGCGCTTGGCCGCCTCCGCCATGGCCGCCGTGACGAAGCCGTTGCGCACCATGAGGTCCAGGACCAGGTTGCGCCGGCGGAGGGCCGCCGCCGGGTTCTGGGCCGGGTCGTAGAAGTTGGGGGACTGGGGCAGCCCCGCCAGGAGCGCCCCCTCGGCCAGGCTCAGGTCGCGGGCGGGCTTGCCGAAGTAGGTGCGGGCGGCTGCCTCGATGCCGTAGGCGTCGCGGCCGAAGAAGATCTGGTTGAGGTACATCTCCAGGATCTCCTTCTTGGTGTAGCGGCGCTCCAGCTCCAGGGCGAGGAAGGCCTCCTGCACCTTGCGGCGCAGGGTGCGCTCCGTCCCGATGGGGAAGGCGTTGCGGGCCAGCTGCTGGGTGATGGTGCTGGCGCCCTGGAGGGGCCGGTTGAGGAGGTCGTTGTAGAGGGCGCGCAGGACGGCCACGGCGTCCACGCCTCGGTGCTGCCAGAAGCGCTCGTCCTCCACGGCCACGAAGGCGTCCTGGACGTGCTTGGGGACGCACGAGCCGGTCTGCCCCCCGGCCGGCGGCCGAGCGGGGCACTCGAGGGGGATGGGCTGGCGGTTTTCGGCGCCGAGGATGCGGGTGACGATCTCGCCGTTGCGGTCCAGGATGAAGGAGGAGGCGCGTACCCGGGGCTGGTAGGTGGCCACCGACGGCAAGCCGCGCAGGGCGCCGGCCAGCAGCGCGGCCGCCGCGCCCGCCCCGGCGAGGATGACGGCCCCCAGGCCCAGGGCGGCGACCAGGAGCCAGCGCCGCCAACGGCGGCCCTTTTTCCTCCGGCCTTTCGCAGACACCGCCTCGCCCCCGCGACCAAGTGTTCATTATACGCCGAGCTTCGCCGAGGGAGCATGGCTCCCGTGCTATAATCCCGCCGGTTGTTGCCTGCGCCGGCGCGGGCGGTTGCGACGGGAGCGGCCGGACGCGGCCGGCTTCTCGCGCGGAGCGGGCGGCGGCGGCGATCCCGAGGGCGGGCGGTGTTGCGGGGATGCGTCCCGACGGGCGCGACGGCGGTGATCCGGAGGGCGGACGGTGCGGATCGGCGAGGGCGATGTGGAGGAGCAACTGGCGATCCTGAGGCGCGGGGCGGCCGAGATCGTCTCGGAGGAGGAGCTGCGGCAAAAGCTCCTTCGCGCGGCGGAGACGGGGCGGCCCCTGCGGGTGAAGCTCGGCCTCGACCCGTCGGCGCCCGACATCCACCTGGGGCACACGGTGGTGCTGCGCAAGCTGCGCCAGTTCCAGGACCTGGGGCACAGGGTGGTCTGCCTCATCGGCGACTTCACGGGGCGCATCGGCGATCCCAGCGGACGCTCGGAGACGCGGCGCCAGCTCTCCGAGGAGGAGGTGCGGGCCAACGCCGAGACCTACGCCCGCCAGGTGTTCAAGATCCTGGACCCGGAGCGGACGGTCATCGACTTCAACAGCCGTTGGCTGGCACCCATGAGCTTTGCCGAGGTGGTGCGCCTGGCCTCCTGCACCACCGTGGCGCGGATGCTGGAGCGTGACGACTTCGCCGCCCGCTACCGGGAGCACCGACAGATCCACGTGCACGAGTTCTTCTATCCCCTCATGCAGGGGTATGACTCGGTGGCCCTGGAGGCCGACGTGGAGCTGGGCGGCACGGACCAAAAGTTCAACCTCATGATGGCGCGGGACGTCCAGCGGGCCTATGGGCAGGAGCCGGAGGTGGCCCTCCTCCTGCCCATCCTGGAGGGCACCGACGGCGTGCAGAAGATGAGCAAGAGCGTGGGCAACTACATCGGCATCGAGGAGCCGCCGGGCGACATGTACGGCAAGACCATGTCCATCCCGGATCGTCTCATCGTCCGCTACCTGGAGCTTTTGACGGACGTGCCGCTGGCGGAGGTGCGCGCCCTGGAGGAGGGCATGGCCGGCGGGCGGGTGAACCCGCGGGACGCCAAGATGCGCCTGGCCCGCGAGCTGGTCACCCTCTACCACGGCGCCGAGGCCGCGCGGCGGGCCGAGGAGGAGTTCGTCCGCCGCTTCAGCCTGCGGGAGCTGCCGCGGGACATGCCCGAGGTGGCGGTGCCCCTGCCGGAGGGTGACGGGGGGCGCGTGTGGCTCCCGCAGCTCCTCAAGCTGGCCGGCCTCGTCCCCAGCACGAGCGAGGGGCGGCGCAAGGTGGAGGAGGGGGCGGTGCGGGTGGACGGGGAGCGCCTGGCCGATCCGGCGGCCCAGGTGGCGGTGCGGGACGGCATGGTCCTCCAGGTGGGCCGCCGCCGCGCCGTGCGGCTCCGCGTTCCTTGAGCGATAGATCGTTTTGTGCCCGCGAACTCACTCACTGCGGCCCATTCGTTCGGGCGTAAGCTGTGCCGGTCGCCGTGGCAGCCCTCTATGGGCTGAGCCTTCTGGGGTGAGCAGGCCCATTTGGTGCCAACCGGCGGGTACCAGCCGGGGAACGCCGTACCCTTGGTGGAAGGGCCGTGTCTGCTCGTACGTGTCCACCTCGTCTCCCCACGCTGTCCACCCCCGGCGCCTCGCACGGGCAAACAACTCTATATAGGGGCCGGGGCTGCATCGTTCTATGATGTCGTACAACTCATCCGGCTTGCGCGAGTGTTCGCGCTTCTGATTCACTATGATGTTTACCTGGCGGCGGCCGGGTGGCAGGGTACGCAAAGACCCCCGCACCCCGAAGAGGACCATCTCGGTCACGTTGCGAAAGTAAAAGCCAACACCGCGCCCGTCGGGTCCGCCGTCCTTGCGGACCTTGTACCAGACGAGATTCGTCTTGTACGTGAATCCCCAGCGGCGCATGATCTCGAGTCCCTCCAGGAGCAGGGCGTTCGGCACCCACAGATAGAGATGGGACTGGGGGAGAGAGAGTTGGGGCAAGGGGAGTTCCATAATCTCCTCTACTGTCATGGTCCGATACCGGTGGAGCCTGCGATGCTCGGGCGCCACCTTGCCGGTCCGATTCTGGAACCGCCACGGAGGGTCCACGAGAATGGCGCCAAACTTCTCCCTCGCAGCTACTGAAGCTAGTTCGCTAACCAGATCCTTCATTCTACGTCCTCCTCATAGAGGGCTTTCGTAATGCCAAAGGCGAGGATCGGACAACCCCCGCCGCCGCCACCCTCGATGCGGGGTAGCAGCTTTCCCATGTGCGTTGTGCTGTCCACGTACTTGTCCTTTGATATACGCCCACTCCTAACCAGGTCCCTGAAGAGGTCGGTTAGGTCGTCGGACCTGGTTATGATGACGCCCACGTCCAACGCCCTGAGTTCGAAGAGCAACCGGAAGTTGTTTAAATCACGGTCGAAAAAAGTATCCTTATTGTTCCATTCCACCTCTACGGCAACCTTATTTTTGTAACAGTCCACACTGTGAGTGGGACTCGGGTGCTCTGTGCCGTCTACGATAATTTTGATGTCGAACGGTTTTTCCTGCCAGCCTCGATCATAAAACCCCTCATCGATGGCACCGGCGATACCGTTCGTCTTTGCCCCGCCGCCCGCCAGAATAGCGCTCTTCCGTAGGCGGAAGCCTCGCAACACTTCCAATATGTCGTTCCACTCCACCGGGTGGACGCCCGCCAGCACCGCTACGGCGTTGCGCCACTCTCGTATCTCGTAGAGGCGACGCATGTCGTCTGGAACTAAATGGAGGCCGGACAACCCGCCTTACACCCCTTTGCGGATAGACGCGTTGGAGGCCTATTCGCGGAAGGGACCTCCGGCTCCTCCCGCAAGGCGGTCGCACGTGGAGGCGGAGGGTGGCTGCGTCGCCGTCCCGGGCGGCGCAGTCTGCGGTGACCGCCGCCCGCATAGAGGAAACACGGGAGGCGGCGCCGTGCTGTGCCGGTTGGGCTGCCTGCTGCTCTTGCTCCTGCTGGTGGCCGCCGTCGGCCTGGCGGCCGTGGAGGAGGCGCTGCGTCCGTCGGTGGAGGCGGCCGTCCGCCAGCTCATCGCGGGGGCGGCCACGGAGGCCATGGACCGGGCCATCCTCGCCGAGGTCGAGCCGGTGGGGTACACCGACCTCTACACCATCCGGACGGGTACCGAGGGACAGGTCACCTTCCTCCAGCCCAACACGGCGGCCATCAACCGCCTGGCGGCCCGCGTCACCGAGGCGGTGGCGGCGGAGCTGCGGCGCCTGCAGCAGCAGCACCTCCGGCTTCCCCTGGGCCAGGTGCTCCAGAGCCGCCTGCTGGCGGCGCGGGGGCCGGCCCTGGCCGTCAGCATCCAGTCCGTGGGCTCGGTGAGGGCGACGGTGGAATCGCGGTTCGAGCAGGCGGGCATCAACCAGACGCGGCACGTGGTCTCCCTGGCGGTGACGGCGGAGCTGGAGGCCGTGGCCCCTTTCCTGCGGGAGCGTGTGCAGGTGGCCAAGAGCGTGCCCCTGGCCGAGGGCATCGTGGTGGGGCCGGTGCCCCGCCAGGGGCTCTTCGACATCCGCGGGCGGTGAGACGCCGCTCCGGGGGCGTTTCGGCGCCCGGCCGGCGGGGTTGCCGGGCCGGTCGTCGGGGGAGACGGCCCGGGGACGCCCGGCCTACTCGCGGTAGCCGTTGGTGATGGGCATGCGGCGGTCGCGCCCGAAGGCGCGCGGCGTGATCTTGATCCCCGGCGGAGCCTGGCGCCGCTTGTACTCGGCCCGGTCCACCATCCTCACGGCCCGCCGCACCGTCTCCCGGTCGAAGCCGGCCGCCACGATCTCCTCGAGGCTCCTGTCCTCCTCCACGTAGGCGCGCAGGATGGGGTCCAGCACCTCGTAGGGGGGCAGGGTGTCCGTGTCCTTCTGGTCCCCTTTGAGCTCGGCCGAGGGGGGCTTGGTCAGCACGCGCTCGGGGATGACGGGCGCGGGGCCGCGGGCGTTGCGGTGGCGGGCCAGGGCGTAGACCAGGGTCTTGGGCACGTCCTTGAGGACGGCGAAGCCGCCCGCCATGTCGCCGTACAGGGTGACGTAGCCCGTGGACAGCTCGCTCTTGTTCCCCGTGGTGAGGAGGAGCCAGCCGAACTTGTTGGAGAAGGCCATGAGGAGGGTGCCGCGGATGCGGGCCTGGATGTTCTCCTCCGTGGTGTCCTCGGGCCGCCCGGCGAAGTGGGGCGCCAGCTCCCGGAGGTAGCGGGCGAAGAGATCGTCCATGGGCACGGTGACGAGGTCGAGCCCCAGGTTGGCCGCCACTTGGCGGGCGTCCTCCTCGCTGGCCCGCGCCGTGTAGCGGGAGGGGAGGAAGAGGCAGTGGACGTTGTCGGCGCCCACGGCGTCGCAGGCGATGCAGGCCGTGAGGGCCGAGTCTATGCCGCCCGAGAGACCCAGGAGGACGCCGCGGAAGCCGTTCTTGCGCACGTAATCCCGCGTGCCCAGCACCAGGGCGTCGTAGATCTCGGCGGCCGCGTCCGGTTCGGGTTCCTCCCCGCGGGGCGGCAGGGGCGGGCGCGCGGGCGGCGGGAGGCGCTCCAGGCGCACCTCCTCCACGGGGAAGGGCTCCACCTCGCGGGCGCGGGCCCGGTCCTTGCGGAGGCGCGGGTCGTGCAGGGCCACGCGCGCCGGCAGGCCCAGGTCCAGGTCCGCCAGGATCAGCTCCTCGGCGAAGGGCCGGCCCCGGAGGAGGGTCTGGCCGGTGGGGCTCACCACCAGGCTCTGGCCGTCAAAGACCAGCTCGTCCTGGCCGCCCACCATGTTAACGTAGACCACGTAGGCGCAGTTGTCGGAGGCGCGGGTGGCCAGCATCTTCTCCCGGAAGCGCCCCTTGCGGACGTGGTAGGGCGAGGCGTTGACGTTGACGATGACGCCGGCGCCGGCCAGGGCCTGGGCGCGGACGGGCCCCGTGGGGTACCAGATGTCCTCGCAGATGCCCACGCCTATCCCCGTGTCGCCGAGGCGCAGCAGCAGGGCGCGCTCCCCGGCGCGGAAGTAGCGGTCTTCGTCGAAGACGCCGTAGTTGGGCAGGTAGACCTTGCGGGCCGTGGCCGCCCAGCGGCCGTCGTGGAGCACGGCGGCGGCGTTGTAGACGTCGGTTTCCCAGTCGAGGAAGCCGACCACGGCCGTGAGGCCCCGCGTGGCGCCGGCCAGGCGGCGCACGGCGTCCAGGTTGTCGCGGAGGAAAGCGGGCTTGAAGACCAGGTCCTCTGGCGGGTAGCCGGTGACGGCCAGTTCGGGGAAGACCACCAACTCCGCACCGCGGCGCCGCGCCTCCTCGAGCCACCGCAGGATGGCGGCCGCGTTGCCCCCGATGTCGCCCACCGTCGGGTTGAGCTGCACGAGGGCCACCCGGAGGAAACCGGGCTCGGCTTCGTCGGCGCGCATAGGGCGAGATTCGGCCACCGGGCGATGTTTTCCTGCCGCGGCGGGGGGCGCTGCGGCGAAAAAGGGCCGCTGGCCGGCCGCCTCGGCACACCGCCCCGGCCGCCCCGATACCCCGCGCCGGCCGCCCCGGCGCCGAGGGCCGGCCGTGGCCTCACCAGGTGAGGAGGGTGCTGTGGCTGACCCGGAAGTTGCCCAGCCGGATGCCCCACTTCTCGGTGAAGCGCCGGAGGTTCTCCAGGTTGAGATCCCGGCCGCCCAGCTCGGCGGCGACGGCGCTCATGGTCCTGCTGCCCAGGTGATGGACGACGGCCCGGTGGGTGACGCGGGGGCGAAAGCCGGCCAGGCGCGCCCGGTGGCAGTAGTCCACGTCCTCCCAGGTGCCCACCTGGAAGCGTTCGTCGAACCGGCCCACCCGCTCGCGGACCGCCGGGCTCACCACGAAGCAGCAACCGTGGAAGCCCTCGTCGGTGTGATTTCGGTGAGCGGCCGCGTGGACGGCGGCCGCCTCCAGGTAACCTGCCGGGGGCTCGCCGTCGAGCACGTGAGGGCTGACGATGCCGCTCTCGGGGTGCTCCTCCAGGTAGCCCAGCACGGCTCCCAGCCAGCCGGGGGTGACTAGGACATCATTGTTCAGGAAGCAGACGGGCCGATCGGGTGCGGTGGCGCTGATTCCCTGGTTCCAGGCGCGGGCCACGCCGGCGTTGACGGGGTTCCTCACCACCTGCCACCGCTCCAGGCAGGGGGCGACGGGGCGGAGCCCGGCGAGGAAGGCCGTCGTGCCGTCCCGCGAGCCGTTGTCCACCACCACCAGTTCGAAGGGGACGTCGGTGTGGCGGAAGACGCTCTCCAGGCACAGGCGGGTGCAGTCCAGCTGGTTGTAGACGGGCACCACCACCGTCGCCGCGCGCAACTGCGGAGCTCCTTCCGCCGGCGGGAATGAGCTTGGGGCCGCCGCTTGCCTCTGGAGAGATGCCTCTCCAGCCGGCGTCGGCGTCGATGCCCCGTGCCATCTTATGAGGTGCCTGTCCGCGGGGAAACCCTGCGTCATGACGGCCCCGTGCTCCCCGGGCTCGAGCGCTGTAACTTTGGGGAGTGCGTGGTGGGCGGTGCAGGGATCGAACCTGCGTCCTCTTGAATGTGAG
>CAYXQP010000053.1:0-10060 GCA_964467515.1 uncultured Eubacteriales bacterium | reverse complement strand
AGCCAGTACGACGCCGGCTACATCCGCCAGAACATCGAGCGCACCCACGCCATCCTGGCCCGGCTCTCGGGGCAAACACCCCGCTTCTTCCGGCCGCCCAACGGCGACTTCGACGACCTGGTGGTGCGGACGGCGCGGAGCCTCGGCTACGAGACGGTGATCTGGGCCGTGGACAGCCTGGACTGGAAGAACCCCGGCGCCGACTACATGGTGCAGCGGGTGCGGAAGCTCGCCTTCCCCGGGGCCATCGTCCTCTTCCACGCCAGCGACTCCTCCCGGCAGGTGCACGAGGCGCTGCCGGCCGTCGTGGCCGACCTCAAGACGCGGCGATATCGTTTCCTTACCCTGGGCGACCTCTACCGGCAGGGCGAGCCGGCGCGGGTGGACCCGCGCGGCGATCCCGACTACCCGCCCGTGCGCGAGGAGGACGTGGCCCCTGCGACAACCGCCGGGACGGCGTACCGCGCACCGGCCGGACGATGACCTCTCCCCTCAGCCGCGGTCGTCCAGCAACCCCTGACGGATGGCGAAGGCCACGGCCTGGGCCCGGTTCTGCATGTGAAGTTTCTCCAGGATGTTGCGCAGGTGGTTCTTGACCGTGTTCTCCGCGATGTAGAGCCGCTCCGCGATCTCCCGGTTGGAGAGCCCCTCGGCCACCAGCTGCAGCACCTCGCGCTCCCGCCGGGTGAGCAGGTCCTCCCGGCGGTCCCGGGCCTGCTCCACCATCTCGCCGACCTCCCGGCGGGCGCGCACGGCCTCCTCGGGCCGGCCCTCGCCCGGGCTCAGCTCCCGCAGGAGCTTGGCCGCCATTACGCCGGAGATGGGCGCCTCCCCCCGCGCCGCGCCGCGGATGCTGTTGATGAGCACCTCGGGCTGCAGGTCCTTGAGGAGGTAACCGCTGGCCCCTCGCTTGATGGCCTCGAAGAGGTTCTCGTCATCGTCGGAGTAGGTGAGCATGACGATCTTGACGTAGGGCATCTCCTTCTTGATCAGGTCCACGGCGGTGAGGCCGTCGCAGCGGGGCATGCTGATATCCATCAGGATGACGTCGGGCATCAGCTCCTCCGCCTTGGCCAGGGCCTCGTAACCGTCGCCGGCCTCCCCCACCACCTGGATGTCGTCCTGGGTGGCCAGGAGGGCGGCGATACCCTTGCGGACCAGGACGTGGTCGTCCACCAGGAGCACGCGGATGGGCTCCAACCTCTCCCCTTCCCTCCCCCGTCCCTCGACGGCCGCTCCGGCCGTCCACACCTCATTCGACATCACCATCGAAACCCCTCCCCCTCGGGCGCCGCGCCACCCTCGTCGCCGCGCGGAGTCCCGCCGTCCGGCGGCGGCCGGCGCGGCGTTTCCCCCATCTCGAGTCTCAGCCCGCGCGCGCCGCCGCCCAGCGGCGCAGGGGCACCACCAGCCGCACCGTGGTGCCGGCACCCGGAGCGGTTTCCAGGTGCAGCTCCCCCCCGATGTCCCGGCTCCTCTCCTGCATGATGCGCAGCCCGAAGCGGTCGCTCTGCTCCACGCTGGCCGGGTCGAAGCCGCGGCCGTCGTCGCGCACGCTCACCTCCACCGTGTCCTCCCGCCGGGCGATGCGCACGGTGGCGTGACGCGCCCCCGAGTGCTTGCGGACGTTGTTGAGGGCCTCCTGGATGACGCGCAGCACCTGGATGCTCTTCTCGAAGGGCAGCGTCAGCGGCTGGGGGCACTCGCAGACGAACTCCGCCTCGATGCCCGACTGGCGGGAGAACTGCTCCGCCAACTGCCGCACCTCCTTGACGAAGTCCGAGTCGTCGGGGCGCTGGCGCAGGTTGAAGATGGCCATGCGCACCTCCTCGTGGGCTTCCTTGAGCATGGAGCGGGCGTCGGCCAGGGTCCGCAGGGCCTCGTCCACCCGGCTGCGCCGCAGGAGGTGCTCCACGGTGGCCACCATGGCCGTCAGGTAGGTGAGGGTCTGGCCGAAGCCGTCGTGCATCTCCTTGGCCACCCGTTCCCGTTCCTCCAGCACGGCCTGGCTCTGCCCGCGGGCGTACAGCTCGCGATTCTCCAGGGCCACCGCCACCTGCGTGGCGGCGCTGGAGAGGAAGAGGGCGTCGGCGGTGGAGAACTCCCCCTGCTCCGGCGCGCCCACCGCCAGGACCCCCACGGGCCTGCCCCGCAGCAGGATGGGCACCAGGAGCAGACGCTCCCCGCGCGCCCTGGAGACGACGGGCTCCTTGGCGGCCATGGCCTGGCGGGCCAGCTTCTCCACCTGGCGGGGGGAAGCCGAGAGCTCGCGGCCCGTGGGTCGCCACGACCACTCCCCCGTGCTCTCGTCAAAGAGGAGGCAGGCGGCGCTCCCGGCGCCCAGGATCTGGCGAACCTCGTCCAGCACCAGGCCCAGGTTGTCGTCGAAGCGGCTCAGGGAGGAGAGGGTGAGGCCGATGCGGTAGAGACCCTCGGCCTGGAGCTGGCGGCGGCGCACCTCGGCCTCCAGGGCCTTTTTCTCGCTGAAGTCCTTGAGGATGAAGGCGACCTGGCTGCCCCCCTCCGGGGCGGGGATGGCGGCGGCGCTCCCCGCCACGGGGACCTCTTCCTTGCCGGCCGTCCGGACCACGCTCTCGAAGTACGGCAGGGCGCCCCGCTCCCCGGCCTCCCGCCAGAGGGGACGGACACCGTCGCCGGGCAGCACGTCGGCGGCGGCCACGCGCCCCTCGCGCACGTCGTCGGGCGAAAGGCCGGTGAGGAGGTAGGCGGCCGGGTTCATGGCCGTCACGCGCCCCTCCTCGTCCACCAGGAGCACCGCGTCCGAGGTGTGCCGGAAGATGGCGGTGATGCGCTGGCGCTCGCGGTCCAGGAGGTGCTCCATGCGCGTGATGAGGCTGAAGACGAACTCGGTGAAGAGGAGGGCCGCCACCGTGGTGACGACGATGACGATGGCCGTCACCTGGGGGTGGGTGAGGTAGGTCTCGAGCAGCCGCTCGCGCAGCACCTCCAGGCCGCCGAAGTAAGCGATGGGCGCCATGATGGTGAGGATCTTGATCCGGTTGATGGACTCCAGGGTCACGCCCCTCACCGCCCGAGGAAGCCGGCCGCGCGGCGCCGCCCCGCCGTCGTGGAGGCGGCCGCTCGGGAGCGGCAGCCGGATTTCGCACCGTGAACCCTTCCGATGTAGAGTATCATAACCGATGAAGGAAAGTCATTTATCATAATCTGTCGCGCGCGAGAAAAAGGAGCAGTGCCACCGCCGACAGCAGGACGGCGGCGCCCGCGGCGAAGCCGGTGGCCTCGGGAAGGGGCAGGAGGGGGTGTAGCCCCCGCCAGTAGTCGGCATAGTCGTTGAGGAAGAGCCAGGCCGCCGCCGCCAGGCCCGGCAGGAGGCCGGGCGGGTAAGAGCGCAGGTAGAGGAAACCCTGGAGGGCCATGCCCAGGTGCGAGAGGGACAGGTGCGCGCCCTCGAAGGTCAGTTGCCCGGTGGCTACCCAGAACTGGACCATGATGGCGGGGGTCCAGAGCCCGTACTTGAGGTTGGCCAGGTACGCCAGGGCGGCCAGCCAGGGCCGCGGCGGCCGGAGGGGCGGCGCCGCCCCGGCAGGGTCCGCGGAGGGGCCGCGACCCCTTCCCGCCGGCCACCGCTGCAAAAGGGAGGCCAGGAAGAGGGCGAAGTAGAGAGTGGCCAGGGGGGAGTCGGGCACCAGGGGCCAGAGCCAGGGCGGCGTGGCGGCCAGCTGCTCGTGGTACCAGTAGACGCCGTAGGCGGTGCCGAAGGCGTTGACGCCGAGGAGGGCGAAGGCCCAGCGCTGGCTTGCGGGCACCGAGGCCAGCCAGCGGAGGAAGCCGCGCGCGCGGCGAGCGGCGGCATCGGCCCGCACCCCATCGCCCCCCGCAGTGGCAGGTTTCGCACTCCCAAGCGAGAATATAGCAGGACACGGCGGGGGGATGGACGTGGCGAGGAACGGCAACGGTGACGGGGCGGCGCGCTGGCGCCTGCCGGCGGAGCGCCTCTCGGCGCCCTGCGATCCGGACGTCTTCGGCTTCCGCAGCACGGCCGAGGTGGAACCCCTGGAGCGGGGCATCATCGGCCAGGAGCGGGCGGTGCGGGCCGTGGAGTTCGGCCTGCGGGCGCGGCACCACGGCTACAACCTCTTTCTCTCGGGGCGGTCGGGGACGGGTCGCACCACCTACGCCCTGACGCGCCTGCGCCAGGCGGCCGCGAGCGAGCCGTCTCCGCAGGACTGGTGCTACGTTTACAACTTCAAGCGGCCGGACCAGCCCACCTGCCTTTGCTTCCCCGCCGGCCGGGGGTCCGAGTTCAAGCGGGACATGGAGGAACTGGTGGAGGACATCCGCACCTCCGTCCGCCGGGCCTTCGACAGCGAGGAGTGGGACAAGCGCCGGGCCGAGATCGTGGAGCGGTTCGAGCGCAGTATCCACAGCAACTGGGAGGCGTTGGAGGAGGAGGCGGGGCGGCAGGGCTTCGCCGTCCAGCGGACGCCCACGGGCATCTTCACCATCCCCCTGGGCCGCCGCGGCGAGCCGGTGACGCCCGAGGAGTTCGCCGCCCTGCCCGAGGAGGAGCGCGAGGTCCTGGCCGCCCGCAGCCGGGCGCTGCAGGACCTGGTGGCCGAGACCATCCGGCGCGTGCGCAACCTGGAAAAGGAGGCGCGGGCCGCCCTGCGGCAGCTGGAGCGGGAGACGGGCCTCTACGCCGTGGGGCACCTGGTGGGCCAGCTCAAGGAAAAGTACCGCGAGCTGCCACCGGTCCTGACCTACCTCGACAACGTTCAGCAGGACATCGTGGAGAACCTGGACCTCTTCCGCGGCGAGGATGGCGAGGAGCCACCCCTGCCCTTCCCCGTGCGGCCCGTCGCCCGGGACCGCTTCCTGCGCTACCGGGTCAACCTCTTCGTGGACAACGCCGCCTCCCGCGGTGCGCCCGTCGTCTTCGAGACCAACCCCACGTACTACAACCTCTTCGGCAAGGTGGAGTACCGGGGCGAGGTGGGCACCCTGGTGACCGACTTCACCCTCATCAAGCCCGGCGCCGTGCACCTGGCCAACGGCGGCTACCTGGTCCTCAACGCCCACGAGCTCTTCGCCAATCCCTTCTCGTGGAACGCCCTCAAGCGGGCCCTCAAGACCGGGGAGATCCGCATCGAGAACGTGGCCGAACACCTGGGGCTGATGGCCACGGCCGGCCTCAAGCCGGAGCCCATGCCCCTGCGGGTCAAGGTGGTCATCATCGGCGCGCCGTGGGTGTACCACCTCCTCTACCAGTGGGACGAGGATTTCCGCAAGCTCTTCAAGGTGCGGGCCGACTTCGACGTGGAGATGGACCGCACCCCCGAGAACATGCGGCTCTACGCCTCCTTCGTCAGCGGCTTCTGCTCCCGGGAGGGGATCAGGCACCTGGACGCCGAGGCCATGGCCCTCGTGCTGGAGCACAGCTCGCGCCTGGCCGAGGACCAGGAGAAGCTGTCCACGCGCTTCCACGACCTGACGGAGCTGATCTACGAGGCGGCTAGCTGGGCCGAGGCGGAGGGCGCCGAACTGGTGGGCGCCCGTCACGTGCGCCGGGCCATGGAGGAGCGCACCTTCCGCTCCAACCGCATCGAGGAGAAGATCCGGGAGCTCATCTGCCAGGGCACCATCCTGGTGGACACGGACGGAACGGCCCCGGGGCAGGTCAACGGCCTGGCCGTCCTGGATCTGGGCGACTACGTCTTCGGCCGGCCCAACCGCATCACGGCCCGCGTCCACCTGGGGGACAAGGGGATCGTCAACATCGAGCGGGAGACGGAGATGTCCGGCCCCATCCACACCAAGGGCGTCTTCACCCTGAGCGCCTACCTGGCCGGCAAGTACGCCCAGGACAAGCCGCTCGCCCTCTCGGCCAGCCTCACCTTCGAACAGCTCTACGACGAGATCGAGGGGGACAGCGCCTCCAGCGCCGAGCTGTACGCCCTCCTCTCGGAGCTGTCCGGCCTGCCGGTCCGGCAGGGAATAGCCGTGACGGGCTCCGTCAACCAGAAGGGCGAGATCCAGCCCATCGGCGGCGTGAACGAGAAGATCGAGGGCTTCTACCACGTGTGCCGCTGCAAGGGCCTGACGGGCCGGCAGGGCGTCGTCATCCCCGTCCAGAACGTCCGCAACCTCCTCCTCAAGGAGGAGGTGCGGCAGGCCGTCGCCGAGGGGCGCTTCCACGTCTGGGCGGTCCGGACCGTGGACGAGGGCATCGAGATCCTGACCGGCGTGCCGGCCGGCGAGCGCCGTCCCGACGGCACCTATCCGCCCGACTCGGTGAACGGCCTCGTGGACCGGCGGCTGCGGGAAATGGCGGAGACCATGCGGCGCTATGGGCACGAGGACGAGCGGGAGGAGGGGGAGGACGAGCGCGGCGACCGCAAGCCGCGCCGCCGCGCGCCCGAGCCGGTGCCGGAGAAACCGCGCCGCCGGCGGCAGCGGGGACCGCGGGGGCAGCGGCGGCCCCGGGGGCAGCGGCGGCCGCGGGGTCACCGGCGGAACCCTTGAAAATTTCCGCCCGCCACCCCCTTCGCAAAAGGGGCGCCGTCCCTTACAATGGGACGCGGTCCGGGCGCCGCCCGAGCGGCATCCGCGAGAGGAGCCTCTGACGCTGGAGCTGTTCCACCGCCGCCACTACGCCGCCGCGCTGCGGTCGCACCTGCCCGCGGAGTGTTTTCGTCCCGTTCCCCTGCGCCTGCTGTGGTTCCTGCCCCACCTGGCCGTGGTGGCCGTCTGCGCGGCCCTGCTCCTCCTGGTCGGCCCGCCCTGGCCGGTGCGGCTCCTGCTCTCGCTCCTGATCGGGCTTTCCTTCGTCTCCCTGGGTTTCCTCGGCCACGAGATCCTGCACGGCAGCGTGGTGGCGTCCCATCGCTGGCAGGATGTGCTGGGTGGTCTCTGCCTCTTCCCCTTCTCCATCGGCCCCGAGCTGTGGCGCCACTGGCACAACCGGATGCACCACGGCCACACCCAGGTGCCCACCACCGACCCGGACGCCATGGGCACCGTGGACGACTACCGCCACCGCCCCGCCGTCCGCTGGTTCTACCGTCTGCACCCCGCCGTCCGGGGCGTGCTCCAGGCCCTGGGGCTCTTCATCTGGTTCTCCTACCACGGCCTGGCCGTGCTGATCCGGTACGCCCCCGCCTTCCCCTGGCGGCGGCGGCTCCTCGTGCTGGGCCAGTTCGCCGTGCCGGTCATCGCGTGGGTCGGCCTCCTCCTCCTGGTGGGGCCGCACCACTTCACCTACCTGTACCTGATACCGCTCCTGGTGGCCAACTTCGGCGTCATGAGCTACATCGCCTCCAACCACCAGCTCAACCCGCTGACGCCCGTCAACGATCCCCTGGCCAACAGCCTGACGGTGCGCGTCCCCCGCTGGGTGGACGTGCTGCACCTCAATTTCTCCCACCACGTGGAGCACCACATCTTCCCGTCCATGAGCCCCCGCTACGCCCCCCGCGTCCGGGAGGTGGCGCGGCGGCTCTGGCCGGACCGCTACCAGGAGATGCCGCACTGGCGCGCCCTCCTCACCATCTGGCGCACCCCGCGGCTGTACGCCGGCGGGACCCTCCTGGCCGACCCGCACCGGGGCCGCGGCTACCCCACCCTGGGCAACGGCCTCGATCCGCGCCGCCTGGTGGCCCAGCCCCTCCCGCCCCTCCTGCCGGCCGCGCCCGCGCCGCCCCCGCCGTCCCTGCCCCCGCCCGCCGCTTAGGATACCATCCGGCCCGTCGCCGCCCCGTGGAGGTCCACCGGAGACCCGCGGCGATGGCAACCGCCAGGGCAAGGTGGGGAAGCTCGGACGGCAGCCCGGGTCGGCCTCCGTGGTAGCCGCTGCCTAGTTTGACGCCCGGCTGGACAAGTTCCTTCCCGCGATCGACCTAAAAGACCACGAACCCAGCAGGGGAAGCCGTGGGGGGCGGCGCGCAGACGGTCACTGCCAGGCGGCCCCGCGCTCCGCCCAATGGGGTCCCCATCCCCGCCCGAGCCGTCCGCCGCCTGGCCCAGCAGTTCCGCGAGGCCGCCAGGATGGCTCAGACCCACCGCGTGGTCCGCGGTGGCCACGGGTGCCACCTGCCTCCTCACCGGCGCCGGGCCGCCACGGCCCGCCCAAATGCTGGGGCGTTCCAGCGCTCCTCTGCAAAGCCAGCGCGAGGGCAAAGCCTAATTTCACCTCCAGACGGGGAAGGAGACAACGGTCGTCACCGGGCCGCGCCGGGCGCCCTCCGTCGTTGCGGAAAGCGAGGCGATAACCCGCCCTTGCCACCAGTTCCTTTATACGCCCGTTGTAGCTCCCATGCGGATAAGCAAAGGCCACGGGCACGCGCCCCAGGTGGCGAGCGATGGCTTCGTTGGCTTGCCGGAAGTCAGCGAGCACCGCGTCACTTGCAGTCCGGAGAAGCGGGGACGGCCCGGGGGCGTCGCCGTGCAAACGGAAGGAGTGAGCCTCCACGTCCACGAGACCCGTGGCAGCCATCTCGCGCACCTGCGACCAGGATAGCATCTGCATGGCGAGCGGGTTGAAAGGGGCCGGCCTTTCGCGCACCCTTCCCACGACGAGGAAGAGGGTAACCTTGGCGCGGCGTCTCAATAATTCAGGGAAGACATAGCGGTAGAAGCTTTCGTAACCATCGTCGAAGGTTATCAGCACGGGCCGAAGAGGGAGCTTGCCTCTTCCGTCCAGGTAAGCAGCAAGGTCTCGGGCGTCGATGGTGATGTATCCTCCTTTAGAAGGAACTCAAGCTGCGACCTTAACTGTTCGCGGGAGACGATGTAGGAATCCGCAGCCAGCGCGGGATGAGCACGGGGATCAAGGAACTCGGCCGGCAGTACGTGGTGATAGGCAAGGACCGGCACGGCCACCACCGGCCCACCGGTGGGAACTCTCGCCAGGCACGCCCCTGGCAGCACGAGCACCATGAGGATCGCTGACGACATGAAAGCGCTTCGTCCTATCATGGCGTGGTTCTTCTTCTACACGGACAGCGCTCCTCCGCCACTTCCTCCCGACGCCTCCCTCGCCGGCGGAGGATTGCCCGCTCCACCACCCAGGCCGGGCCTGCACAGGCTGCTCCAGGCCGAGTAGAGAACCGCTGCGTCATCCAGAAGCCCAAGGCCCGTGAAGTCGGGAACAGCGTCCAGCACGGCCAGGAAGTAGAGCAGCGCCCCCGCCGCCAGAGCCGCGTGGGACGGCGGCGTACCCCCTTCGGCCAGCTTCGCACGCAGGGCCAAGACCTTCTCCCACAACCATGGAAAGGGCGCCAGTTCGCGGAACCGGCGACCCAGAACCCGATCCAGCCGGTCACGGACCGGTGGGCGGGACGCCCAACCCTCGAATCTGGCTACCTCATCCGGCCCGGGCATGAAGCTCTTGAGATCGCTCATCACCCACGCGAGCCGATCTTCCCTCCGCACCTCTTCGGCACCGGCATCCGTAGCCATCGCCCAAAGATCGCTGGGACGACGCCCGACATACGGTGCAACAGCCTCTATGAAGGACCTGGTGGGGCGCCGCTCCTCCTTGATTACGCGCGCCACCAAGGAGTGATCCACACCTGCCAGCCTGGCCAGCTCCCGCTGGGAGAGTCCGCGCTCGGCCATGAGTTGTTCCAATGCCCGCCCGAAGGACACGGTCGCAACCACCTACCCAGCATTATGCCGGCGCAGAAGGCCATCTGACCAGCCAGTTGCCCTTCTGCGCCGACCATCGCGGCAAATCATATAAACCTCTCACTTCTTCACGGTCCCCGCCCTGGCCTTTTGGTGCGCCGTCTTCCGAACCGCCTTCCTCGTAACCTTCGCGTTCTTCCTAGTCTTCTTGACGCTCCTGTCGACGGGAGCCTTGGGCGTGTTCTTCACGCCCTTGGCAACCTGGGAGACAGTCTGGCCCTTGTTCGCTCTGTCAGCGCCGCCGGGCGCCCCGGCTAGCGCAGCACTCGAAAGAAGGAGCCCCGACACCGTTACTAGAACGAGGAACCACCGCCTAGCCTGCACGTTGTCACCTCCTTTCCTTACTGACTTGCCATTACGACAGGCATCGTATTCCCCTGTTGACGTTTGTCAA
>CAYXQP010000052.1:0-10104 GCA_964467515.1 uncultured Eubacteriales bacterium | reverse complement strand
ACGTCATCTCCAACGCCTCCTGCACCACCAACTGCCTGGCGCCGGTGGCCAAGGTCCTCCACGAGCGCTTCGGGATCGTGAAGGGCTTCATGAACACGGTGCACTCCTACACCAACGACCAGGTCACCCTGGACCTGCCCCACCGCGACCTGAGGCGCGCTCGGGCGGCGGCCCTCAACATCATCCCCACCACCACCGGCGCCGCCAAGGCGGTCTCCCTGGTCCTGCCCGAGCTCAAGGGACGCCTCCACGGGTTCGCCCTGCGCGTCCCCACGCCCACGGTGTCGCTGGTCAACCTGGTGGCCCTGGTCGGAAAGTCGGTCACGGCCGAGGAGGTCAACGCCGCCTTCCGCGAGGAGGCGTCGGGGTCGCTGGCAGGGATCCTGGCCGTCAGCGACGAACCCTTGGTCTCGACGGACTACAAGGGCTCCGAGCATTCGGCCGTCGTGGACGCCCTCTCCACGTACGTGGTGGACGGCGACCTGGTCAGCGTGGCCGCCTGGTACGACAACGAGTGGGGCTACTCGGCGCGCCTGGTGGACCTGGTCAGGTACCTGGGCCGGCGCGGCCTCTGACACAAGCGCGCGGCCCGGTGCGGCGGCCTCGCCCGCGGGAGAGGGTAGGTGCTGCTTGAGGAGGACCAAGATAGTCTGCACCATCGGCCCGGCCAGCCGCTCGCTGGACGTCCTGTGCCGGTTGGTCGAGGCGGGCATGGACGTGGCCCGGATCAACCTCTCCCACGCCGATCGGCCCACCCACGCGGCCACCATCGGCCTGGTCCGGGAGGCCAGGGAGCGGACGGGCCGTCCCGTGGCCGTCATGCTGGACACCAAGGGCCCCGAGATCCGCATCGGCACCTTCGCCGGGGGCGGCGTCCTCCTGGAGACGGGGTCCCGCTTCGTTCTCACCACTGAGCGGGTGGCCGGTGATTCCGAGCGCGTGCACGTCCCCTTTCCCCCTCTCCCCGCCGCCGTGGCGCCCGGCTCCCTGCTCCTGCTGGACGACGGCAAGCTCACCCTGGAGGTGGAGGAGGTGGACGGCCCGGAGATCCGCTGCCGGGTCGTCCACGGAGGCCTCCTCAGCGACAGAAAGAAGCTGACCCTGCCCGGCGCCAGGCTGGACCTGCCCGTGCTGACGCCCGAGGACGTGGAGGACATCCGCTTCGGCGTCGAGCAGGGAGCCGACTTCGTGGCGGCCTCCTTCGTGCGCGACGCCCGGGACGTGCTGACGGTGCGGCGCCTGGTGCGGGAGGCCGGCGGCGACGTCCAGGTCATCGCCAAGATCGAGAACCACGAGGGCGTGGCCCATCTCGACGAGATCCTGGAGGCCGCCGACGGCGTCATGGTGGCGCGGGGCGACATGGGCGTGGACTTCCCGGTGGAGGAGGTCCCCCTCATCCAGAAGCGCATCATCGAGCGCTGCCACCGGGCGGGCCGCACCGTGGTTACGGCAACCCAGATGCTGGAGTCCATGATCCGGAGCCCCCGGCCGACGCGGGCCGAAGCCAGCGACGTGGCCAACGCCATCCTCGACGGCACCGACGCCGTCATGCTGTCGGCGGAGACGGCCACGGGCCTCTACCCGGTGGAATCCGTCCTCACCATGGCCCGCATCGCCGAGCGCACCGACGAGGCGGTGGCGCGCCGGGAGGTGACGCCGCGCCCCGTCCCCGAACCCCTCCACACGGTGACGGATTCCATCAGCCACGCCACCTGCACGGCGGCCGAGGACCTGGGCGCCGCCGCCATCATCACCATCACCCAGTCGGGCTACACGGCGCGCATGGTGGCCAAGTACCGCCCGCGGGTTCCCATCATAGCGGCGACGCCCCATGCGCACGTGGCCCGGCGCTTGGCCCTCACCTGGGGCGTGTTCCCCCTCCGCATCGAGGGGCGGGCCTGGACGGACGAGCTGATAAACGAGGCCATCGGGGAGTGCCTGCGGGCGGGCCTGGTGAGGACCGGCGACCTGGTGGTGCTCACGGCGGGGGTGCCCGTGGGGGTGTCGGGCTCCACCAACCTGCTCAAGGTCCACACCGTGGGCGAGGCGGCGCTGCACGGCGAGGAGGGGAGCGGATGAACAAGAAGACGGTGGCCGACTTGGACGTCCGGGGGAAGACGGTGCTGGTGCGGGTGGACTTCAACGTACCCCTGGACAGCCAGCGGCGGGTGGCCGACGACACGCGCATCCGGGCCGCCCTGCCCACCATCCGGCACCTGCGCCGGGGGGGCGCCGCGGTGATCCTGGCCTCCCATTTGGGTCGGCCCAAGGGCCAGCCCAATCTAAACTACAGCCTGCGCCCCGTGGCGGAGCACCTGCAGCGCCTGCTGGGCGCGCCGGTGGGGTTCGCCCCCGACTGCGTGGGGGAGGAAGCCGGCGACATGGCCCGCTCCCTGCGGCCCGGCGACGTCCTGCTGCTGGAGAACGTGCGCTTCCACCCCGAGGAGGAGGCCAACGACCCCGACTTCGCCCGCCGCCTGGCCTCCCTGGCCGACCTCTTCGTCAACGACGCCTTCGGCGCGGCGCACCGGGCCCACGCCTCCACGGCGGGGGTGGCGGCCCACCTGCCGGCCGTGGCGGGCTTCCTCATGGAGAAGGAGATCCGGGCCCTGAGCTCCCTCTTGTCGCCGGAACGGCCCTTTGTGGCCATCGTGGGCGGCGCCAAGATCTCCGACAAGCTGACGGTCCTCCGCCGCCTCCTGGACCGAGTGGACAGGCTGGCCATCGGGGGCGGCATGGCCAACACCTTCCTGCGCGCCCTCGGTTACGAGACGGGCAAGTCCCTGGTGCAGGAGGAGATGATCCCGGCGGCCGAGGATCTCGTCAGCCGCGCCCGGGAGGAAGGCAAGGAGATCCTCCTGCCCGTGGACGTGGTGGTGGGCGACTTCTTCCTGGAGGACGCCGACCACAAGGTGGTCCCCGTCAACGCCATCCCCTCCGACTGGATCGTGCTGGACATCGGCCCCCTCACCGTGCGGCGGTACGCCGAAGCCGTGGCCGACGCCCGCACCGTGTTCTGGAACGGCCCCATGGGCGTGGCCGAGTGGCCCAACTTCGCCCACGGCACCGAGGGCATGGCGTGCGCCCTGGCCGCCTGCGACGGCTTCACCGTGGTGGGCGGGGGCGACTCGGTGGCCGCCCTGGAGCGGACGGGCCTGGCCGACCGCATCGACCACGTCTCCACGGGCGGCGGCGCGTCCCTGGAGTTCCTGGAAGGCCGGGAACTGCCGGGTGTGGCCTGCCTCCAGGACAGGGAGGGCTGAGCCTTGCGGACCCCCTTGCTTGCCGGAAACTGGAAGATGCACAAGACGGTGGCCGAGGCGCGGGAGCTGGCCGCGGCCTTGCGGCGCGAGCTGGAGGGGGTGGCCGCCGACGTGGTCCTCTGCCCGCCCTTCACGGCGTTGGCCGCCGTGGGGGAGGAGCTGGCGGGCTCGACCCTCTCCCTGGGGGCGCAGAACGTCCACTGGGAGCGGCAGGGGGCCTTCACCGGCGAGATCGCGGCCCCCATGCTGCTGGAGCTGGGCTGCCGCTACGTCATCGTCGGCCACTCGGAGCGGCGCCAGCACTTCGGCGAGACGGACGCGGGGGTGGCCCGGCGCGCCGCCGCCGCCCTGGCGGCGGGCCTCCGCCCCATCGTGTGCGTGGGCGAGCGCCTGGAGGAAAGAGAGGCGGGCCGCACCGAGGAGGTGGTGACGCGCCAGGTGCGCCAGGGCCTGGCCGGCCTCGGGATGCCCGACCCGGCGCGGCTGGCCGTGGCCTACGAGCCGGTCTGGGCCATCGGCACGGGGCGGCCGGCCACGGGCCGGGACGCGGGCGAGGTGGCCCGGCTCATCCGCTCCCTCCTCGCCGACCTCTTCGGGGCCGAGGCCGCCGCCGCGGTGCGCATCCTGTACGGCGGCAGTGTTTCGCCGGACAACATGGCCGAGTTCATGGAGGAACCCGACGTGGACGGGGGCCTGGTCGGGGGGGCCAGCCTGAGGGCCGACTCCTTCGCCGGCGTGGTGCGCTCCGCCCTGGCGGTGCGGCGAGGGGGTGCCGGCGCTGCCGTCCGCCATAGCTGAGGTAAGGGCGAGGGAGATCCTCGATTCGCGCGGCCAGCCCACCGTGGAGGTGGACGTCCGCCTGCGCGGCGGTGCCACGGGGCGGGCCGCCGTGCCCGCGGGCGCCTCCACGGGAACCCACGAGGCGGTGGAGCTCCGGGACGGGGACGCGCGGCGGTACGGCGGACGGGGGGTCCTGCGGGCCGTGCGGAACGTGAGGGAGGTCATAGGCCCGGCCGTGGCCGGCCTGGACGCCCTGGACCAGGCCGGGCTGGATGCCCGCCTCCGCGAGCTGGACGGCACGCCCAACAAGGCGCGCCTGGGCGCCAACGCCATCCTGGCCGTGTCCCTCGCCGCCGCCCGGGCGGCCGCGGCCTCCCGGGGGGAGCCGCTGCACCTCCACCTGCGGTGCCTGGCCGAGGCGGCGGGCCTCTCCGCGCCGCCTTGTCTGCCCGTTCCCCTCATGAACGTCCTGAACGGCGGCCGGCACGCCGCCAACAACGTGGACCTGCAGGAGTTCATGATCGTGCCCGCCGGCGCCCCCACCTTCGCCGACGCCCTGCGCGCGGGGGCCGAGGTCTACGCCTCCCTGCGCACCCTCCTGCTCGAGCGGGGGCTCGGCGCGGGGGTGGGGGACGAGGGCGGCTTCGCACCGGACCTCCCCTCCAACGAGGCGGCCCTCGACCTGCTGGTCCTCGCCATCGAGCGGGCCGGTTACCGCCCCGGCGCCGATGTGGCCCTGGCCGTGGACGCCGCCGCCAGCGAGCTGTGCCGCGACGGCCGCTACCGCCTCGCCGGCGAAGGGCTGGAGACGGACGCCGCCGGCCTCGTCGCCCTCTTCTCCCGCTGGCGCGACGCCTATCCCCTGGTCTCCCTGGAGGACGGGCTGGCCGAGGAGGACTGGGAGGGCTGGCGCGCCCTCACGCAACAGCTCGGAGCGCGCCTGCAGCTGGTGGGCGACGACCTCTTCGTGACCAACGGCGAACGCCTGTCCCGCGGCGTCCGGCTGGGCGTGGCCAACGCCATCCTCGTCAAGCTCAACCAGATCGGGACCTTGACGGAGACCCTGGCCACCATGGCCCTGGCGGAGCGATCCGGCTACCGGGCCGTCGTCTCCCACCGCTCGGGGGAAACGGAGGACCCCTTCATCGCCGACCTGGCCGTGGCCACGGGGGCGGGCCAGATCAAGACGGGCGCCCCCTGCCGCAGCGAGCGGGTGGCCAAGTACAACCAGCTCCTCCGCCTGGAGGAGGAGCTGGGCGCGGCGGCCGGCTTCGCCGGCCACGCACCCTTTCGCAACCGTTGAAACCGAGTTCAGTGGCCGTGCCGCCGGGAGAGGAACAACACGGCGTATGCCGGCAGGTCGCCGGGGTGTTCCTCCGCGAGGTTTGCAAGGAGGTCGGCTAGGTAGGCAGGCCGCGTATTGGGAATGGTGAAGGGTACGATCACCACGCCGTGGTGGGGAAGCCCGGCGGAAAACATGGCCACCGTCAGGCGGATGAAGTCATCGCGGTTCCGGGTGACGAGACACCTGCCTTCGCGAGCTGCCCGCTCCAGCTGGCTGTCGTCGCCGAGGCCCACAGCGCCCGCCTCGTGCACACTGACCGCGTCAAAGCCCCGCTCGCGCAGGAGTCTGGCCACCAGCGGGACGATGTCCTCGTCCAGATAGAATCTCATCGGCGGCTGAGCCCAGGATAACGCTCTGTCAGACTCTCCTCGTTCCACCGTGACTCGGTTGCGAGCCGGTGGTCTATCTCGCGGGGGTACGCGCGGTAATAGGCGAGGGCCGCGCGCAGCTGGGGCTCGGAAAGCCACGGATAAGCTGCACGGAGTTCGTCCCAGTTCTCGCCCAGGGCTTTGTAAGTGCCAATGATCTCCCAGACGTCAAGACCAGTCCCCGCGATACGGGCACGGCGGCCTGCCGGACCTCCTGCAAACACGATGCCGGGATGCCTGCGCATACGCAGGGACTCTTCCAGGAGGTCTCGGACCACCGCCGACCATCCTCGCCGCTCCTCGCCCGCTAGTTCCTCGATCTGGCTGGCGAGTTCCTCGGGAAGGCGGAGGGCTTTTCTCACCGACAACTTCAGACACCTCCGTCTGACATCGTCACCCCCATTCTACAGCGGCTCCTCCGAAGAAGGAAAGGCTCGCACCGAGGTTCTTCCCGCGACGATGCGAGCCTACGTCTCCAGTCGTCAACCGGGCGCCGTCCGCAGGGCGCGCCGGGGTGGCGGTTCGGGCGGAGGCTCAGCCGGCCAGCCAGAAGCGCGCCACGATGGGCGCCGCCAACAGGGCCACGATGTTGAGCACCTTGATCATGGGGTTCATGGCCGGGCCGGCCGTGTCCTTGTAGGGATCCCCCACCGTGTCGCCGGTGACGGCGGCCGCGTGGGCGGGGCTGCCCTTGCCCCCGTAGGCGCCCTCCTCGATGAACTTCTTGGCGTTGTCCCAGGCTCCTCCCCCGCTCGTCATCTGGATGGCGAGGAAGAGGCCCGTGACGATGGACCCCACCAGCACGCCGCCCAGGGCCTTGGGCCCCAGGGCCAGCCCCACCGCCAGGGGCGCCAGGACGGGGATGAGGCCCGGCACCACCATCTCCTTGAGGGCGGCGCGCGTCACGATGTCCACGGTGCGCGCGTAGTCGGGCTTGGCGCGGCCCTCCATGAGGCCCGGTATCTCGCGGAACTGGCGGCGCACCTCCTTGACCACCTCGCCGGCGGCGCGCCCCACGGCTTCCATGCTGAAGGAGCCGAAGAGGAAGGGCAGGATGCCGCCGATGAAGAGGCCCACCAGCACGTAGGGGTCGCTGAGGGAGAAGTCCAGGGTCTTTTGCCCCGCGGCCTTGCCCAGCTCCTCCACGTAGGAGGCGAAGAGGACCACGGCGGCCAGGCCGGCCGAGCCGATGGCGTAGCCCTTGGTGACGGCCTTGGTGGTGTTGCCCACGGCGTCCAGGGGGTCCGTCACGGCCCGCACCTCCTCGCCGAGGCCGCTCATCTCGGCGATGCCGCCGGCGTTGTCGGTGATGGGGCCGTAGCTGTCCAGGGTCACGATGATGCCCGCCAGGGAGAGCATGGCCACGGCGGCGATGGCCACGCCGTAGAGCTGCCCCAACTGGAAGGAGAGGATGATGCCCGCCGCGATGACGAGGACCGGCAGGGCCGTGCTCTTCATCCCCACGGCCAGGCCCGCGATGATGTTGGTCGCGTGGCCGGTCTCGCTGGCCCGGGCGATGAGCTGGACGGGCCGGAAGGCCTTGGACGTGTAGTAGTCCGTGATAGTGAAGACGGCCCCCGTCACGCCCAGGCCGATGAGGGAGGCCACGAAGAGCTTGAAGTCCACGCCGAGCCAGCTGCTCACCAGGTAGAAGGCCACGGCGGCCAGGGCGCCGCTGACGACGAGGGAGGCGTACAGGGACCGCATCACCTTGTCGGGTTGGCCGGCGGGGGTGGCCACGATGCCGACGATGGAAGCCACGATGGCCGTGGCCCCGAGGGCCAGCGGGAAGAGGACGTACTCGGCCTTGCCGGGAAAGAGGAGGGAACCCAGGAGCATGGCCGCCACCAGCGTGACGCCGTAGGTCTCGAAGAGATCGGCCGCCATGCCCGCGCAGTCGCCCACGTTGTCGCCCACGTTGTCGGCGATGACGGCCGGGTTGCGCGGGTCATCCTCGGGGATGCCGGCCTCCACCTTGCCCACCAGGTCCGCCCCCACGTCGGCGGCCTTGGTGTATATCCCGCCGCCGAGACGGGCGAAGACGCTGATGAGGCTGGCGCCGAAGCCGAAGCCCACCAGGGCGCCGGGATTGCCGGAGAGGAGGTAGAGGACGCTGACACCCAGGAGCCCGAGCCCCACCACGAAGAGCCCGGTCACGGCCCCGCCCCGGAGCGCCAGCCGGAGGGCCGCCGCGTGTCCCCTGGCCGCTGCCTCGGCCGTGCGCATGTTGGCCCGCACCGAGACGTTCATGCCGATGTAGCCGGCGGCGCCCGAGAGGAGGGCGCCGACCAGGAAGAAGACGCCGGTGAGCCATCCCAGGAAGGCGCCTATGAGGAGGAAGAGGAGGACCGCCACCACGGCGAGGGTCCGGTACTGGCGGTTGAGGTAGGCCCGCGAGCCCTGCTGGATGGCCTGCCCCACCTCCAGCACGCGCTGGTTGCGCACCTGCTGCTTGAGCACCCAACTCGTGAGATAGGCTCCGGCGAGGACCGCCAGCACCCCCGCACCGATAGCCAGCAGCGTCACCATCTGCACCCCTGTCGCCTCTGAGAGGCTTCCCCCCTTGTCTTGTGTCTCCGCTTCCGCGGCGGGCGGACCCCGCCCCGCGGCCAGAATGTAAGTATAACAATGACGGGCGACTTGGCGAAACAAAGGGACCCGTGTACCCCGCCCGCCCTCCGGTTGACAGCGACCAGGCCCAGCGCGTACGATGGCAAATGGTTTACGCAGCACATTGACGGAATCCGCAGGGGTTGCCACCCCGATGCCGTGGGTCCGGTGGAGGCTGCCGTGGAGCGACGCCATCTCTTCACCTCCGAGTCGGTGACGGAGGGTCACCCGGACAAGGTCTGCGACCAGATATCCGATGCCATCGTGGACGCCTTCCTGGCGGAGGACCCGGAGGCCAGGGTGGCGGCCGAGACGGTGGTCACCACGGGCCTGGCCGTCATCGTGGGCGAGGTCACCTCTAGGGCCACGGTGGACGTCACCCGCCTGGCCCGCCAGGTGATCCGCGACATCGGCTACACCGACCCGGCCTACGGCTTCGACGCCGACACCTGCGCCGTCCTCACGGCGCTGCACGGGCAGTCCCCCGACATCGCCCGCGGCGTGGACCTGGCCCTGGAGGCACGCGCCTCCCTGGAGGCGGCCGCCGCCGGGGGCGCCGTCGGCGGCGCGGCGGCCGCGACGGGGGGAGCCATGGAGGCCGGCAACGGCGACCCGGGTGACGGCGCCCTGGGAGCGGGCGACCAGGGCATGATGGTGGGCTTCGCCTGCCGGGAGACCCCCGAGCTGATGCCCCTCCCCATCGCCTTGGCCCATCGCCTGGCCAGGCGGCTGGCCGCCGTGCGCAAGTCCGGTGAGCTGCCCTTCCTGCGCCCCGACGGCAAGACCCAGGTCACGGTGGAGTACGAGGAAGCCATACCGGTGCGCCTCCACACGGTGGTGGTCTCCACCCAGCACGATCCCGACGTCTCCCAGGCCCGCCTGCGCGAGGCCGTCAGGGAGAGCGTGGTGCGCCCGGTGGTGGGCGAGATGCTGGACGGCGACACGCGCCTGCTGGTCAACCCGACGGGGCGCTTCGTCATCGGTGGTCCCCACGGCGACTCGGGCCTCACCGGCCGCAAGATCATCGTGGACACTTACGGTGGCTATGCCCGCCACGGCGGCGGCGCCTTCTCCGGCAAGGATCCCACCAAGGTGGACCGCTCGGGGGCCTACGCCGCCCGCTGGGTGGCCAAAAACGTGGTGGCGGCCGGCCTGGCCGACCGCTGCGAGGTACAGGTGGCCTATGCCATCGGGGTGGCCGCCCCCGTCTCCCTGCGGGTCGACACCTTCGGTACCGGCCGGCTGCCCGACGGCCGGATCGCGGAGCTGGTGAGCCGGCACTTCGACCTGCGCCCCGCCGCCATCATCCGGCAGCTGGGCCTGCGCCGTCCCCTCTACCGCGCCGTGGCCGCTTACGGCCACTTCGGCCGCCCCGACCTGGACCTGCCCTGGGAGCGCACCGACCTGGCCGAGACCCTCGCCCGCGCAGCCGCCGCCCCCCTCGCCGCTCCCCGCTGAACCGCCCCCCCCGTCGCTGCCCCCACGCCTGCCCTGCTACCCGTCGCTGCTCCCACGCCTTCCCTGCTACCCGTCGCTGCTCCCTGCTTACCCGCCCCCCGTCGCCGGGCGGTTTCGCCCTCGTCCTTCTCTGAGCCAGGAGGAGCCTCCACTTTGATAAGAGGGGTCGAGAAGAGCCCACCCCGGTTCCGTGCTCGGTTCCGTGGCACCGCTGCGGCGGCCAGGGAGCCGGTTCGACCCCCTCCGCCGGTGTTGAGGGAAATTTTCCACCCCTCCTTTG
>CAYXQP010000051.1:0-10589 GCA_964467515.1 uncultured Eubacteriales bacterium | reverse complement strand
CGCTGCGGCTGGCGGGCGGAGCGGTGGTCGCCGGGCCGCGCGCGGTGACGCTGGAGGGCGGCCGACGCGTCACGGTGCAGGCGGCGGAGGTAGACCTGGACCGCGCCGAGGTACGCGTGGCCCTGGCGCGGGGCCGGGTGGGCCAGGTGGAGGAGCTGGCCGATCTCGCGGCGCGCCTCGAGGCTGTGGCCGCCATCAACGGTAGCTTCTTCAACGCTTACGCACCCCAGCTCCCCCGTCTGCCGTCCGGCACCATCATGGTGGACGGGCGCGTGGTGCACCTGGGTACGGCGGGGTCGGTGGCGGCCTTCGGACCGAGAGGAGCCGTGGACATCCGCTCGGCCCGGCCGGAGTTCGACGGCTTCGTCGACGCGCGGGTGGAGCACTGGTGGGAGGAATATCGCCGGAAGTGGTGGGTGAGCTACGTCAACAGGCCGCCGAACGGCCCGGGCCGCGAAGCCGTGCACATCTTCACTCCCGACTACTTTTACGAGGACACGCGCGTCGCCGACGGCCTCCAGGTGGTGGTGCGGGACGGCCGGGTCGCCTGGACGGTGCGGGGTAAGCCGGCCTGGATTCAGCGGGACGGGTATGTCATCCTCCTCGCCGGCGCCTCGGCGGCCAAGCTGGGCGACCGGTTCCTGCCCGGGACCGAGGTGCGGTACCGGTTCCTCTTCCGCGACCGGTGGACGGGGGAGGAGCTGCCGTGGCAGGACATGCGCTGGATGGTCACGGCGGGACCCGAGCTCGTGCGCGACGGGCGTGTCACCGTGACGCCGGCGACGGTGGCGCGGGAGGGCTTCACCGAACCCAAGATCACGCGGCTCACCCTCAACCGGTCGGCCATCGGCGTGACGGACGACCGGCAACTGCTGCTCGTCACCACGCCGGCGCTCACGGTGTATGAGCTGGCCAAGGTGATGCGGGCCCTGGGTGCGGTGGCGGCCATGAACCTGGACGGTGGCGGGTCGAGCGGCCTCTGGGTGGCCGACTCGCAGGCGCGGTCGCCGGCGGCCGCGGTCCCCCTGGCGGCGGGGAAGCCGGCCGCGGTCCGCTCGCCGTCCGGGAAACTGGGCGCCAGGTTCAACGGCGCCACCGGCCGCTACCTCACCCGTCCGGGGCGGCCCATCGCCAACGCCATCCTGGTCCTGCCTCGCTGAGGGCACCTCCCGTGGGTGCTTTCGCACCAGCGATCCCGCCCCGTTGGATCCTTCGTCTCTCACAGGCGGAAAAGTCGGGATCTTCGTAGCCTACCCCCTCGCCCAGCGTTGAGACACCTTTTCACGACGAGGAAGCCGCGAAGGGGAGGGGGGTTCGAGGTGTTGGCGGCAGGGAGGGGCGGACGGTGCCGGTGGTTTATCGCCCTCGCCCTGGGAGGCGGCCTCCTGGGGGGGCCTGTGCTGGCGGCGGGGCCGCTGTCGGCGGGCGGCGCGCGGGTCTGGGACGACGGCCAGGTCTACCGGGAGATGGGCAGCGTGGTGAGGAATCTCCACGGCCTGCGGCGCGTCCCGGATGCGCGGCTTGCGGAGGCCGCCGCCCGGGCGGCACGGGAGGCGAGGGCCGCCTGGCCCCAGGTGCGGCACGTGCTGCGGAGCAGGGGCGAGGAGGCGACGGCCGCCCGTTTCGAACAGGCGCTGGCGGATCTGGCGGCTGCGGCGGAGGGAGGTGAGGCAGCCCTGGTCCGCCGGGCGCTGGGCCGCACCTTGGCGGCCCTGAGGGACGTCGAGGCGGTGTTGCGCCGGCCGATGGTGGACCCGGTCCGCGCAGCCAGGGCTGGCGCTGCCCTGACGCTCCTGAGCCTTGGGTTTGCGCTCCTCTTCGCGCGGACGGCGCCCAGGCGTCTCGCCGCCTCCGGGCCTGAACCGGTGGAAGCCGGAATGCCGGCTGCTGGCGGCTGAGGGCGCCCCGGGGCCAGGCGGAACCGGGGTCACTGCGACGCGGGCGACCGCCGGCGCAGGAGGAGAGTCTCAGGCGATATCGGGGGAGGGTGGAAACGGGATGGGTCTCGGGAAAGCGGATCCCTATGGGAATACCAGAGGTGCCACGCCGTCGCAGGAGACGGTCACCCTGGATGCCGGGCTGGCCTCAGGCGACAGCCTTGCGGGGGAGGCTCCCTCGGCAGCGGGAGCCAGGTGGGCACCTGCTGGCCTCGCGGCGGAGGGCGGGGTAGCGCCGGCGCGGGAGCCCCGCTCCTGGCGCTCCGCCGCCTGGCGAGGGATGATGATGGCCATCCTGGTCCTGGCGCTGGGAGTGGGTCTGGCAGCGGGGCCGGGTCAGCACGACAATCTCACGACGGCGGTCCTCTGGCTGGCCTGGTTTCCTCTCTTCATTTATTTCTCTGCGGCGGTGGCCGGCGAAGCCTGGTGCCGGGCCTGCTGTCCGCTGCCCGCGCTCTTCCGGGCGGTGGGCACGGGGCGGTCCCACCGGCTGCCGGCCTGGCTGGCGGGCGGGCTTCCCGCCGCCATCGGCTTCATCGTGGTGGTCCGCTGGGTGACGCCACACTTCGAGGTCTCCGCGTCGCCCTTACTGACAGCGTGGTTTTTCCTCGCCTGGATCGCCGCTGGCCTACTCATGGCGCGCCGGTACGCGGCGACCTCCTTCTGCGGGACCGCCTGCCCGACGGGGGCCATGCTGCGCCTCTACGGCCGCTCCTCTCTCCCCGCCCTCTGGGGCGCTCGCCGGGCTCGGCAGGCGGGTGGGGAACTCAACGCCGCTGAGGCGGCGCTGGCGGTGGCGTCCGTGGGGATATTCCCTGTGGCCATGACGCTCCATCACCGTTGGTCACCGGCACCTCTTCACCGCGCCGCCGACGCCTGGGCCGCCCTCACCGGTCTTTCTCACGCGCGGGCCATGTTCGACGTGACCTTCGTGGTCGGCCTGGCGGTCGCCTTCGCCGGATTCGGCCTGGCCTCCTGGCTGGCGGCGCGCCTGGCGGGGCTGCGGCCCGGCCGCGCCTTCCGTGGCTTCGCCCTGGCGGCCGTGCCTCTGAGCCTCTTTAGCGGCCTTTCCCACGCCATCAACATGCTCCTGACGCAGGGTGGGAACGTGGCCAGCGCCGCCCTCACCCAGGCCGGCGTGGCCGTCTACGTGCAGCCCGCCCTGCTATCGCCCCCCGTGGCCGAAGCCCTGGGGGCGCGCTTCACGGGCCCCCTCTGGTGGGTCAACGCCCTCGGCTACGCCGCGGCCGTCTGGCTCGCCTGGCGGACGGCTGTCCGCCTCACCGCTGCCGGCGGCTCGCTCCCCGGCGCCCGGTGCGCGTGGCGCGCCGGCGCCGCCTTTTTGCCCATCCTGCTGGCCGTGGCGGGGCTGCTCATCTTCCGCGAGTACGCGACCCTGCAGGGGGCCCTGGGTGGGGGGATGGAGCATTGAGCCCGAACCGCCTTCGGAGCCTGTTCCGCGCCTTTCTGGCCGCCGTCGCCGGCCTCGCCCTGGCCGGGCCGGCCCTGGCCCACGACGGCTGGGTGGAGCCGTACGCTCCCGTGGTGCCCATCGGCGAGAAGGCCTACCTCGACCTCCCCTTCGGCAACCATTCCAACGGCCATGCCAGCTACCGCGTAGGGGGCAAGTGGGACGCCGGGTCGATCCGCGTCTATGCGCTGGCCCCGGACGGGGAGCGGGCCGACATCACCGCCCGGACCTTCGATGCGGGGGAGGGTGACGCGGTGCCCCCCAAGGGGGTGAAAGGGCACCTTGTGACCTCCTTCGTCCCGGCCAGCGCCGGGTCGCCCGGTCGGGCGCAGCGGGGAGGAGGGAGGCGGGCGTCCGCAGGGCAGCCTCTGGCGGGCCTGCAGATCCTGGTGAACGGCAAGCGCCTGGCAGCGGCGTGGGAGGTGCGCCAGGGCCGCGTCTACGTGCCGGCCGACGCCGTGGCCGCCGCGCTGGGGATGCGGGCCGTCTTCAACCCGGGCAAGCCCGAACACGGCGTCACCCTGCAGAGGCGGGGCCACTTCGTCCACCTTCACGCGGACGAGATGGACGCCCACGTGGACGGCAAGGCGGTCCGGCTTGATAGCCCGGCGGCCTACGTGGCGCGGGACGCCCGGGGCGCCGTGCGGGCCATGGTGCCGCTCCGGTTCGTGGTTCAGGTGTTTGGCGGGAAGGTCGTGTTCAGGCCTGCCGCGGCGGGCCGCCCGCCCAAGGTGACGGCGACCCTCTCGCCGTGAGTCGGGAGCCGCGAGGAGGAGATCTTTGCCTCCTCGTGATCTGCGGAGCGCCCGACGCCTTAATGGAAGCACGGGAGGTCAGGCGCGGGTTGTGCTGCGCTGGCGCAACTGTTCTTGGATCTTTAGCGGGTAATCCTCGAGGACGCGCTCTACCTCGTACTCAGGATGAGCCGTCAGGTCGAGCTCCACGGGCTCGATGAGTATGTAATCTGCGTCACTGACCACGCGGACCACTGGTCTCTCGGGGTCCGCCCTGGATTGGGCTATGACCACTCCGACCGGTCCGGTCCGGGTCTGACCTCCGTGAAGGTCCTTTTCCCGGAGTCGGACGATGGAACCGGTGGGATAGCGGGCCACGATGGTGACGAACTTGCGGACCATGCGGGCGTCCAGTTTCGCCCCGGCCAAGCCCGCGAGGGTTTCCAACACCTCCTCGTGCTCGAGGCGGGGACGGTAGGGCCGGTCGTGGGTCACGGCGTCCCAGTAGTCTGCTATGGCACAGACCTTGGCATAGTCGTGAATATCCTCTCCCCGGAGTCCGGGCGGGTAGCCGCTCCCGTCGAGCCGCTCGTGGTGTTGGAAAGCTACGTGGCATGACAGGAGGCTCACGTCGAACTGCTTGCGCAGAACGTCGTAACCCAGCTGGGGATGCTGCTTCATACGCTCCCACTCCTCCTTGTTGAGGGGACCGTCCTTGCGCATAAGATCCACCATGAACACCTTGCCGAGGTCGTGGAGGAGGGCGCCCAGTCCCAGCTCGCGCAGTTGCTTGCGATTGAAGTTAAGGGCACAGCCGAGGGCCAGGGAGAGGAGGCACACGTTCACCGAGTGCTCGAAAAGCTCGCCGTCCACGCACCTGACGGTGGAAAGGCCAAAGATAACGTCGTCGTTACTGCTGATGCAATTGATCATCTCTTCTACGACGCCCAGGAGGCGCGGCGCATTGAGACGCGGCACCTTACCCCCCCCTGAGCTACTTGGGGCAAATTCTTGCGAACCGTCTCAAACGCCTCTCGCAACTGCCGTACTGCTGCGGTCCGCGTCTCCTCAGTGAGCACCTCGGTGATCTCAAGGTCCGGGAGAAGATCATTCTGTACGTAAACACTGGCGAACCCCCTGCGCAGGAGGGACTGGACGAGTTGCACGGTGAGGACGGTGCCGGCGGTGACGAGCGGGCGGCCGGCAGCGTCCCGTATTGTCCTTGCCACCCGTTTGCCAATAACCTTGGGCGATAGCACCATGACGCGCATCTTCTCACCTCGTGCGCCCCGCGCGCCTCGCCGGGCTGCCGGGCCGGCCACCGGAGGTAAGCCTCCGCTCACCGTCCTGTTGGCGGGGCGCGTCCACATTTCTCACGGCCTTCGACGCCGCAAACGGGATGAAACGGTGTGGGAGCCGCGTCGGCTGCAAAGTCCGTTTACATTTATCGGAGACCGCTGGCCCTCGTTGATCCTCTCGCGGCCTGCCTCAGCGCCCGAAGCCCTGCTGGAGGCCGAGGGTGACGGCGACCCCAGCCAGCAGCGCCAGCGTGGCCCCGCGGGAGTGGCCGTGACCGTGGGATTCGGGTATGAGGTGGTGGCAGACAACGAAGACCATGGCGCCCGCCGCCGCCGCGAGCCCGACGGGGAGGGCGGTGGCGCCGAATGCGCCCAGCGGGCCGCCGGCCAGGGCGGCCAGGGGTTCCACCAGGCCGGAGGCCGTCGCCCAGAGGAAGCCCCGCCACGGGGAGAGCCCTGCCACTGCGAGGGGTACAGCCACCGCGAAGCCCTCGGGCGCGTTCTGGAGGGCGATGGCCAGGGCCAGCGGGGAGCCGAGCTGGCCCGAGCCGGCGGCGTAGCCCACGCCCACGGCGAATCCCTCGGGCAGGTTGTGCAGGGTGACGGCCGCTGCCAGGAGGAGACCGCGCCGCCTGTCCCGCGCCAGGGGCTCGGGGCTGAAGTGGTCGCCGTGGGGGAGCGCCAGCTCCAGGAGCAATATCAGCGCCGCGCCGACCGCCAGACCCGCCAGCGCGGCGGTCGGGCCCCCGCGGTCCACGGCCGGGAGGAGAAGGGAGATGAAGCTGGCCGCCAGCATGATGCCCGCGGCCAGGCCCAGCAGCAGGTCGTAGAGAGCGTGCCCGGAAGCCCCCACCCTCATGGCCGCCAGCGGAGCAAACTCTCCTCTCTCGGCGCCGGATCCCTCCCGTCTCTGCTCACGCAAGAAGAAGAGGGGGAGGGCGCCGGCCCCGGTTGCCAGCCCCGCCAGGAGGCTGGGCAGGAAGCCGGAGTCCAAGGCGCCCCCTCCCCTTAAAGCAGGCCGCGGGCCAGGGTCTCGTCGCCCAGCAGGTGGTCCAGGTTGTGGGCCCGCACCTCGTGGTGCAGTAGCACCTGCTGGAGCAGCTCGGCCGTCCCGTAGTCCCCGCGGTCGTAGGCCAGGCGGATGGAGTCGCGCAGGCTGCGGATGATGGTCTCCTCGGCCTGGAGGTCGTTCTCCAGCATGGAGCGGAGGTCGAAGATCCCCTCCGGTTCAGGCTTGAACGGTGAAAGCTCCTCCTGCCTGGCCGGCCCCGCCACCGGCACCGCGCCGAGCGCGGTGATGCGCTCGGCCACGCGGTCGGCGTCCTCCAGCACGCCGGCGGCGTGCTCGTCGAGGAGCTTGTGGATGGACCAGAACTCGGGGCCCTCTACCACCCAATGGTGCTTCTTGTACTGGTGGTAGAGGACGTAGGCGCCTGCCAGGTACACGTTCAATACCCTGGCGATCTCCGCGGCGGTGGCCAGCGCCAGGCCGATGGGGTTGTCCCTGGTTCCCTCGAAGGCCTGCCTCGTCTCTAGGACTCTCGTCTTCATGGGCTTTCCCCCCTTTCTGCGTAAAGGGCTCTCCGAATTGAAACGCTATTACAATCAAAAATCATTGTCAATAGTCTCTCCTGTGTTACCGGCAGGCTCGTCAGACCGGCACCCGGGCTGCCTCCGCGCTGCGGGTCCAGTCGCAGGCCATCCACCAAGAGGCGGGGGGAGGTTGAGCGCGTGTCAGGCGGAGAAGTAGTCCGGCTCGTTGCCCGGCTTCCACTTGATGTTGCAGCCGAGGCTGGGCTTTTGGTCCTGCGGCGCGGGGCGCCCGGTCAGCACGGCCTCCACGGCGGCGCGGAGGTCGCGGCCGGTGACGGGCACGTCGTTGCCCGGGCGGCTGTCGTCGAACTGGCCGCGATAGGCCAGTCGCCGCTCCCGGTCGTAGAGGAAGAAGTCGGGCGTGCAGGCGGCGCGGTGGGCCTTGGCTACCTCCTGGGTCTCGTCATAGAGGTAGGGGAAGGGGTAGCCCACCTGGCGGGCCTCCTCCACCATCTTGTCCGGGGCGTCGTCGGGGTACTGGCCGGCGTCGTTGCTGTTGATACCGACGATGGCCAGGCCGCGGGCCTGGTACTGGCGGGCGAAGCCGGCCAGGGCATGACGGATGTGCTTGACGTAGGGACAGTGGTTGCAGAGGAAGACCACAAGCAGGGCGGGCGCGTCGCGGAAATCCTCGAGGGACACAATCCGCCCCGTTGCCGGCTCCGGCAGGGAAAAGCCGGGCGCGGGCGTGCCGAGGGGGACCATGGTGGACGGGGTGCGGACCACGCAGAGGCCTCCTCTCGCACCGGCCGGACGCGGCGTCACCCTCCACCCGGCGCGGCCGCCGCACGGCCCGACCTCGGGGTTCAGCCTGCCTCGACCGCACCCAAAGTTAGCACAGACGGTCTTGGAACGCCAGGGAGGGCCAGGTTTTGCGTCCGGGGGCCCCGGGGACTCCGGGTGAGTCGCAGAGCCGAGGCGGAGACCACCGGGTGAGTCGGACCTTGGCCAGCGGCGGCCTTACGCCGGCGGCACGCCGGAGGCGGGCCTGGCATAATGTCCTCATGGCGACGGCTGGAGAAGGCCGTGGCGACTCGGGCCGCGCGGGCGAAGTCAAGGGGGGCGGGGGCGCCGTGGTGACGGTGACGGGCCGGCTCCGGGTGGTGGAGGTCGAGGGATCCCACTTCGAGGTGGAGCCTTGGCCGGACGGGGCGCCCCCGCCGCCGGCTCGTGGGCGGCGGGGGACCGGCGGGCGGGAGCGGGAGGGCGGCGACGAGGAGGGCGCCTCGGGCGGCCGGTACGTCCTCATCCCCGCCGATGAGGAGGTGGCGCGCCTCCTCGCCGCCAGCGTGGGCGGGCCCGTGCGAGTGCGCGGCTTCCGCCACGAGGGGCCCAGCATCTTCATGCGCGGCACCGTCCTGCGGGTCACCTCGGTGACACCGGTGGACGCCTGAGGAAACCGTCTCCCACGGCGCAGCGCAGCGGTGGGCCGTCGGGAACCGTTCCTATGAAATAGCGCAACTACTGACCACCCCAACAAAGAGACGCCCTTCTCCGAAAAGGTGTAGGAGGGCAAGGCAATCCCACCAGATCGGAGGAGGGATCCGTGATGAGCAGGACGGGTGGGAAGAGGGGCTGGGTGGCCCTTGTGCTGGCGGTGGCCATGACGCTGTCCACGGCCGCCGTGGCGCTGGCCGACGAGGACGAGGGGGAGAGGGAGGACGGCCGGGCCGGGTTCGAGCTGGGCCCGCGGCTGCGCGACCTGGACGAGGCGCCCTGGGCGAGCAAGTTCGTCACCACGGCGCAGATGCAGGGCGTCATCCGCGGCTACCCCGGCGGTTTCTTCGGTCCGAACCGCGCGGTGAGCCGGCAGGAGTCCCTGTGCATGGTGACGCGGGCCCTGGGGCTGACGGGGACGGCCCAGGGCGGAGGTAGCGTGGGCGGCAGCGTGTACGGCGGGACCGGCGGCGGGAGCGTGTCGGGCTCGGTGTACGGGAGCGTGTACGGGGCGGTGTACCTGCCCTTCACCGACGCGGCCGCCGTCGGTCCGTGGGCGGTTCCCTGCGTGCAGGCGGCCCTGGACAAGGGCCTCATCCAGGGCGGCGGTGTGTTGCAGCCGCACCGGGCGGCCAGCCGCCTCTGGGTCGTGACGGTGCTGGTCAAGGCCATGGGCCTGGACGCCCAGGCGCGGCAGCGGGCGGGCGAGCAGCTCGGCTTCAACGACGAGGCGGCCATCCCGGCGGAGCTGCGCGGGTACGTGGCCGTGGCGATGGACGCCGGGCTCGTGGCCGGGTTCCCCAACGGCACCTTCCGCCCCCACCAGCCGGTGACACGGGCCGAGATGGCCAAGATGCTGGACGTGATGCAGGGCCAGCAGAACCCGCAGCCCCAGCAGTTCGTGGTGACGGGGGTCGTGTACGCCACGGGGCAGGATTCCGTGACGGTGCGCTCGGCCGGCGGTCAGCAGACCACCTACGCGCTGGCGGCGGGGGCCCTGGTCTTCGTGGACAATCAGCCGGCCACCCTGGCCGACGTGCAGCCGGGCTTCGCGGTGCGCCTCTACCTGAGCGCCCAGGGCCAGGCGGTGCTGGTGGACGCGCGGACGGCCGCGGCCCCGCCGCGGAAGCGGCCCGATCCCTTCGCCAAACGGGAGGTCAAGGGCACGGTGACGGCGGTGGACGCGGCGGCCCTCGCCATCACGGTGGACGACCGGCGCTTCGGCGAGGAGACGTACCAGGTGGCGGAGTGGGCCGAGATCGAGCTGGACGGCGTGGGCTACGGCACCCTGGCCGACGTGCAGCCGGGCGACGTGGTGGACATGAAGGTGCGCGGCGACGTGGTGGTCAAGATCGAGGTCAAGTCGGAGGAGGATGGGTTCCGCCACCGGGAGCGCCTGAACGGCGAGGTCCGCGGTGAGGTGGACGCCGTCGGCGACGGCGAGCTGGCGGTGCAGCTGGCCGATGGGACGACCGTCACGCTGGCGGTGGCCGCCTCCGTCGAGGTGAAGATCGAGGGCTACGGCCAGGCGACCCTGGGGGACGTGCAGCCGGGCGACTGGGTCAAGGTCAAGGTGCGCCAGGGTCAGGCCGTCAAGATCGAGGTGAAGGGCGGCCGGACAGGCACCCTCCAGGGCGGTCCGGGCGATGGCAGCCAGGGTTTGTCGGATGGACAGGGCTGGTCGGACGGCCAGGGGGAGCGGAAGGGCGAGAAGAAGCGCGGCGACGAGGAGGAGGATTGAGCCGCACCGGGCGCGCCGACGCCAGGTGAGCCCCTGAACGGGCGGGGCCCTGCCAGGGGGCGGGCGAGGAAAGCGCGCAGGGTTGGACCGGCAGGACGCGAGGCCGCCGGGTGGGTCGTGAGCCCACCGGCGGCCTTCGCCGTGCCCTGCCGGCGGCCGCGCCGCGCCGGAGCCAGCAACGCGCGCGACACGCTGCCGCCAAAGCAGGGAAACCGGCGTCATCCGTCTAATCTTGCCGAGCGGGTGAATCCTTGCCTGCGCGCGGCCGGACCCGGCTCGCGTCAGGCTCGGCGGCGGGGAGCCGGCGGGCGGGCAGGGCGCGCGCGGCCGTGGCGGGGGGAAGGGTGTGTCCGGGAGGTCCGAGGTGACGGCGGTGCG
>CAYXQP010000050.1:0-10638 GCA_964467515.1 uncultured Eubacteriales bacterium | reverse complement strand
CCGCCGGGTCCGGGGCGACGCCGCCCGCGGCCGCCACGGCGACGGGGCCGCCTGCGCCCGCCAGGAGGCGGGCCGCCAGCATGGGGATGGCCGTCGCGGCCACCACCAGGGAGGCCACCAGGGCGAAGGACACGGCCAGGGCCATCTCCCGGAATATCTCCCCCACCAACCCCCGCACGAAGACGATGGGCACGAAGACGGCCACCGTGGTGAGGGTAACCCCGGTCACGGCGGGCAGGATCTCCCCGCCGCCGGCGGCGGCCGCCTCGGCCGGGGTTCGCCCCTCCTCCCGGTGGCGAAAGACGTTCTCCAGCACCACGATGGCGTCGTCCACGAGGCGCCCCACGCCCAGGGCCAGACCGCCCAGGGTGATCATGTTGAGGGTCATGCCGGAGAAGTAGATCATGGCGAAGGCGCCCAGCAGGGAGACGGGGATGGCGATGGCCACCACCAGGGTCGTCCGCAGGTGGCGCAGGAAGAGATAGATGACCAGCACCGCCAGGACGGCCCCCTCCACCGCCCTGCCCGTCAGGTTCGACACGGACCGCCTCAGGAAGCGCGCCTCGTCGAAGAAGACGGCCGCCCGGAGCCCGCCGGGCAGCTCCGCCCGCAGGCGGGCCAGCTCGGCGTTGACCAGGCGCGACACCTGCAGGGCGTTGGCGTCCGTGTCCTTGCGGACGGCCAGGCTCACGGCGTGCTTGCCGTCCAACCGGGCCAGGGCGTCGGGCTCTGCCAGCCCGTCCGTGACCGTGGCCACTTCGCCCAGGCGCACCGGCTCCCCGCCCGGGGCGGCGGTCCCCACCGGCAGGAGGGCCAGCTCCTCCACGCTGCGGAACTCGCCGGCCGTTCGCAGCAGCAGCTCCTCCCTCCCCCGCTCCACGCGCCCGCCCGGCACGTTCAGGTTCCTGGCGCGCAGGGCGCCCACCACGGCCTCCAGGGTGAGACCGTGGGATTCCAGGCGGCGGGGGTCCACGGCCACCGTCACCTCCCGCCGCCGCCCCCCCGTCACCAGGACAGAGGCCACGCCGTCCAGGCGCTCCAGCCTCGGCTTCACCACCTCGTCCGCCAGCCGCCTCATGGCCGCCGGGTCGTCGAGGCCGGAGAGGGAAACCACCAGCACCGGCATCAGGGACGGGTCGAACTTGACCACGTTGGGCCGCCCGGCCTCGTCCGGAAGCGCCGAGCGCACCTGGTCCACCCGCTCGCGCATCTGCAGGGTGGCCCGGTCCATGTCGGTGCCCCAGGCGAACTCCACCATGACCATGGAGGCGCCTTCCCTGCTCTCGGAGCGGACGTTCTTGACCCCCTGGAGGGTGGCCATGGATTCCTCCAGGGGCCGCGTCACCAGATCCTCCACCTCCTGCGGGGAGGCGCCGCTGAAGCGCGTGAGGACGGCGGCCACGGGAAAGGACATGCGCGGCAGGAACTCCAGGGGCAGGTTGACGAGGGCCAGCCCTCCCAGCACCGCCACGATGAGGAGGATCATGACCACGGCCACGGGCCGGGTGACGGACCAGGCGGGAATCCTCACCTTGTCTCCCGCGCCGGCCGCGCCTCCACGGGGGAACCGTCCCGCACGTAGGCCTGGCCCGCCACCACGACGCGCTCGCCCGCCGTCAGGCCCCGCAGGACGGCCACCCGCCGGCCGTCGTCCAGCCCCGGCTCCACGGCGCGCCAGCGCGCCCGATCTCCCTCCACCACGTAGACGCCCGGGCCGGCATCGGTCTCCACCAGCGCCGCCCGGGGAATCACCACGCCCCGGGCGGCGCGCAGGGCGATGCGCACCCGGGCCGTCATGCCCGGCCTGACGCCCTCGCCGTCTCCCAGGACCACCTTGACGGTAAAGGAACGGGTCTGGGGGTCGGGAGCGGGGGCCACCCGCTCAACGCTGCCCGCCAGCCGCCGCCCGGCCACCTCCACCTCGGCCTCCTGGCCGGTTGCGACGCGGGCCACCTGGGACTCGGAGAGGAAGCCCTCCACGTAGAGGCGCGACGGATCCACGAGGGTGAGGAGGGGGGCGCCGGGAGCGGCCGTGTCACCCTGGCTCACCAGGCGGGCACCCACTTCGCCGGCCACCGGCGCCGTCACGCGGGTGGCGTCCACCGCCTCCCGGGCCAGGTCGCGGGCCACCCGCGCCCTCTCCTCCTCCAGCTCGGCCTGCTCGACGGTCTGCCGCGCCACCGCTCCCTCGCCGTAGAGGTCGGCCAGGCGCCGCGCGTTGGCGGCGGCCACCGCCAGGGCGGCCTCCGCCTCCCGCAGCCGCGCGGCCGCCGCGCTGGACTCCAAGCGCACCAGGAGCTGGCCCGGGGCCACCCTGTCGCCCACGTCCACCAGGATGGCCTCCACGCGGCCTCCCGCCTTGCCGGCCACGCGGACCTCGCTCCGGGGGACGACGCGGCCCAGAAAGTCCAGGGTCACGGCGACGCTGCCCGTCGCGGCCGCCACCGTCTCCACCGGCAGCCGCAGGCTCCGACCGGGGTCGCCCTCGACCTGGGCCGACCCGCGCCGGCCGCAGCCGCCGGCCAGGGTCGCCGCCAGCAGGAGAAGGAGCGCAGCCCGGAAAGCCCGCACCGCTCCGGCCCGCACCTCTCGGGCTCGCTCCGCTCCGGCCCGCTCCGAGGAGCCCGGCCCCCACCGGGCCGGCCACGCAAAGGACCGCATACCTGCCCATTCTAGCGCACCGCTCCGGAGCCGGCACCTCCTCCGCCCGAGCGCGACCCGCGTCCAAAGGCTCTGGCACTGACTCCCCCATGGGCGAACCGCTCCCACCTACGATGGAACGCAAAGCGGCGGGCCTTGGCTGTCCCCGTGGCTGAAGCCAGGGGCTTTGCGGCGGCCTTTTCTTGGTCAACCGCCCTGCCCCAGCAGGCGGCGCGCCTCCGCCACGGCCGCGTCGAGTTCGGGAGTGGTGGCGGGCGTGGGAAAGACGCCCCTGGCCAGGGGCGGCACCAGCCCGCTCTGGCGCCGCAGCCGTCCCGCCACGTCCTCGACGTCGCGCAGGAGAGGCTCCGCCCCGCCGCGGTCGCCCGCCTGGACGCGGGCCCTGGCCACGGCCAGGTCCGCCTGGACCAGAAGCACGTACCAGCGCGCCTCGAAGGGGTGCAGTTCCACGGCCCGGCGCAGCTCGGCCAGGCCCTCCTCGGCCCGGCCCAACTGGAGCAGGAGCGTTCCCAGCATGGCATGGTAGTTGGGGTTGCCGCGCTCCAAGCGGATGGCCCGGCGCAGCTCGGCCTCGGCCCGGTCCGCCTCCACCGGCCCGGCGCCGGCGGCCAGGTACGCCTGGGCCAGGTCCACGTGGAAGGAGGCCGTCAGCGGATCGGAGCGCACGGCCCGCTCGAAGAGCTGCCGGGCCCGCACCGGGTCCCGCTCGTTGAGGGCCCGCGCCCCCGCCTGTCCGGCCTGAAAGCCGGCGAGGAGGGTGAGCACGCCCACCGCCACCAGGATCGCCCCGCCGTAGACGGCCACGGGCAACCACGGTGACGGCCGCCGCCCTCCCGGCGTGCCCCGCGGGCCCGGAGCCGAGCGCCCGGAGGCCGGCTCGGCGCGGCCCGCCCCGCTGTCCGGAGACTCGGCCGTCTTGGCCTCCGCCGCCTCGGCCGCCGAGGCGACCACCGCCATGAGAGCCCACAGGGCCAGGCTGACGGCCGACAGGGAGAGATTGAAGTCTATGAGGCTGTGGAGGCCCAGGGCCAGGGCTCCCGATCCCGCCCCCACGGCGAGGACCGCGCCCGTCTCAGCCGCCGGCTCACCCGCTCCCCGCAGCCGGGCCAGGGCGACCCGCCCCAGGGCGGCGGCAAAGGCGCCCCATGCCACCAGGAGGACGAGGAAGCCCACGGTGCCGGCCTCCACCCAGGTCTGCATGAAGCCGTTGTGCACCTCGGTGGTCCAGTACCCGTAGCTCTGGTACTGGTGGTAAAGGGCGTCCCATCCCCTCCCCCCCGCGCCCAGGAGGGGGTGGTCCCGGACGATCTTGAGGGCGTCCAGGTTCCACACCAGCCGGGACCAGGCGTCGTACTCCCGCAGGCTGATGGTGCGGGCCCGCTCCAGCACCGCCGCCGGCAACCCCCGCACCACCACCGCCGCGGCCGCGCCGCCCACCAGCGCCACGCCCACGGCCATGAGCCCCGCGGCGCGGGTCCCGGAGCCGAGGCGTCCCATGAGGGCCGCCCCCGCGCCCAGCGCTCCCCCCACCGCCAGGGCCGCCAGGAGCGCCAGCCATACGGAGCCGGCGCTCTTGGCGGCGATACCGGCCGCCAAGAGCGGTGCCGCCGGCAGGGTGCCCGCCACGGCGACCCCCAGCCCCAGGGCCGCCACCAGCCGGAGACCCCTGCCCACCAAAAGGACGAAGAGAAGGGCCACGGGAGGCAGGATGAGCCAGGCGCCGCGGGAATAGGTGAAGACGAAGACCAGGAGGACGGCGGCCAACGCCGCTCCCAGGACCGCCGTCACCACCCCGCGCCGCGCGGCTGCCCCCGCCGGGCGGGACGGCTCCGCCGCGGCCCTCTCCTGCGCACCGCCCGCACCCGCCCCCGCCACCCCGTACCAGGCCGCCGCCACGGTCCGGGTCCAGAGGGCCAGGAGGCACAGGAGGGACGCCGTCAGGTAGGCGGCCAGCGTGTTGGGATACTGCAGGGCCGAGTAGATGCGCCAACCGTCGAAGGCGCCGTTGTAACGGAAGGTGCCGGCGGCGGCGCCCACGCCCAGCACCGACAGCCAGAAGCCCGTCACGGCCACGGCCGCCACCACCGCGAGACGGGCGCGGCCGGCCGCCTCCGCCCGCTCGGCGGCGGCGGCGGTCAGGTCGCGGATCAGCCAGTAGAACAGGAAATAGAGGAGGACCTTCATGTCCTCCTGGACGGCGCCGCGGACGTTGGCGGCCACCGCCGTTGAGGCGAGGTAGGCCAGCACCAGGCCCGCCACCGCCCAGTCCAGGGGGCCCGCCAGGAACCGTCCGTCGCCGCGCCGGAACTTGTCCGCCGAGCGGCCGCAGAAGAGGCCCAGCACGAGGAGCAGGGCCACCATCTGCTCCATGGGGAAGAAGAGCCCGCGAAAGTACGGCCCCGCCACCAGAAGGGCGAGGCAGCCCAGCATGACCAGCGCGTCCGGCCACGCCAACCCGGGAGTGGCAGGTCGCGACGCGGCGGCCGCCCCCGGCCTCCCGCCGGGGCGCGCGGTTACCTTTGCTTTCGGCGCGGCCACAGGGCAGGTATTCGACCGAAGGCGCCCATATCCTCCTCCCGGCCACTTCCCTCGCCGTCCCTCACCGACGGACCTGTGAGGGCACGGAGAGGACAGGGCGGGTCCGCCGCGAGGAACCCGGCAGCGCCATGGCGGTGGCCGTTACGGCGGCCCGGGCCGCCAGGCTGCGCGCGTCCCCGGCGTCGCCGGGCGCGTTCGCCGCCCGCCCGTGCGGGCCGGAACGCGGTGGACGCCGCTCTGCGCGGCCGGCCACGGCCAGGAGGGGTGCCGGCGGGAAGAGGAGGTGGCCGTACCGCCGGTAGACCCCCTCGAAAACCGTCACTTCCGCCAGCCCATGCTCATCCTCCAGCGAGAGGAAGACGACGGTGCGGCCGCTCCTGGTGGGCGGGCGATGGGGTCGCACAGGGATGCCGGCCACCTTGACCGGCTCGCCCGCGGACACGCCGGCCAGGTCGGCGCTGGTGAGGAAGCCGGCGGCGCGCAGGCGGGGGCGGAGGAGAGCGAGGGGGTGCACCGTCACCGGCACCCCCAGCAGGTCCATCTCCCACGCCGCCTTCTCCGCCGGGGAGAAGTCGGGCGCCCCCGCCGGAAGGTCCGGCGCCTCCAGGGGGAAGAACCCCGCGGCCGCGTCGCTCCGCGCCTCCGCCGGAGGGTGCGGGGCCGGCCCCCGGGCAAACCGCCGGGCCGGCCTCCGGGCCAACCCGCGGGCCTGCCAGAGGAGGGCGCGCCGGTTTCCCGCCGACCGGTTTCCCGCCAGGCCGTCGCAGGCTCCGCTCAGCACCAGCGCCTCCACCTCGTCCCGGGCCAGGGAGGGCACCCGACGCAGGAGGTCCGGCAGGTCGCGGAAGGGTCCGCCCCTCTCCCGCTCCCGGACCAGGGCCTCGCCGGCGCCGCGCCGCAGCCCCTTGACGAGGCCGAGCCCCAACCGGATGGCCGCCGACCCCGCCGTCTCCGCGCCCCGCCCCACCGCCGACCGGAGGCCCGCCGGCAGCACCGCCCCTCCCCCAGCCGGCAGCGCCGCCGGCGCGGCTTCCCCTGCGGGTGCGGCCTCCACGGTGCAGGCGACCGCACTCCTGTTGACATCGGGTAGCAGCACGGCCACCCCCCGCCGGCGCGCTTCCACCGCCAGGACGTGAGGCGGATAGTACCCCATGGGCTGGTGGTTGAGGAGGGCGGCGAAGTAGGCCGCCGGCCGGTGGCGGGCCAGATAGGCCGTCCGGTAGGCGGTGAGGGCGAAAGCGGCCGCGTGGGCCTCGCAGAAGCCGTAGCTGGCGTAACCGGCCACGCAGGCGAAGACGGCCTCGGCCGTGGGCCGGTCCACCCCGTTGGCCAGGGCGCGCTCCACGAAGCGGCGCCCTATCTCCTCCATGGCGGCGCGGGAGCGGGCGTGGCTCATGACGCGCCGCAGGGCGTCGGCCTCGCCGGCGGTGAAGCCGGCCACGCGCCGCGCGATCTCGATGACCTGCTCCTGGAAGAGGACGACGCCGTGGGTGCGGGAGAGGATGGGCTCCAGCAGGGGGTGCAGGTAGGTGACCGGCTCCCGCCCCCGCCGCCGGGCCACGTAGGGCTCCACCATGTCGCCCTTGATGGGGCCGGGCCGGATGAGGGCCACGCTGGCCACCAAGTCCTCCAACCCCTCGGCCCCCAGCCGGGGCTGCAGCGCCCGCTGGGCCGGGCTCTCAAGTTGGAAGACGCCGATGGTCTCCCCCCGCCGGATCATGGCGAAGGTCTCGGGGTCGTCGAGGGGGAAGCCGGCCTCGCCGTCCCCCTCCGCACCGTCCCCCGCCTCGCCGCCGGCCGCCGCGCCGTCCCCAGGGAACCCGGCGGCCGCGGGCGGCGCGGCCTCCCGCGGCGACTGGCCGGAGGCGGGCGGCGCGGCCCGAACGGCGTCCTCCAAGGCCGAGAGGGCGCGCAGCGAGAGGAGGTCCAGCTTGAGCAGGCCCAGGGCCTCCACCCACCGCTTGTCGAACTGGCAGACCGTCACCCCCTTGGCCGCCCGCTGAAGGGGCGTGAGATCGGTGAGAGGTCCCGGCCCCAGCACCAGCCCTCCCAGGTGGGTGCCCAAGTGGCGGGGAAGCCCGGCCACCCTGGCGCAGGCATCCAGGAGCAGCCGGTAGCGCCGCCGCGCTCCGCCGCCCCCGGGCGCCTCCTCCGCCAGCCTGCGGCACCACTCCCGCAGCTCCGGCACCCTCTCCAGCGCCTCCTCCACCTCGTCGGCGTGCACCCAGGGCAGGCGCCGCGCCAGGGCGTCCAGCTCCTCCTCGGGGAGGGCCAGGGCGCGCCCCAGCTCCCGCACCGCCGACCGCCCCTGGAAGGTGCTGTAGGTGCAGACGGCGGCCACCCGGTCCGCCCCGTGGCGTCGGATCACGTAGGCGGCCACCTCGTCCCGGTGCCTGGCGTCGAAGTCCACGTCTATGTCGGGGGGCTCCCCCCTCTCGGGGCTCAGGAAGCGCTCGAAGAGGAGCCCCCGCCCCAGGGCGTCCACCTCGGTGATGCCGAGGCAGTAGGCCACCAGCGAGTCGGCCGCCGAGCCGCGCCCGGCGCACCTGATCCCCCGCGAGCGGGCGTGGCGCACCACATCCGCCACGACCAGGAAGTAGTCGGCGAAACCCAGCCGCTCGATAACGGCCAGCTCCCCCTCCAGCCGCTCCCGTACCGCCGCCCCGACCCGCCCGTACCGCCGGCGCGCCCCCTCGTAGGCCAGCCGCCGCAGCAAGCCCGTTCCGCCAGCGCCCCGCGGGGAAGCCGGGCCGCTCCCCCGCTCCCTCTCGCCCGCCGTGCCCGCCTCCGCCTCGCCCGCCGGTCCGGCTCCCCCCCCTCTCGCCGGTCCGGCCGGGGCAAAGGAAGGGAGGCGCCGCCGCCCCAACTCGAAGGGCGGCCGGCAGCGCGCCGCCACCTCGGCCGCTCCGGCCAGAGCGCGCGGCCAGCGCCGGAACAGCCGCGCCATGAGAGCGGGCGGCTTGAGCCAGTTCTCGGCGTTGAGGCGCCGGTGGGGATGCACCTCCTCCACGGTGGTGCGCGTACGCACACAGACGAGGAGGTCGTGGAGGAAGAAGTCCTCCCGCGCGGCGTAGTGGGCGTCGTTGGTGGCCGCCATCCCCACACGAGCCCGCCGGGCCGTCTCCTCCAATCCCTCCAGCAGCATCCGGTCGCCCGGCAGCAGGTTGCGCACCATCTCCACGTACACCTGCTCCCGCCCGAAGACCTCGACCAGCCGCCCCACCACGGCGGCGGCCCCTTCCCCGTCCCCGCGCAGGATGCGCAGGGCCGCCTCCCCCCGCCGGCAGCCCGTCAGCGCCACGATCCCCCGCGCGTGGGCGGCCAGGACATCCCAGGAGGCGCAGGGGCTGCCCCGCTCGTTGTCCAGGTGGGCGCGGGTCAGGAGGCGGCAGAGGGAGGCGTATCCCTCCGGCCCGTCGGCCAGGAGCGTCAGGTGAAACCTGTCCACCGGCCGCCCGTCCGGCCCCGCCACGGGGGGAAGCCCCGGCGCCGGCGCCACCGTCACCTCGGCGCCCGCCACCGGTTTCACCCCCGCGCGGCCCGCCTCCTCCACCAGCTCCACGACGCCGTAGACGCCGTCCCGGTCGGTCAGGGCCAGGGCGGGCAGCTCCAACTCGGTGGCCCGCCGCACCAGCTCCCCCACGGTGCTCGCCCCGTCTAGGAAGGAGTAGGCCGAGTGCACGTGGAGGTGAGCGAATCCCGCGGGCGCCTCCGCCACGAACACGCCCCCCCTCGGCAGTGACGCCGTTGCCTGGAACGATGGGATTATAACGAACACTTGTGCGCTACGCAAGAGAACACGGGGGCGGCAAGCTCAAGCCCAGGGGTCCCGCCCGAGCCGTATCCCCCGCACACCGGCTAGCGCCGGCTCACATCGCCGGGATGGGTCATCCCCGGCCGGCGGGTGGCGGCGGGGACGGGCTGCCGCACGACCACGTGCCAGAAGGCGCGGGCGTTGAAGGGGATGAGGGGCCAGAGGTAGGGCCCGCCGAAGGAGTCCGTGCGCAGGAGGAGGAGGAAGTTGAGGACGAGGCCGGCGGCCACGCCCGGAAGCCGCCACACGCCGGCCAGGACGAGGAGGACGAGGCGCCAGAGCCGCACGGCGGCGGCCAGCTCGTGGCTCGGTATGGCGAAGAAGCCGAGGGCCGACAGGGTCACGTACAGCACCGCCTCGGGGCTGAAGAGTCCCACCTTGACGGCCATCTCCCCCAGCAGCACGGCGCCGATGATGCCCATGGAGGTGGTGAGGCCGCTGGGCGTGTGGATGAGGGCCATGCGGATGAGCTCGATGCCGGCCTCCCCCAGGATGAACTGCAAGAAGAGCGGCACCTCGGCCGGCTTCTTGGGACCGATGAACTCCAGGGCCTTGGGCAGCAGGTCGTGGCTCATGGCCAGGGCCACCCAGACGGGGGTGACGAACCAGGCCAGGGCCAGCGCCGCGAAGCGCATGAACCGGAAGAAAATGCCCACCAGCACGTCCTGGTGGAACTCCTCGGCGTGCTGGACGTGGTGGAAGAAGGTTACGGGGAGGATGAGGGCCACGGGCGAGGTGTCCACCAGCACCAGCACGTGGCCCTCCAAGAGGTGCACGGCGGCGATGTCGGGCCTCTCCGTGTAGCGCACCACGGGAAAGGGGTTCCACCACTTCTTGCGGGGCGTGATGAACTCCTCCAGGCTCTTCTCCGCCATGGGGATGGCGTCCACGTGGACCCGCTGCACCCGGCGGCGCACGTCGGCCACCAGGCGCGGGTTCGCCCCCCCTCGATGTAGACGACGGCCACGTCGGTGCGGCCGCGCTCGCCCACGGCCATGACCTCCGCGCGCAGGGCCGGGTCCCGCAGCCGCCGGCGGATGAGGGCCACGTTGTGGAGGAGCGTCTCGGTGAAGCCGTCCCGCGGGCCGCGCAGCACCTTCTCCAGCTCGGGTTCGCCGGGAAGCCGGCCGGGATAGGCCCGCACGTCCACCAGGACGGCCGTGTCCTCGCCGTCCACGAAGAGGGCCACGTAGCCCGACAGCACCTTGAGGACGATGCGGTCCAGGTCCGTCTCGGGTTCCGTCTCGACGGCGGCCAGGTAGCGGCGGGCCAGTTCGTCGTTGGCGAGGGGGCGCTGCTCGGCCCGCGCACGCACCAGGAGCTGGAGCAGGAGGGCCATGACCTGGGCGTTGACGAAGCCGTTCACGGCCACCAGCAGCGCCGGCCGGCCGGCCACCGTCAGCTCCTTCACGTTGACGTCGAAGGCCGCTCCCGCGTCCCGACCCAGCACCGACTCTACATAGGCCCGGTTGCGGGCCAGGTCGCGGGCCACCCGCTCCTTGCGCTGCTCCGCCACGGTCTGCCTGATGGCGCAGGCCCCCTTCCGTCACGGCCGGCCCGGCACCCGCCGCCCGCCGGCAGCCGCGTCGCGCCCGGCACCGCCACGTCGCGCCGAGGGCCGCCGC
>CAYXQP010000049.1:0-10682 GCA_964467515.1 uncultured Eubacteriales bacterium | reverse complement strand
CTCTGGCACCACAAGAGCTGCGGCCAGTGCGGCCACATCCCCGGCTACCCCACAGCCGTCTTCTGGCTGCAGAGCAAGCTCGGCGTCACTCACTTCGACCCCACGGAGCAGACGTCCTGCACCGGCTGGAACTACTACGCCTCGGCGACCTCGAACCCCCTGGCCCAGGCGGCCGTGGCCCTGCGCAACTTCGCCGAGGCCTACCAGGACGGCTACTACCCCCTCATCCACTGCGGCACGAGCTACGGCCACTACAAGGAGGTGCGGCACCAGATCCTCACCCAGCCCGGGCTGCGCCGGCAGGTGCGCGAGATCCTGGCCCGCCTGGGCAAGCCCCTGGTCCTGCCCGAAGAGATCGTCCACTACAGCGAATGGCTCTTCGCCGTGCGGGAGGAGCTTTTGCGGCGGCGGAAGCACGACGTGAGCCAGGTGGTGGTCTGCGTCCACCCGGCCTGCCACTACTACAAGCTCGTGGAGGACGACGCCCTCTACCACCCCGACGTGTACGGCGGGCTGCGGACGGCTGTCATCACCGGCGTGGCCCAGGCCCTCGGGGCCCAGATCGGCGAGTACTCCACGTGGTACGACTGCTGCGGCTTTGGCTTCCGCCACATCCTGGTGCAGCGGGACTTCACCCGCTCCTTCGCCAACGGCCGCAAGATCGAGGTCATAAAGGAGGAGGCCGACCCGGACGTGGTCCTCACCAACGACACTGGCTGCGTCACCACCCTGGACAAGAGCCAGTGGGCGGCGCGGGCCCACGGCAAGGACCTCAACATACCCGTCCTCTCCGACGCCCAGTTTGCCGCCCTGGCCCTGGGCGCCCATCCCTTCCGCGTCTGCCAGCTCCACTGGCACTCGGCCGACTGGCGGCCGCTCCTGGAGAAGATGGGCAGCGACTGGCGGGCGGCCTGGGAGGAGTTCCAGGAGGACCTGGCCCGCATCGAGCGGGGCGAGAAGGAGTACCTGACCTGGGGTGATGCGGATGGCTTCTGACACGGTGCTGGTGATCGGCGGCGGCCCCGCCGGGCTCACGGCGGCCCGCGGCGCGGCCGACCTCGGGGCGCGCGTCGTCCTGGTGGAGAAGGACGGCTTTCTGGGCGGCACCCCCATCGCCCAGCGGTACGCGGCCCTCACCCCCGACTTCCGCGACGCCGAGGAAGCCATGGGCGAGATGGTGCGGGCCGTCGCCGAGCACCCCCTGGTGGACGTGCGGCTCGGCACCACTGTGGCCGGCGTCAGCGGGGAGGCCGGGGACTTTCGGGTGCGGCTCCGGAACGGCCGCGGCGAGGAGGAGGTGCGCGCCGGGGCCATCGTGGTGGCCACGGGGTTCCAGCACTTCGATCCCGGCCGCGAGCGGCAAGTCTTCGGCTACTACGAGTACGACGACGTCCTCACCCTGGTGGACTTGGAAGCCATGCTCAAGGAGAAGCGGGTGGTGTGCCCCTCCGACGGGCGGACGCCCGCGCGCGTGGCCTTCATCCAGTGCGTGGGGTCCCGCGACCGGGGCATCGGCAACCAATGGTGCTCCAAGGTCTGCTGCGGCATCGCCTGCAAGCAGGCCATCGAGGTGAAGCAGCTCCTGCCCCAGGCGCGGGTCTACATCTTCTATATCGACCTGCGCGCCTACGGGTTCTGGGAGGACGAGCTCTACTGGAGGGCCCAGGAGGAGCACCACGTGAACTTCGTCCGCGGCGTGGTCACGGAGGTGCTGCGGAAGGGGAACCGGCTCCTGGTCAAGGGAGAGGACACCACCATGGGGCGGCCCCTGGAGGTGGAGATGGACCTGGTGGTGCTCTCGGTGGGCATGGAGCCCAGCGAGGGGACGCGGGAGATGGCGCGGCTGCTGGGCCTGCCGCTGGAGCCGCACGGCTTCATCGCGACGAAGGGCGGGCCACTGGACACGGTGAGCACGCCGGTGGAGGGCGTCTTCGTGGCCGGGGCGGCCTCGGGACCCCGCGACCTGGAGGACTCGGTGTCGCAGGGGGGGCTGGCGGCGGCGGGCGCCGTGGCGCTGGTACGGCGCCTGGCCGGTTCCGCTGGGAAGCCGGCGGGCGCCGCCGGTGGGGGACGGGACGCGGGTGCGGTGGCTCCTTAATTCCTTATAGGTCCGGATTCCGGGCTCCGGATTCCGGACCTATGGGGGCGAAAGAGGAGACTACATGCGGGTGAGAACGGAGGGGCCGAAGGCGCCGGTGGAGGTGGACGCCGTGGCGGGAAGCGGGATGGCCCTCGGCGGTGCCGTGGATCGCGGCGACGCCGGCGTGATCCGGGCGGACCGGGCGGCCGAGCTCCTGACCCTGGCGCGGGACTACGTGGGGGCCAACGAGGCGGCCCGCCTGGCGCGGGCCTGCGAGGAGAAGAGCGCCCGCCTGCGCACCCTCCTGGGCAGGAGCGGCGTGACGCCGGAGGCGCTGGCCGAGGCGCTACGCCTGGTGTTTGCAGCGGGACGGGCGCGGCGGCGCGTGGGCGGTGCCGGCTGGCGTGAGGCCGTGGCGGCGCTGGCGCTTGCCGTGGAGAGCCTGCTCGATCCGGCGGCCGGTGGGTGCGCGGCGCGGCGGATCGACCTCTTCGCCCGGGAGGCAGAGGCGGTCCTGGGAGAGGCGGCGCCTGCGGTGGGGGCCGATCTGCTGCGCTTCTGCCGGCCGGACCTGGCCTGGCCATGGGCACCGTGGGTCTGGGACGGCGCCGCGGGAGGCGTCGTCGGCCACGTGCGGGCGGCCCCGACCTGTCCCGACCTGGCGGGCGACGCCGGGGCGACGGGGGGCGGAGAAGCCGGTGGCGCCGGGCCGCCGCCGGGTAACCCGGGACGGGTCTACGCGCAGGCGGGGCGGCACCTGGCCTACCTGCGGGCGCTTTGGGCGGAGAGCGTCCCCGTGGATGGCTTCGCCCTGGACGCCTGGCTGGCGGCGGCCTTCGCTGCCCATGCCTACCTCGTCACCAGCGTCAGCGCCACCGAGGAGCTGGCCGGCTTCCTGCCGGGGCCGGCGGAGCTGGCGGCCCGGCTGCTCGGGGTCTGGAGCCTGGCGGGCGCGGGCGGGGCGGAAGCCGCGGCCGCCCAAGGAAGGGGGATTGCCCGGTGACCCAGAAGGCCAACCCCATCGAGGTGGAGCACGCCGTCGTGGACGGCATCGACATATCCGGGCCGTGGAGCCGCTTCTTCGAGGAGAGGGTGATCCACGTCTACGACCAGGCGGCCCTGGACCGGGTGCGTTCCATCCCGGGCGCGGAGAGCCTGGCCTGGTGCTACCAGTGCGCCAAGTGCACACCCGTCTGCCCGGTGGCGTCCGTGGCCGACTTCAGCCCCCGGCGGATATTCAGGCGGACCCAGCTCGGCCAGGACCTGCTGGAGAGCCCCGACCTCTGGCTCTGCACCACCTGCGCCAACTGCCTCCGGGTCTGCCCGAAGCAGGTGAACATGATCGAGGCCATGCCGGCCTTGCGGGAGCAGGCGGTGCTGGAGGGAAGGGCGCCGGCCGAGCTGCAGAAGGCCTTCGAGAACACCTTCCGCTACGGCAACCCCCTGGGGGAGTCGCCGCGGCGGCGCGCCGAGTGGACCCGCGAGGCGGGCGTGCCGGTGCGGGTGATGGCGGAGCACCGCCAGCCGGTGGACGTCCTCTGGTTCGTGGAGTGTTACCCGTCCTACCACCCGCGGGGCCGGGACGCCTCCCGGGCCCTGGCCCGCATCCTCGCGGCCCTGGGCGTCGACTTCGGCATCCTCGGCCACGAGGAGCGGTGCAGCGGCGACAGCCAGCGCCTGGGCGGCGAGAGGGGACTCTTCGAGTACTTGGCGGAGCAGAACGTCGCCACGCTGCGCAAGTATCGCTTCCGCCGCATCCTGGTGACGGACCCCCATGCGCTGAACGCCTTCCGCAAGGAGTATCCCAAGTACGGCGGCGACTTCGACGTGGTCCACTACACCACCTTCCTGGCGGAGAGGCTGCCCGACCTGGCCGGCTTCCTCCGGCGCTCCCTGGGCGTCACCGTCACCTTCCACGACCCGTGCTACCTCGGGCGCCACAACGGGGAGTACGAGGCGCCACGGCGGCTGCTGGCGGCCATCCCGGGCGTGCGCCTGGTGGAGATGGCCCATCACCGGGAGAACAGCTACTGCTGCGGCGGCGGGGGCGGCGGGATGTGGCTCGACGGCTTCGTCCGCGACCACCAGGAGGAGCGCCTGTCGGAGCGCCGCGTCAAGGAGGCCGTGGCGGCGGGGGCCGACGTCCTGGCGGTGGCCTGCCCGTACGAGGTCTCGCGCTTTGAGGACGCTGTCAAGGCGACGGGCAACGAGGGGCGGCTGGCGGTGAAGGACGTGGCCGAGCTCCTGGACGAGGCCATGCGCCCCTGACGCGGGGGGCTCCCCAGCGGGGGCTCGGCGGGAGAGGGCAGAAAGCGGTGGGACGAGGGAGGGAACGGCGGTGAACGTGGCCGTGGTGCTGAAGCAGGTGCCCGACCTGGTGGAGGAGCTGGAGGTCCGCCCGGACGGGCGGGGACTCGACCGGGACTGGCTCAAGTTTAAGCTCAACGAGTTCGACGAGCACGCCCTGGAGGAGGCGCTGCTCCTAAAGGAAGCCCTCGGGGGCACGGTGACCGTCTTCGGCATCGAGGCGCCCGACGTGGACGAGAGCCTCTACACGGCCCTGGCCAAGGGGGCAGACGCCGCGGTCAAGGTGGCGGGCGACTTCCCCGAGGGGGTGACGAGCCACCAGGCGGCGCGGCTCCTGGCTGGGGCGCTGGCGGGACGGGACGTGCAGCTTGTGCTGACGGGGGTACAGGCGGCCGACGACCTAGACGGCCAGGTGGGGCCGCTCCTGGCCCGGGAACTCGGGTGGCCCTGCGTCACGGTGGTGAGCGGCGTGCGGGTGGAGGACGGCCGGGTCGTGGTGACCAAAGAGTTCACCGGCGGCGTCACGGCGGAGTTGGAGGTCTCGCTTCCGGCCGTGCTGGGCATCCAGGCGGCGAGCCAGCCGCCGCGCTACGCGCCGGTGAGCCGGGTGCGGCAGGTCATGCGCACAGTTTCCCTGGAGGAAGTGGCGGCCGGCGATCCCGGCGAGCCAGGTCTGGCGGTGAGACGGCTCGCGCCGCCGCCGGCCGGGCGGAAGGCCGAGCGGATCGAGGGAACCCCCCAAGAGGTGGCCGAGCGCATCGCGGCCATCCTGCGCGAGCGCGGCTTGCTGAAGAGGTGAGGTAGATGGCGCGCGACATCATGGTGGTGGCCGATCACGTCCGGGGGAAACCCCTGGACGTCACCTACGAGTTGGCTGGGGCGGCGCGGCAGCTGGCCGAAGGTGGCCGGGTGATCCTGGCCGCCCTTGGGCCGGAGGCGCGGGAGGTGGCGGCCGGCGTGGCCTGCGACGTGGCCCTTTGCGGCGGGGCCGAGGGGGCCGGGTACGACCCGGTGGCGTGGACCGAGGCGCTGGCCGGCGCGGCGCGGCGGCTCCAGCCGGCCCTGGTCGTTTTCGGCAACACGTCCCTGGGCATGGACCTGGCCCCTGGCGTGGCGGCGGCTCTGGGCCGGCCGCTCCTGGCCTACGCGCGGCAGGTGGCGGTGGAGGACGGCCGGGCCGTGGCGACGAGCCAGGTGTACGGCGGGAAGCTCCTGGCGGAGGCGGAGGCGCCCCTCCCCGCCGTGGTGACGGTGCTGGCCGGGAGCTACCCCGCCGACGCCGGGCGCGGCGCCCCGGGCGGCGTGGAGGAGCTGGCGGTGCCCGCCGGCGGGCCGGTGCGCTTCCGGGGCTTCCAGGAGCCGCCGGCCGCCGACGTGGACATCACCAAGGCCGACATCCTGGTGAGCGTGGGCCGGGGCATCCAGTCCCAGGACAACCTGGCGCTGGCCGAGGAGCTGGCCGCGGCCCTGGGCGGCGTGGTGTCGGCCTCGCGGCCCGTCATCGACGCCGGCTGGCTGCCCAAGGGCAGGCAGGTAGGCAAGTCGGGACAGACGGTGAAACCCAAGCTCTACCTGGCCTGCGGCATCAGCGGCGCGCCCGAGCATCTGGAGGGGATGCGGGACGCGGAGCTCATCATCGCCATCAACACCGATCCGAAGGCGCCCATCTTCGACGTGGCCCACTACGCCGTGGAGGGTGACCTTTTCGAGATCCTGCCGGCGCTGACGGAGAAGGTGCGGGGCTAGGGGCCGGCGGCGGCCGGGGCGGCCCCGCAGGACACGGCGAGGAAGAGGAGGCTCGGTCTTGGCAGAGCACGAGGTCACGCGGCAGATCCTGAAGGACACCTTTCCGCTGGCGGTCAAGACCCTCTTCTACGGCCTGGCGGCCCTCTCCACCGCCGCCTTCCTGGCCGGGGTGCTGGGGGCGGTGCGCCGCTACCGGCGGGGGCGGCCGGATCCGGCGCGCCTGACGGCGGCGGGCCTTTGGCGGGCCCTCTGGGCGGCCGGTGGCCTCCGGAGCCGGCTCCTGCGCGGCGACGGCTACGCCGGGCTGGCGCACCTCCTCATCTTCTGGGGCTTCCTCACCGAGTTCGCCGGCACGCTCGTGGTGGCCCTGGACTACGACGTGGCCCGCCACCTGGGCTTCTCTTTCTTCCGCGGCGCCTTCTACGAGGTCGTCTCCCTCTTCCTCGACCTCCTGGGCGTGGCCCTGCTGGCCGGGCTCCTCCTCATGGCGGCACGCCGGGCCTTCTTCCCGCCGGACCGGCTCGGCTATGCTCGCGCTGACGGCCGGCCCGACCCGGCGCGCGGCCGCTGGGTGGCCGAGGACTGGTTGCTCCTCGGCTTGCTCGCCCTCATCACCCTGGGCGGCTTCCTGGTGGAGGGGTGGCGCATCCTGGCTGACCGGCCCTCCTTCGAGGTGGCTTGGTCGCCCGTGGGGTGGCGCGTGGCCGACCTCCTGGCGGCGGCCGGCCTCACGCCGGCCGAGGCTCAGGCCCTCCACGCCCGGAGCTGGTGGGTGCACGCTCTCCTCGCCCTGACCTTCGTGGCCGCGCTCCCCTACACCAAGGCGCGGCACATGCTGGCAGCCCCGGCCGCGCTGGCGGCGGGCGGCGGGCGCCCGGGGCGAGCCCTGCCCCCGGCGCCGGAGGGCGCCGCCGGCTACGCCACGGTCGCCGACCTTACCTGGCGCGAGCTCCTCATGCTGGACGCCTGCACCCGCTGCGGTCGCTGCCACGAGGCATGCCCGGCCCGGGCGGCGGGCGCTCCCCTCTCGCCCCGGGATGTGATCCTGGACCTGCGAGCGGCGGCCGTCTCCTGGCGCGCCGGGGAAGCTCCCGCGGCGGCGGGGGGCGCGGTGAGCGCCGGCGCCCTCTGGTCCTGCACCACGTGCCTCGCCTGCGTGGAGCGGTGCCCGGTGGGCGTCGAGCATGTGCCCGTGATGGTGCAGATGCGCCGCCACCTGGTGGACAAGGGGGAGCTGGACGCCAACCTGCAGGAGACGCTGGTGCGCCTCCAGCGGCAGGGCAACTCCTTCGGCCAGTCGGAACGGCTGCGCGCCCGGTGGACGGCGGGTCTCGGCTTCCCCGTGAAAGACGCCCGCCGCGAGGAGGTGGAGTACCTCTGGTTCGTCGGCGACTATGCCTCCCTCGACCCGCGGGCCCAGGAGGTGACGCGGGCCGTGGCGCGGCTCCTCCACGGGGCGGGGGTGGACTTCGGCCTCCTCCACGAGGGGGAGCGGAACGCCGGCAACGACGTGCGCCGCGCCGGCGAGGAGGGCCTCTTCGAGATGCTCGCCGAGCACAACCTGAAGCAGATGGCCCGCGCCCGCTTCCGCGCCATCGTGACCACGGACCCGCACTCCTACAACGCCCTCCGCAACGAGTACCCGGCCCTCGGGCTTCCCCCCGTCCCGGTGCTCCACCACACGGAGCTCCTGCTGCGCCTCCTGCGCCAGGGGCGCCTCGGCCGCCCGCGGCCCCTGGGCGTGCGGGCCACCTACCACGACCCCTGCTACCTCGGGAGGTACAACGGCGTCTTCGACGTGCCCCGGCAGCTCCTGGCCGCGGTAGGCGCTGAGGTGGTGGAGATGCCGCGGCACCGGGAGGGGAGCTTCTGCTGCGGGGCCGGCGGCGGCCGGATCTGGATGGGCGACGACCTCTACCGCGGGGAGAAGCCGGCGGTGCAGCGGATCCGCGAGGCGGCTGCCCTGGGCGTGGGCCTCTTCGTGGTGGCGTGCCCCAAGGACCTGGCCATGTTCCAGGACGCCGTCAAGACGGCCGGGCTGGAGGGTAGGATGCAGGTGAGGGACGTGGCCCAACTTGTCGCGGAGGCGGTGGCCCTGGCCGGCGCCGAGGCGCCGGCGCCCGGCGTGGGCGCTGCCACCGGGGGCGCCGGAGAAAAAGCGCCGGCGGAGGAGGGAGCGAGCCTTGGCTGAGGTGCGCGGCTGTCGGCTGCCGGAGGACGTGCACTACTGGGTGGAGAAGCACGTGTGGGCGCGCCTGGCGGACGGGGAGGCGGTGGTGGGCATGACCGACGCTGCCCAGAAGCTGGCGGGCAGGATCCTCTACGTCAACCCAAAGAAGGCCGGCCGCGCCGTGGAGCGGGGGCAGAGCCTGGCCACGGTGGAGAGCGCCAAGTACGTGGGCCCCGTGCCGTCGCCCCTGAGCGGCGAGATTGTGGCCGTCAACGAGCGGGTGCGGCGGGAAGCCTCCGTGGTCAACGAGGACCCCTACGGCGAGGGCTGGGTGGTGCGGCTCCGGCCCACGCGGCTGGAGGAGGAGCTGGGCTCCCTCCTGACCGGCGCCGCGGCCGTGGACGCCTACCGCCGGCGGCTCGAGGAGGAAAATCTGGCCTGTGATTAAACCGGTCGGCAGCGCCGTGCGCTTCCCGGCCCGCGGGGGCGGGGCGGCGCTGGACCGGCGACGGAGGTGGGCCGGCTGGCCGTAGTCCGCGGATGCCAGATCCCGGAGGATCTCCTCTACGACCTGGAGAGGCAGGTCTGGGTGCGGGCCGAGCCCGACGGCACCGTGGTCCTGGGCATGACGGACCCGGCCCAGGCGCGGGCCGGGCGGCTCCTGCGGGTGACGGTGAAGCCGGCGGGGCGCCGCCTGGAGAGGGGGGCCACGGCGGCCGTCTGCGAGAGCAGCAAGTGGGTGGGCCCCTTCCAGACGCCGGTGGCCGGGACCGTGGTGGAAGCCAACCCCGCCGTGCTGGCCGACCCGAACCTGGTCAACCGGGAGCCTTACGTCCACTGGCTCGTGCGGATGAAGCCCGAGCCGCCGGAGGACCTGGGCGGCCTCCTCACGGGGGAGGAGGCTGTGGAGGCCTTCCGGCGCTACGTGGAGGAGCACGACATCCTCTGCCTCCGCTGCGCCGAGTGAAGACCGTGCCGCCGGGGGACCCCGGCACGGGCGGCGACGGCGCCGGCGGCGGGCAAGACGGGGGGCTGGCGGTTGGAGCTCTTCGACCTGGGCGAGGTGCCGTGGGAGCAGACCCAGCTCCTCTACCACGCTTTGCCGCGCCTGGGGCGGCCGGCGGCCGTCCTCTGCTGGCCCGACCGCCCCTACGTGTGCCTCGGCTTCTCCCAGGACGCGGGCGAGGTGGACCTGGACTTCTGCCGGCGGCAGGGGCTGCCCGTGTTCCGCCGGGCCGTGGGCGGGGGCCTCGTCTACCTGGACAGGGAGCAGGTCTTCTTCCACCTCGTCCTGCCCCGGGGCGCGCGGGGTCCGGTGGAGGCCATCTTCGCCCGGTGTCTTGAGCCGGTGGTGCGCACCCTGAGGGGGCTCGGCCTGCCGGCCGCCATCCGCCGCCCCTGCGACGTGGTGGTGCGGGGGCGGAAGATCTCCGGCAACGGCGGGGGCGAGGTGAACGGCCACCCGGTGGTGGTGGGAAACGTCCTCCTCGACTTCGACTATGAGACCATGGCCCGGGTGCTCTCCGCCCCGGACGAGGGGTTTCGGTCCCTCTTCCTGGGCCTCATGCGGGAGCGCCTGACCACCCTCCGCCGGGAGGCGCCGGGCGTTGGGCGGGAGGAGGTGCGGGCGCGGCTCCGCCGGGAGCTCGAATCGGCCTTCGGGCCCTTCGCGCCGGGGCGCCTGGACGGCGCCCTCCTGCGGGAGATGGAGGCGGTGCGGCAGGAGATGGCGGATCTCGACTGGCCCGACTGGCAGCGCCCGCCCCAGCCGGTGCGCGCGGTGAAGGTCGCCGAGGGATGCTGGGTGCGGCATGCCCGGGTTGGCGGCCGGTCGGTGACGTGGTGCGAGGAGGATGCGGAGGCGGTCCGGTGAGACGGGGAGGAGGGCGGGGAAGGTGAGCGGAAGGGAGTGGGCGGTGCCGGCCGGGCTTCGCTATCACGCGGAGCACCTGTGGGTGCGGGAGGAGGGGCCGGGGCGGTACGCGGTGGGTCTGACCGACTACCTGCAGGACACCGCCGGGGCTGTCATGTTCGTCCAACTGCCGCGGGAGAGTGCGTCGGTGGAGGCCGGCGAGCCGGCGGTGACCCTGGAGTCGGCCAAGTGGGTGGGCCACTTCCCCTCGCCGGTGGGCGGCCGGGTGACGGCGGTGAACGGCCTGCCGGCCTCCGACCCGGGCATCGTGAACCGCGACCCCTACGGGGAGGGGTGGCTCTATCGGGTCGAGGACGGCGCGCCGGCCGAGGGGCTCCTGGACGCCGCCGGGTATCGCGCGCTGCTGGCGCGGCTGGCCGAGGAGGAGGCGGGGTGACCGCGGTGCCTGGACGGGAAGGACGGCGCGGAGGGCGGGCGGGGCGCGGGGGCGGGCCGGGCGGCGGAGG
>CAYXQP010000048.1:0-10696 GCA_964467515.1 uncultured Eubacteriales bacterium | reverse complement strand
GGGACCTGAAGTCGCCGTCGAACTCCTTGGTCCACGCAACCCCGTCGGGCGACGTATAGACGCCGTCCCACCCCGCGGCCACGAAACGGCCGTTGACGAACATCAACGCCACCACCGGCGGGCCCGCCTGCACCTGCCAGTTCACGCCGTCGGAGGAGACGGCCACGCCGCCATCCAAAAGGCCCACCACGAAGCGGCCGTTCCCGTACGCCACGCTCGTCGGCCCACCGGAGGAGGGCAGCGCCATGTCGCGCCGCGTCCAGCTCTCCCCGTCCGCCGACTCCCACACGGCTATACCGTTTTGATCCGAGCCCACCATGAGGAAACGCCCGTCGCCATAGGCCACATCCTCGACGGAGACGGGGCCGGGCAGCACCGTGTGCCACGCCAGCCCGTCGGTGGACGTGGCCACGCCATAAGTCCAATCGAGGGCAAAGAACCGCCCGTTGGCAAAAGCCACCCGCGATGTTTCGACATCCCAGCCCGGCCCCAGGGTCCAGCCGCCCCCCCAGCTCACACCATCCGCGGAGGTGAACACCCGACGGACCATTTGGGACCCGTCAAAAACGGGGCCCACGGCCACGTACCTTCCCGCGCCGTAAGCCACCGACGCCAAACAGGCGTACCCTTGGTCAACCTGAATTTGCTGCTCCGTCCACACGAGCCCGTCCGCAGAGGTGAGGACCTGCGAGCAGTCCGCCACCACGAAAAGCCCCGGCCCGTAGGTGGCTTGTCTCCGGCCTCCCTCCGGACTGCCGCCAAACATGGGGAGGGGGAGGGCACCGGCAGTGGCCGGAGAAAAGCTAATGCCGTCGCGCGAGACGGCGATCCCCCCCCGCTCCCCCACCGCCACGAACAGGCCGTCGCCGTAGACCACGTCCTCGGCTTCCCAGGAGAAGCCCGCACCGTAGCTCTCCGTCCAGTTGACACCGTCGTTGGACGTGGCTATCCAGATCCACCCGAGACCCACGGCCACAAAGCGGCCATCCCCGTACGCCACCGCCCGCGGCCGGAGCGAAAGGCCGGTGGTGCTTTGCCACGTCTGCCCGTCGGCGGAGGCCAGGATCGCTGGGACTGAGCAGGAATTATTGACGCACTGGCTAAACGGGCTCACGGCCACGAAGATGCCGTTTCCATAGGCCACGTCCTCGATGTCGCCGTTGACGCCCGAGGTGGCCGCGGCCCAGGTGGCCCCGTCCGGCGAGGTGAATATCTTACCCTGCCCGCCCACGGCCACGAACAGCCCGTTGCCGTAGGCCACGCCCCGGAGGGAGACGGCCCCCACACCGTGGGCGGTCCAGCTGGTGCCATCGGGGCTGGTGCAGGCGATCCCAGAGCCGGCGCCTCCCACCGCCACAAAGAGCCCTTGGCCATAGGAGACGCCGCTGACAAACTCGCAAGACGACGGCAGGCTGTGCTCGGACCAGTTCTGCCCATCCGTCGTGACGAAGGCCACCGGCGATGGTCCTCTTTGGCCCACGGCGACGAAGCGGCCGTTGCCGTAGGCGAGGTCGGTGAGGTAGGGCGATGCGCCCCCGGAGCCAAGGCTTGACACGCTCCAGGCCACGCCGTCGGTCGAGGTGAGCGCCGCGTTGTGTTGCCCGACGGCCACGAAACGCCCGTTGCCATAGGCCACGGCCGACAAGTCGACACCCTGGGGCAGCGGGCTCCGCCACGTCCAGCGCGTCTGCGGCACCGGCGGCGCCACCACGATGCGCACCGTCTCCTGGTCGGTCAGGCTTCCATCGGACACGCTGAAAACGACGGTGTGGGTGCCCATGTCGGCCCCCGTCGGTTGCCACACGAAGGCCCCTGCGGCCGGATCGAACCTCGCCCCCGCCGGCAGACCGGAGGCGCTGAGTTGCAGCGAATCGCCGTCGGGATCCGACGCCCGTATCCTCAGGGCCAGGAGCTGCCCCGCCTCGACCGCCTGGTTGCCCACGGGCGCCAGGACCGGGGGATGGTTTACGTGGCTGACCTTCAGGGTCACCCGGGCCACGTTGGATACGGCCCCCGCGGCGCCCCTGGCGCGGTAGTCGAAGCCGTCGTACCCGACAAAGCCGGTCTCGGGAGTATAGGTGAAGGAACCGTCAGGTTGGAGGGAGACGGTGCCGTGGCTGGGATCGCGAACCAGCTCGGCCGCGAGCGGGCCCCCGCCGACATCGTTGGCCAGGATCCCGGGTGGTGGCTCTTGGTGGAGGGCGTTCGTCTCCACCGTGTACCGGTCGCTGTTGGCCATCACCCCTGCCGTGAGGAGAGACCCCCGGTCTCCCCCTGCCACCCAGGTACCCTCTCCGTAGGCGGCCGCCATCAGGTCAGGAGCGCCGCCCCAGGAGTGGACAGTCCACACCTCGCCGTCGGGTGAGGCGGCTATTATACCCCGGAGGCCTACCGCAACGAATTGGCCTCCGCCATACATCACCGCATGGAGCGGGCCCCCAACCCAGAGACCGCTCGCGCCGGGATCCACCACCATCCAGGTGTCGCCGTCAGCCGACACGAGGGCTGCCGCGTCGTACGACTGGCGCGCCCCCACGGCCACGAAACGGCCCGCGCCGTACGCCACCGACTGCAGGACACAGCCTCCCCAGCCGCACCCGGCCGGCACCGACCTGGGCGTCCAGCTCACGCCGTCGGTCGAGGTCAGAATGCCGCTGTCGGCCACCGCCACGAAAAGGCCGTTCCCGTAGGCCACACCCCGTAAGGAGGTGTTTCCCACTTGCTGCCAAGTCCAATTGGTGCCATCGCTCGAGACCAGTGCCCCGCCATCGCCCACCGCCACAAAACGCCCACCGCCGTAAGCCACAGACCGCAGGACGCAACCTCCCCCCCCGCCGCACCCGGCCGGCACCGAACTGGGTGTCCAGGAAGCCCCGTCCGCGGAGGTGAGGATGGTTCCCTCGCCAACGGCCACAAAGAGCCCGTTGCCAAAGGCCACTGCGTAAAGAGCTGCAGCCGTTCCGCTGGTTCGGGGCGACCAGCCGGCTCCGTCGGGAGAGGTCAGCACCGCCCCCGCATCGCCCACGGCCACGAAGGTCCCGTTGCCGTAGGCAAGCCCGTTCAAGGCCGCGTCCGCGACCCGCTGGGTGGCGAGAGTCTAACCCTGGCCGTCGGCAGAACTGAGGAGGGCACCGGCCCAGCCCACGGCCACGTACCGGCCTGAACCATAGGCCACCCCCATCAGCGACTCGGTGCCGCCGGTGTCGAGCTGGCTCCAGGTCTGACCGTCCGTTGAGCTCAGCATGGTGCCGTCCGGACCCACCGCCAGGAACGCCCCATTGACGAAGGCAACGCCCCACAAATCCATAACGGGAGAAGGAAGAGTTTCCGTGGTCCAGTTCACACCATCGCTTGACCTCAAGGCGACGCCTTGCCACTGGCCTCCCTGATCTGCGCCACCCACAGCCACCCACACGCCGTTGCCGTGGGCGACGCCGGAGAGCCATGCCCCGGTACCGGTGTCTTGGGGGGACCACGAATCGCCGTCAGGCGAGGTCAAGACCCGGCCATCGGATGTGACGGCGACGAAGCTCCTGCCACCATATGCCACCCCGTTGATCTCCGTCCAAAGGCCTTCGGGCAGCGTGGCGGGAGACCAGTTGACGCCGTCCGTGGACACGGCGGCAAAGGGAGCGCCCATGTAATCGGAACCCACGGCGACGAACCGCCCGCCCCCGTACGTGACGGCGTAGAGATATCCAGGAGCGCAGGCGCACGACCCTCTCGTCCAGGAGGCGCCGTCCGGGGACGTGAGGATGACACCTTCACCCACCGCCACGAAGAGGCCGTTACCATAGGTAACGCCGAAAAGGTCCATGTCTGTGCCGGAGTCGGCCTCAGCCCAGTTTTGGCCGTCCGGCGACGAGAGGATGGTGCCACCCACACCCACGGCCACGAACTGGCCGCCGCCATACGTCACCGCGAGAAGGTCGTCGCCCTGGGGCAGCGGATTCCGCCACGTCCAGCCCGTCCAGGAGCCGGCGGTCGCTTCGCCGGCCCAACCCCCCAGGATCGCCAGCGCCATACACGCACACAGGAGTAGAGACCTTAGAGCCAGAGCCAATGCAACCTCCCCCGTCTGCTCTCCGTCGCGCTCCCGGGCTGGCCCGCGCGCTGCGGCCCCGCCGCAACCGCAACCGCGCCCCAATTCCTCAACGGACGACGCCGATCTCTCGCCCTCTCAAGCGCCGAGGGCGCTTGTCCGCGGCGTGCCTTTCCCCGAATGTTCTCCGCGCAGGACCTGCATCACGGAACGTTGCCCCACGCCTTGGGCGTGATGCTGTGGCAGCGGTAGCAGGCCGAGGCGAAGGGGTTGAACCGGCCCAGGGCCGAGCTCAGGCCGTACTGGGTCCAATAGTCGCTGTCGTCCGGCAGGTAGAGGTCCCCCCGTGGCCAGCCGAGCTCGGTGCGGGGCACGATGGCACCCGGCGAGGCGGGGTGCTGGATCTCCCCAGCTCCCATGAAGGACTGGTCCGGCACGTGCCTGTTCCAGAGGTAGCCTGTCACCTGGTCGCGGCTCGCGCCCGTCGTGTTGTTGAGGCCCAGGTTGCGGTAGGCCACCTCCAGCCGCTCGCTCCCCGAGCCGTGGGCCACGTGGCAGGTGAGGCACATGAGGATGTTCCGCGCGTACTGGGCGCGCCCGGCGTTGACCCCCGGCACGGGCGTGTCGTTGAGGGCCGGATCCGCCACCGCCTCCCGCTGCCCCTCCAGGGGCACCACGGGATCCCGCAGCCGGCCCTGGCCGGCCCCGCGGCAGCGGTCCTCGGCCGCGTCCGGGCCGCCGAACTCGTACCCGGTACAGATGTCCCCCGTGGACGCCAGCGGCCCGTCCACCAGCCGGCCGTCCTCCCAGGCCCGGATGGGCGGGATGCTGATGGGGTGCTTGTGCCTGCCCAGCGTGCCGTAGACACTGGTGTCCACCGTGTCCGGCGTGTCGCCGGGCTGGCCGCTCGGGAAGAAGCCGCCGTTGACCCCGTTGGAGAGTTGGGCCGACTCGTTGCCCGAGTACTCGCCCGACCCGAGCACGTAGTCGAGCTTGCCCATCCAGGCCTCGGACCAGATGAAGGTCCGGTGGCAGGCGGTGCAGAAGCTCGTCACCCCGCCGAGAGCCCGCACGGCGCGGCAGCGCACCCCCGTGCCGGAGAGCGGGTCGCTCCGATACTGGGGGGCTTCTGGATACCCGTTGGAGGGGTCCGCGCTGTCCACGCTGGAGCCGCCCGTCGCAGGTATGCTCCCCGGCGCCGTGATCATGTCGCAGTACGCCTTGGCCAGGGGCTCGGACGTGTTGCCGTCCCGGTCGAAGTCGTCCCCGTCCGGCCAGAGCGATCCCGCCGGCCCGGCCCAGGCCGGGTCCTCGACCCGCGGGTCGTAGTAGCTCAGCACCGAGTTGCCGCCGGCCAGGAACTTGGTGTACATGGCCCGCCGCTCCCAGTTGCCCCGGTCGGCCGAGCCGTCGCGGGTGCCAGCGGCGTTCACCGGGTTCGACAGGTAGGCCAGGTCCACCTCGGAGACGCCCCGCAGAGCGATGTTGGTGCGGTCGTTGATGATGGGCCGCAGGATGCGGAAGTTCTTGCCCCGGTCGTGGGGCTCATGGCAGCTCGTGCAGACGAGCCAGCTCGTCCAGTCGTTGCTCACGTACCTGTACTCCACGGGCGGCCGCGTGTTGGGGTTCCCCTCCTGCGTCCAGGTGGAGCCGGGCGCCATCCACACGCGCGCCGAATCGGGCTCGATGTTGGCATCCCCGTCGATCCCCTGGGTGGGGTCGGCCGCCCGCATCACGTTGTGCACCGAGGTGGCCTGGACCCCCGACCCCGCCTTGAGCCGGTCGCCAAAGGGCCCGGCGGCCGCGTAGGCCGCGTCCTGCCAGCTCGGCCCCAGGCGCACCTTGCCCCGCACCTCGTCGTACTTGGACCCCGTGCCGTCGTGGCAGGTGCCGCAGAGGTCGGTGACCGACGGCCCCTTGAGGAGCTTCTTGAACTTGCTCGAGTGCAGCCCATGGCAGGCGGTGCAGGCGTTGGTGTACTCGGTGTAGTTGCCGTGCCGCGTCTGGGTGGGCGGGAAGGCCCGCACGATGACCTTGCTCACGAAGTCAGCCGGGTCGGCGTCGTCGTTGTCGCTCACGTAGTAGGAATACTCGGTGTAGTCGTCCACGGGCGAGTCGACGAAGGTGACATACCCGTACAGGCTGTCATAGGAGCAGTCCGCCGACCCCACCGGCACCACCTGCTTGGTGGCGGGGTTGAAGCGGCACTGGCCGATGGCCACGAACCGCCGCCCGTCCCCCAGCTTGTGCCGGTACACGGTGAAGGTCACAAACCCCGAGCCGTCCGGCGTGAAGGAACCGCCGTTGGCCGCCTCACCGGACCACTTGAGCGCCACCGAGGACTTGCCGGGACCCTCCGTGCCCCGCTGGAACACCAGGGCCTTGAGGTCATAGGGTCCCTCCTCGCCGGGGAGGGTGCCGCCGCTCGGCGCCTGCCCCGCCACGCGGACGGTGCGCTTCACCTCCACCGCGTTGTTCTCCGTATCCTTGGCCAGGATGACGATGTCGTACTTGCCGGGGGCGACGGTGTTGCCGCCCTGGTCCTTGCCGTCCCATGTGACGTTTACGGCCACTGAATCTTGCGGCGCGTTGGCGACGGTCCACGTGCGCAGGGCAGCCCCACCGCCGTACGGCCGTACCTCGACCCTCACCTCACCCACCGGTGTCTCCGGCGCCGGCGTCACAGGGTCGGTCACTGTCGCCGTCACGCCAACGGTGTCAAGCCATCCGTCGCCGTCAGGCGAAAAGATGTACGGGTCCACCCGAAAATCGCTTACGCTGGGCGGTGTCACGTCCAGCGACACCGTCTGCACGAACTGCTCACTGCCCGATACGTTACCGGCCTGATCCCGGGCGTACACGTACACGTCGTACTGCCCGCTCGGCTGGACGCTGCCCGCGCCGTCCCGCCCGTCCCACGAAGCCGTCGAGGTGCCGCCCGCCGTGTAGCTGCCCACCACCGTCCGGACGAGGCCGCCATCCGAATGGCGCTTGATGACAGCCACCAACGCCACGGGGGTCAGGGCCTGGGCATCGTTGCTGACGGTGCCGCTCACGTCCACCGCGTCCCGCGTGCCGTCCCCGTTGGGCGAGAAGAGAGTGTAGTTGACCCCTGCCCCGCTCGGGGCCGGAGGCGCCGTTTTGTCGAGGGCCACCGTGCCGACGAGCTGCTTTGTGAGGTTGCCGGCCTGGTCCAAGGCAAAGACGTAGACCTTATACTGCCCCTCGCCCACCGGGTTGCCGGAGGAATCCTTGCCGTCCCAGCTGGCGTTAACCGCCCAGGTGCCGCCGCCGGCGTCAAACCCCATAAAGGAGGTGACGAAGGCGTCATCGGAGCTGCGCCGCACCTCCGCCCCCATGGCGACCAGGGGCGTGAGCGGATGGGGAAGCACCGGGTCGGAGGCCGTGCCCGCGATGCCCAGCGTGTCCTGGCTCCCGTCCCCGTTGGGCGAGAAGGCCGGATGGCTGACCGAGCCGCCGGCCGTCGGCGCCGCCCTGTCCACGGCCACGGAGGCCGTCTTGGTGTCAGGTCCCCCGGCCTCCCAGGCCGTCACCTCGACGGTGTAGAGCCCGTCCGGCACCGGCGAGCCGGAGCCGTCGAGCCCGTCCCACACGACGGAGATGGAGGAGGAGACCCCCGACCAGCTGCGCACCACGGCGTTGTTGCCGTCGCGCACTTTCACGTCCCACGCCACCGCGCCCGCCGGTGTGGCCGTGATGGTGGTGGTGTCCTGCGCACCGTCCCCGTTGGGGGAGAACGCGCCGGGATTGACGGTGACGGGGCTCAGAGCCCTGGCCGTCCGCGCCACCGCCAAACCCGCGATCAACGAGAGAGCGACACCCGCCAGCAGCGCCGCGCGCACCACCGCCAGGCGCCGCCAACACCCCCAGGCCGCGCGGTCGGCGCGCCGGTCCCCCGCACGTCCCCGCCGCTCGCCTGCCGTGATGCCGCCACTTCCGAGCCCGCCTGTGCCGTAACCGAGCTCCATCTGCTCCTCCATGACTACGGCCCTTAAGAAGGTACCAGCCGCTCCTAGCACGACAGGATAGCAATGCCAGGTGAAAACTCATGTGAAGACTTGAGAACGATGGCCATAATTAACCGGCATGGCCGGGTACGCCGACACGGGGATGGCCGGGTGCGCCCACGCCGCCCATGCCGCCACGTGCCCGTGGGCCGTGGGGCCCTACCGGCCGCCGGCCGTCAGGTGCCCCCGGCGCCGTCGAGGAGGGACATGAGCGCGAGCGGCTCGTTCCAATGGGGGTGCTCGCGCAGGCAGTCGAGGCAGGCCTGCCTGGCCTCGGCCGGGCGGCCGAGCTCGGCTAGGAGGCGCGCCCGGCGCAGGAGGAGCTCCCGCCGCAGGATACCGAGCCGGGCCCGCCAACTGTCCACCCACGGGCAGGAGTTGATCCCCGCCAGAAAGGGTCCCCGGCAGAGAGCCAGGGCCTCGCGGGCTGCGGCCACTCCCTGTTCCCCGGGCTGCATCAGCGCCAGGCGCGCCAGATGGTCGAAGGCCAGGGCGTCCACCCAGAGCGTCCTCCCCCCTCCGAGGGTGTACCGCCCGTCCCGGCAGGACAGGAGACCTTCCCCAGGCAGGCCGAACTCCTCGAGGGCCTCCCGGCAGACCCGCAGCGCGAGGAAGAAGAGCCTTTCCGCCGAATCGGGGTCCGACTCCGGCCAGAGGGCGTCGCACACCTGCTCCCGGCTGGCCCCTCGCTGTCCGACAAGTGCGAGGAAGGCCAGGACGCGTCGGGCGTTGCGGGAGCGCCACCTTGGGCTCGCCACCACGCTGCCGCCCGCCTCCAGGCCGAAGCCGCCGAGCAGGAAGAGGCGAAGCGGCACGTCGAACCCCCCTGCCCGAGGGCCGGTATCCCATGGAACCGGAGCCGCTGGCGCTGGCACCGTGCCGCGCACTGCCGCCCCGCCGGCTTCCCCGCCCGCCCCCTCGCCCTGCGCTGCCACAGGGCGCGCCGGCGAAGCCGCGCCCCCGCCGTCACCCGGCCTTGGGGGATACACGCCCGGCACGGCCGAGGGGCCCGCAGCCGCCAGCTCCAACACCGCCACCGCACCAAGCAGCTGGCCGCCCGGGACACCCTCGCCCGCCCAGGTCAGGCCCGTCAGGACCGCCAGGGCCGGGGCGAAGTAAGAGCAGACGCAGTCGGCCGCGCCCTGCCGCCGCAGGGCAGCCAGCCCCGACCGGACGTGGGCCTGAGCCTCCTCGGGCTTCCCCATCCGCCGGCCCCGCTCCGCCGCGAGGAAAAGGGCCGCCGGCAGGAGATGCGGCTCCCGGCCACCGCCAAGGCGGGCCAGGGCCCCGTCCAGCCACGGCCCGGCCAGGTCCTCGCGGCCCATCTCGAGGCAGGCCCGCGCTCCGTTCAGGAGCGTGTAGGTGAGCCAGGTGCGGCAGGCCGCCTCCTGCAGCGCCCGCGACTCTTCCAGCAAAGTCAGGACCCCTTCCCGCCGGCCCGCCGCCAGCGCCGCCAACGCCTGCTGATCCAAGGCGCGGGGCAGGAGCACCCAGTGCCGGGCTTCCCGGAGGAGCCGGGCTGCCTCCTCGGCCTCCGCGAGCGCCGCGGCGGCTTCTCCGGCATCCAGCAGGGCCACCGCCCGCATGAGCCGCCCCACCCCCATGGCCTCGGCGTCAGAGCTGCCCTCCGCCGACCCCAGCAGGCGGCCGCTCCAGGCCTCCGCCAGCCGTAGGGCCGCCTCCCGCTCGCCCTGCCACAAATAGATGTAGCAACGCAGAAGGACCGCCAGCGCCGCCGCCCGCGCCACCGGCGCCGCCCCGCCCTGGCCCGCCGCCCACGCCGCCTCCGCCTGCGCCAGGGCTTCCTCCAGGGCCAGGGCGGCCCCGACCAGCCGCCCCCGCGAGAGGAGGGTCAGGCCCAGCAGCGTCTCGATCTCCGCGCGCAGCCACACCTGCTCCTCCCCCAACCCCTGGCCCTGGCCGAGGAGAAGCCGCGCCCGCCGGGCGCAGCGCTCGGCCCGGAGCACCTCGCCCTCCAGGGCAGCCTGCAGGGCCGTGAGCGCCAGCGCCGCAGCTCGCGCCGGCAGATTGGCCGCCGCCCGGGAACCCGCCGGCGCCCCTGCCGAGGCACAGCTCCCGTCTCCCGTCGTCGCGGCATCGGTGGCGTCAGCAGGCATGAGCCCCGGTGATCCAGCGAAGAAAGCGTCCCTCCACGCCGAAGCCTCCGCGAAGTCGGCTCGCGCCAACGCCGCCCGCCAATGGACCAGAACGGCGGCTAAGGCCTCGTCTACGCCAAGGAGTCGCGCGACAGCCAGGCACTCGGCGCGGGTCGCACCGGCGCAGCCGCGGACAGGGTGGAGCGAGGCGGCGTCTCTTTCTTCAGCGGCACCGGAACGACCTCTGCCGCCAGGGCCTGCATCCAGCCCGGCCTGCAAAGTCGTCCCCTCCCCCGCGAGAGCGGCAGTCACCCTCCTCTGGCGCTCTCGCAAATCCCGGCAGCGGTGCCACCGGCCCGCGGATTCCAACCGGCCCCGAGAAGGCAAACCCCCGTCAATCCAATCCAACCAAGGATTTTATGGCAATGAGACCCTTGGCGGCAAGACCCAATCGAGGCTGCGACGAGCGAGTCCCCCGTTATCCACGCGCCCGCCCATTATAACATTGACATCATGTCATCAATGTCACA
>CAYXQP010000047.1:0-10789 GCA_964467515.1 uncultured Eubacteriales bacterium | reverse complement strand
TCGTCGCCCTCCTGCACCAGCACCGCCTTGAGGAAACGCTCCTGAAGCCTCTCCAGTTGCTCCTTGGCCGCCTTGCGCTCCAACAGGGCTTCCGCCAGTCGCACGGCGTGTCCACCTCCTTCCCGCCGCCCGGGGCCGGGCGACGGGAAGGAGGCTACCACTTCCCTGGGAGCCCGAGCGTTACAGGTTGGTTACAGAGGGCGGTGCCGGAGGCGACCTCCGGCCCCACGGCCCACTGCGACCGCGGCGGTCAGGCTGACGCTCTCAGAGCCAGCGGCGGACGGAGGCCCGGTACCGGCGGTAGGAGTCGCCAAACTTGCGCTCCAGGTAACGCTCTTCCCGCAGCACCACGCCGAAGTGGATCACGACCAGGGCGGCGGGCAGGAGGAGCAAGGCCCAAGGGGTGTCGGCCAGGAAGGCCACGCCCGCGTAGAGAAGGGCCAGGGAGATGTAGAGGGGGTTGCGGGTGAAACGGAAGGGCCCGTCGGTGACGAGGGCCGTAGCGGGCCTGCGCACGTACACGCTGGTACCGGCGCGGCGCATGGCCCATCGGCCCCAGGCGCCCAGGACCAGTCCCGCCGCCAACAGCGCCGCCCCCACCGCCATCCCCGGGCGCCCCGGAAGGAGGGAGGCGGGGAACACCCGGTCGAGGAGGATGCCGGCCGCCAGCGGCAGAGCGAAGACGAGGGGCGGATCGGCCACCACACCGGGGTTGTCAGACCGGTGCGCCGTGGACGCGGCTGCCATGGCTTCACCTCGCCTCCAGGATACGCGCGTCCTGAGACCCGCACAACGCCGGGGCGCCTTGGCAACGTTTCGTTTTACCGTATACTTTCTCTGATGAAACCGTGCCGCGCCGAGGCCCGAGGCGGTGCGGCGGAGGAGGATGCTCCCCATGGCTTGGCGGACGCAGGACGCCGTTGCCGCAATGGTGCGGGGGAGAAGGGCTGTGAAAAGGGAGGCTGCCGGGACGAGGCGGCGCCGCAGGGCCAGCGCCGTACCCGCCGACGGCTGCCCGGTGGAGCGGACTCTCCGCGTCATCGGTGGCAAGTGGACGCTCCTCGTCCTGCGGGATCTCTTCACCGGCACCAAGCGTTTCGGCGAGCTGCGCCGTTCCCTTGGCCACGTGAGCCCCAAGACCCTCTCCGAGCGGTTGCGAGAGCTGGAGGCGCAGGGGATCGTGACCAGGACCGTCTATCCCGAGGTGCCGCCGCGGGTCGAATACAGCCTGACGGACAAAGGGCGGAGCCTCGGCGACATCATCGAGGCCATGCGCGCCTGGGGCGAACGCTGGGGCGGCTGAGGAGGCGCGCCAGGCACGGTCGCACGGTCTCGGCCGGTCGAGCACCTCCGCCGGGCAGGGCGCGGTTGCGGGTTCGTTCACGGGTTCACGGGTTCGACGGGATGAGGGCCTCCAGGGCGAGGGCGAGGGACCGCCGCGCGGCCTCGGCCACCAGGATGTGGAATGACTCTGGCTTCCCCTCCACCGTGGCCAGCTCCAGGGCGTCATAGTAGCGGGGCCGCTCACCCAGCTCGATGACGGCCGGCGGATAACCTTCCCGCATGAGGATGAGGTTCATGAGCAGCCGCGCCGTGCGGCCGTTCCCGTCCACGAAGGGGTGGATGGCCACGAGGCGCAGGTGGGCCTCGGCGGCCACCAGCACCGGGTGAGCAGCGGCCGCGACCTCACGGCTGGAACCGGTGGCAACGGCCGGCGGACGCTCCGCCTCTGCCCCACCCGCCACGTCCGGGGCCGTGACGGACTCGAGCCAGGCGCCGAACTCGCGCATGAGGTCGGGCACGCGGTGCGCGGCCGGGGGCACGTGGCGCGAGCCGGCGATGCGCACGGCCGTGCGCCGGTAGCGCCCTGCCTCCTCCGGCCAGATGCCCTTGAGCACGAGTCGGTGCAGCTCCAGCACGTGGCGCTCGCCCACCTCCTCGCGGGGCCCGGCCACCACCGCCTCCAACCACTCCACTGCGTCGCGATGGTTGACCACCTCCAGGTGCTCCCGCAGCGTCTTGCCGCCGATGGTCACGCCGTCGAGGAGCACGGCCCGCGTCTCCTGGAGAGTCAAGGTGTTGCCCTCGATGGCCGTCGAGTGGTGCGTCCACGCCACGAGGAAGTGCTCCCGCAGGCGCGCCACGGCCGCCGGCGGGAAGGGGCGGCCAGCGTCCAGGCGCGCCTTGAGTTCGTCTATCCGCTGCAGCTCCTCGCTCAGCCTGGCCATTGCCGACCTCCCCGGGCAACCGCGGATCCCTCAAGAAGGGGGTGTTCGTGAAGGACCTTCCTCTGTCCTTCCTGGCAAGACGCCCTCCTCCCAGCAGGCGAGGACCGCCCGCACGGCTGCCACGGCGGCGCCGCCGCCCGGCGCAAGCAGCCGGATGGACAGCCCCACCCCGCCCGGCAGGCGGCTCACACCGCCCAGGACGCCGGCACGCGCCAAGGGCGCCTGGAGGCCGGCTGAGGGGTTTGCGGCCGGCGAGCGGGAGTTCGCATCGCCGGCCGCCGGCCCGTGGAGCAGAGCCGCGAGGTCGGCAGCCAACCGGTCCAGGATCGCGCCGTCCGCCACCATCAGCACGCTGGCCAGGGCGCGACGGGAAGCAAAGGAAGCCAGGCCGGGTTGCGGGCCCGGTAAGGGGCCGGCCGGCGGGCCGGGTGACAGTCCCCTCGCCGCCCCGCGGCGTGGCGCCAGGCGGAGGGCATCCACGGCCTGTAGGGATCCGTCGGGCGCCGCGATCTCGGTCCGCAGCGCCAGCTCGTCCCAGGAGAATGCTTCCTCCTCATTCCGCCCGGCGACCAGGCAGTCGGCGTAGAAGAGGCTTGCCTTGGGGTGGAGCAGCACCGTCGAGCGCTGGCGGTACCTGGCGCCGGCGTGGGGCACCAGGGGCTCTGGCACCCACTCGACCAGGGCGCCGGCCTCCACCTCCAGCGCTACCCGGAGCTCGGCCGGTGCGCCGCCAGCGCCCGCGGGGGGCGGGTAGAGGTGGGTGGCGCCCACACTCGTGAACCGCGCGGCCGCGCCGGCGCCAACGCGCACCACCACATCCAGGGATTCCCCCGGCAGCAAGCCGCCCCCGAGGTGAACGAGGGGCACCTCCACCGGCCCGCGCGCACCGGCACCGCCCGCGCCGCCCGGCCCCGTCGTCTTCACCAGACGGAAGACGCGCAGCGGGGCCCGGCTCACGCACCGCACGAGGCGCGTGGCCCCGCCGATGGAGGCCAGCGCCAGTTCCAGGTGCGGCCGGCTGCCCTCACCGGGTGCGCGCTCGGCGGCCGGCACGCGCCGCCACCTCCGCCGCCAGTGTCTCCGCCACCTCGTCGAGCCCCTCACCCGTCCGGCAGTTGGTGAAAACGAAAGGTCGCCCCTGGCGTAGCCGCGCCGAGTCGGCCGCCATGACCTCTAGACTCGCCCCCACGTAAGGGGCCAGGTCCACCTTGTTGATGACGAGGAGGTCGGCGAGGAGGACGCCCGGCCCCTTCTTGCGCGGGATCTTGTCGCCTGCCGCCACGTCGATGACGCATATGCTGTAGTCGACCAGGGCGGGGCTGAAGGTCAGGGTGAGGTTGTCGCCCCCGCTCTCGATCAGGAGGACGTCGGCGTCGGGAAAGCGCGCCAGAAGCTCCTCGGCCGCCGCCAGGTTGAGAGAGGGATCCTCGCGCACAGCCGTGTGGGGGCAAGTCCCCGTCTCCACGCCCACCACCCGTTCGGGCGCCAGGATTCCCGAGAGGGTGCGCCGCACCCGCTCCGCGTCCTCCTGGGTCACGATGTCGTTGGTGATGACGAGCACGGAGAAGCCGCGTTCCACGAGGCGTGGCACCAGTCCTTCGATGAGGGCCGTCTTGCCCGAGCCGACGGGGCCGCCCACGCCCACGCGCAGCACGCCCCTCCCTGGACCGCACGGGAACCCTCCTCGGCGGGGGGGCGCCTCAGGCCGGGGGGCCAGGTGCTCTGCGTGGTTCTCGCACATGTTGTGTCTCCCTCCTTGAGTTGCGTGTAAGCTCGCAGCGAACGTGCCGGCTTCGGCGAGCCCCGAGAGGCCGGGGGAGAAAGGAGAGGAGAAGGGTGAGGCAGATCGCGTTCTACGGCAAGGGAGGCATCGGCAAGTCCACCACCCAGCAGAACACGGTGGCGGCCTTGGCGGAGATGGGCAAGAAGGTGATGATCGTCGGCTGCGACCCGAAGGCGGACTGCACCCGGCTCATCCTCAACTGCAAGGCCCAGACCACCGTCCTGCACCTGGCGGCCGAGAGGGGCACGGTGGAGGACCTGGAGCTGGACGAGGTCATGCTCACCGGCTATCGCGGCGTCCGCTGCGTCGAGTCGGGCGGTCCGGAGCCGGGCGTCGGCTGCGCCGGCCGCGGCATCATCACGGCCATCAACTTCCTGGAGGAGAACGGCGCGTACGAGGACCTGGACTACGTGGTCTACGACGTCCTGGGCGACGTGGTGTGCGGCGGCTTCGCCATGCCGATCCGGGAGAACAAGGCCCAGGAGATCTACATCGTCACCTCGGGCGAGATGATGGCCATGTACGCGGCCAACAACATCTCCCGCGGCATCCTCAAGTACGCCCACTCGGGCGGGGTGCGCCTGGGCGGTCTCATCTGCAACAGCCGCAACGTGGACAACGAGCGGGAGCTCATCGAGGAGCTGGCCAAGCGCCTCGGCACCCACGTCATCCACATGTTGCCCCGCAACAACGTGGTCCAGCATGCGGAGCTGCGGCGGATGACGGTCATCCAGTACGACCCGGCCCAGCCCATGGCCGACGAGTACCGCGCCCTGGCCAGGAAGATCGACGCGAACGACCGCAAGGTCATTCCGACGCCCCTGCCCATGGAGGAACTGGAGAAGCTCCTCATCGAGTACGGGCTCCTGCGGGAGGAGGACGCGGCCTTCGCGGGCACGCCGGGCGTGGCGGCGGCCACGGCCTAGCGGGGACGGCCGGTTCGGACGCCGGCGGGGTCCCGACGCGGCTCCGCCGGCGCACGGCAGGGAATCCGGGAAACCCGAGGAGGTGGGCGCCGTGAGCGCCGGTTTCACACGGGAAGGCACCCAGCGGCTCATCGACGAGGTGCTCTCCGTCTACCCGGAGAAGACGCGCAAGGAACGGGCCAGACACGTGCGGCCCAACGACGCGACGGGGGAGAGCAAGGAGTGCCAGGTCAAGTCCAACGTCAAATCCCGGCCGGGCGTCATGACGGTGCGAGGCTGCGCCTACGCGGGTTCCAAGGGCGTGGTCTGGGGGCCGGTCAAGGACGTGGTCCACATCAGCCACGGCCCGGTGGGCTGCGGGCAGTACTCCTGGTGGTCGCGCCGCAACTACTACAACGGCGTGACGGGGATCGACAGCTTCGTCACCATGCAGTTCACCAGTGACTTCCAGGAGCGGGACATCGTCTTCGGCGGCGACAAGAAGCTGGCCAGGATCTGCGAGGAGATCCGGGAGCTCTTGCAGAACATGCTGGAGGGGCTGGAGAACGCCCGCGCCCTCTACCGGCCGCGGATGATGGCGGTCAGCACCACCTGCATGGCGGAGGTCATCGGCGACGATCTGAACGCCTTCATCCGCAACGCCCGCGAAAAGGGGGCCCTGCCCGCCGACTTCCCGGTGCCCTTCGCCCACACCCCGAGCTTCGTGGGCTCCCACATCACGGGGTACGACAACATGATGAAGGGCATCCTCTCCTACCTTCCCCGCTGGTGGGCCGAGCACGGCGGGGCGACGGCCCCCGGTGACGACGCCGGTGACGGCGCCGGAGGCCGTGGGCAGCACGGTCCGCGGCGGGAGGGCGCCCATTTGGCACGGCGCCTCAACGTGATCCCCGGCTTCGACGGCTACGTGGGCGACCTCCGCGAGGTCAAGCGGCTGCTGGGGCTCATGGGGGTGGACTTCACCCTCCTGGGCGACTATGCGGACGCGCTGGACTCCCCGGCCACGGGCGAGTACCGGACATACTATGGCGGCACCCCCCTTGCCGCGGCGGCGGCAGCCCCCCAGGCGGCCGCCACGGTCCTGCTCCAGAGGCACTCCACCCTCAGGACGGCCGAGTTCATCGCCTCCGAGTGGGGGCAGGAGGTGGTGGCCGGCCCCATGCCCGTCGGGGTGCGCAACACCGACCGGCTGCTGCAGGAGGTCAGCCGCCTGACGGGGCGGCCCGTCCCCGTCGAGCTGGAGGACGAGCGGGGCCGCCTCCTGGACGCCATGGCCGACTCCCACGCCTACGTGCACGGCAAGCGCGTGGCCCTGATGGGCGACCCGGACCTCCTGCTGGGTTTGCTGAGCTTTCTCCTCGAGCTGGGGGCGGAGCCGGTGCACGTGGTCTGCACCAACGGCAGCGAGGAGTTCAAGCGGGAGGCCGAGGAACTGCTCGCCGCCAGCCCCTACGGGCGCGAGGCCACCGTCTGGATCGGCAAGGACATGTGGCACCTGCGGTCCCTGGTCTTCACAGAGCCGGTGGACCTGCTCCTGGGGCCGTGCCAACTCAAGGCCGTCGCCCGGGAGGCGGGCCTGCCCCTGGTGCGCGTGGGCTTCCCCGTTTTCGACCGGCACCACCTGCACCGCTATCCCGTCATCGGCTACCAGGGGGCCCTCAACCTCCTGGTCTGGATCGTCAACACCGTCCTGGACGAGCTGGACCGGACCTGCCCGGACCACAGCTTCGACCTGATCCGGTAGCACCGGCGGGTCACGGGTCCACGGGGAGGGCGGGCGGTCCTCCCGCTCGGGAGGCGGGCAAGGGGGTGAGGGAGTTGCGGGCGGCGGCGCGGGCGGAGCTCTTCGAGGAACCGGCCTGCGGCCACAACCGCGCCAAGGGCGACGCCGAGCGCCGGGGCGGGTGCCCCAGGCCGAAGCCCGGGAGCGCGGCGGGCGGCTGCGCCTTCGACGGCGCCATGATCACCCTGGTGCCCGTGGCCGACGCCGCCCACCTGGTCCACGGCCCCATCGCCTGCCTGGGCAACTCCTGGGAGAGCCGCGGCAGCCTCTCCTCCGGGCCGGACCTCCACCGGCTCGGCTTCACCACGGACCTCTCCGAGCAGGACGTGATCCACGGCGGGGAGAAGAGGCTCTACCGCGCCATCCTGGAGGTGGCGCAGCGTTACCGTCCCGCCGCCGTCTTCGTCTACGCCACCTGCGTCACGGCCCTCATCGGCGACGACGTGGAAGCCGTCTGCAGGGCGGCGCGGGCGGCGGCGGGCCTGCCCGTCGTCCCCGTGGCGTCCCCCGGCTTCGCCGGGTCCAAAAACCTGGGCAACCGCCTGGCGGGCGAGGCCTTGCTGGAGCACGTCATCGGCACGGGCGAGCCGGAGCGGGTCACGCCCTGGGACGTCAACCTCATCGGCGAGTACAACATCGCCGGCGAACTCTGGCAGGTGCTGCCCCTCCTGGACCGCCTCGGCATCCGCGTGCTGTCCCGCATCACGGGCGACGCGCGGTATCGCGAGCTGACGTGGGCGCACCGGGCGCGGGTCAACGTGGTGGTCTGCAGCCGCGCCCTCCTGACCCTGGCCCGCAAGATGGAGGAGAGGTGGGGCATCCCCTGGTGCGAGGGGAGCTTCTACGGCGCGCGCGCCACGGGCGACACCCTGCGCGCCCTGGCCCGGCAGCTGGGCGATCCCGCCCTGGCGGCGCGCGCGGAAGCCCTGATCGCCGAGGAGGAGGCCGCCCTGGCCCGCCGGCTCGCCCCCTACCGGGCGCGGCTGGCCGGCCGGAAGGCCGTCCTCTACACCGGCGGCGTCAAGAGCTGGTCGGTGGTCGCCGCCCTCCAGGACCTGGGCCTGGAAGTGGTGGCCACCGGGACGAAGAAGAGCACCGAGGGTGACGTGGAGCGCATCAGGGGGCTCCTGGGAGAGGACGCCACCCTCATCGAGGAGGGAAACCCGCGGGAGCTCCTGCGGATCGTCCGCGAGAGCGGCGCCGACATCCTCATCGCCGGGGGCCGCAACATGTACACGGCCCTCAAGGGGCGCGTACCCTTCCTGGACATCAACCAGGAGCGCCACCACGCCTACGCCGGCTACACGGGCCTCGTCGAGCTGGCCCGCCGCCTGGACCTCGCCCTGGCCAACCCCGTCTGGCGCCTCGTGCGCCGCCCGGCGCCGTGGGAGGACCACCTCCCCCGCGAACTCGCGCAGGATGGCGACGCGGCGGCAGGGCCGCGCGACCCGGCCGCGACGCGGGCGGAGGTGGTCTGACGTGGCGCGGGTGGTGGAGGCGCGCCGGGCGGTGGCCGTCAATCCCCTCAAGCACAGCGCGCCCCTGGGCGGGGCCCTGGCCTTCCTCGGGCTGGACCGCTGCCTGCCGGTCCTCCACGGCTCCCAGGGCTGCGCCTCCTTCGCCAAGGTTCTCCTGACCCGCCACTTCCGCGAGGCGGTACCCCTGCAGACGACGGCCCTCACCGAGGTCACCGGCATCCTGGGCGCGGGGGAGAACCTGGTGGCGGCCCTGGCGGCCGTCGCCGCCCGGCACCGCCCCGCCCTCATCGGCGTCCTCAGCACCGGGCTCACGGAAACCAGGGGCGACGACGTCGCCCTGGCCCTGCGGGAGTTCCGCGCGGCCCACCCCGAGCTGGCCGGCGTGCCCGTCGTCCCCGCCTCCACGCCCGACTTCCGCGGCGGGCTGGAGCGGGGTTACGCCGCCGCCGTGGAAGCCATCCTGGCCGAGCTGGCCGTACCCGCCGCCGGCGTCCCCCGCAACGCGCCGCCGGCCGAACCACCCGCCGCGCGGGCCGCCCCCCGCACGGCGCCGCCTCCCGGTGCCGTGCCGCGGCAGGTCAACCTGCTGGCCGGCCCAGCCCTCTCGCCCCTCGACGCGGAGGAGGTGCGCGGGATGGTGGAGTCCTTCGGCCTGCGGGCCGTGGTCCTGCCCGACCTGGCCGCCTCCCTGGACGGCCACCTGGAGGCCGACTGGTCGCCCCTCACCACGGGCGGGACCACCGTGGCCGACGTGGCCGCCATGGGCCGGTCCGAGTTCACCCTGGCGGTGGGCGGCACCGTGGCCGGCGCCGCCGCCCTCGTGGCGGAGCGGGCCCGCGTGCCGTTCCAGGTCTACGACCACCTGACGGGCCTGGAGGCGGGGGACCGGTTCCTGGCCGACCTGGCCGCCCTCACCGGGCGCCCGGTGCCGGAACGATGGCGCCGCTGGCGCAGCCGCCTGGCCGACGGGCTCCTGGACGCCCACTTCGAACTGGGTGGCCGCCGCGTGGCCCTGGCCCTGGAGCCGGACCTGCTGGCCGCCGTGGCCGCGCTCCTGGCCGAGGTGGGCGCCGAGGTGGTGGCGGCCGTGGCGCCCACGCCTTCGCCCGTGCTGACGCGGGTGCCCTGCGCCGAGGTGGTGGTGGGCGACTACGCCGACCTGGAGGAGCGGGCCCGCGACGGCGGCGCCGAACTCCTGGTGGCCGGCAGCCACGGACGCCGGTCGGCCGCGCGCCTGGGGATACCCCTCTTCCGCCTCGGTTTCCCGGTCTTCGACCGCCTGGGCGCCCAGTACCTCGTCACGGCGGGGTACCGGGGGAGCATGGCCCTCCTCTTCGGCCTGGCCAACACCCTTCTCGACGCTTCGGGGCCGCCCGGCCCGCACCCTTCGGCCGGCGGCGGCTGGCCGCCCGGCCGGGAGGCGGAGCCGGAGGCGGGAAAGGAGGTGCGTGTCCGTTGTTGAAGGCAGCCTTCGCCACGGGGGACGGGGTGCACGTGAACCAGCACTTCGGCTGGTGCCGCCGCTTCGACGTCTACGAGGTGGCCGCCGAGGGGTTTCGCCTCCTGGAGTCGCGCCTCCTGGAGCCGGCCGGCGAGGACGAGGAGGACAAGATCAGGAGCCGCGTGGAAGCCGTCCGCGACTGCGCCATGGTCTACGTGGCCAGCATCGGCGGCACGGCGGCGGCGCGGGTGCTCAACGCCCGCGTCCACCCGGTCAAGGTGCGGGAGACGGAGGAGATCGCCGCCCTCCTCGACCGGCTCCGCCAGGTCCTGGCGGGAACCCCGCCGCCCTGGCTCCGCAAGCTGGTGCGGCGCGGGGAGTCCGACGCCGGCGAGTTCGCGGGAGCCTAGCCTGCCCGCCGCCCGCGGCGGCGCCGGGCGGCGGTGGACGAGCGAGGTGACGGAGATGGAGGGGAGGACGGTGCAGACGGGCTTCGTGGCGGAACTGCTCCGCCGGATCCGCGCGGGCGATCCTTACGGCCACTACGACGCGGTGAGCGAGGAGGCGTTGTTGAGGCCGTTCCTGGTGACGGCCGAGCAGCGCCGCGCCCTCCCCCTCTTCGGGGAACCAGACGCGGCGGCCCTGGAACGGCTCCGCGCCTTCCACCAGGCGGTGGCCGCCTGCCTCGAGAGGGAGACGGGCACCATGGTGGCCTGCCTCCTGGACGTGAACGGGGAGGGATTCGGCCGGGTCCTCCTCTTCGCCGGACGGCTGGTGCTGCTGGACCGGACGGTGCGGGACGCCCACCGGTTCGGCTTCGCCTCCCGCGAGCGGCTGGCGGAGGAGGGGGAGCGCCTGATCCGCGAGGGCTTGGCGGTGCTACACCGGTTTCCCGAGGTGGCGGTGCCGTGACTAGGGATGCCACCACGCTCCCCGTGGTCCCGGCGGGCGACCACGCCCCGGCCCGGCCAGGTTGCGGGGCCGCGGAGGCGCGCGCCGCCGGGAGGGGGATGGGCTGCGCGGCCAGGGGCGGCTGCGGCGGGGCGACGGAGGCGGCCGACCCGCGCCTGCGGGAGAGGATCCACGACCACCCGTGCTACAGTCAGGAGGCCCACCAGTTCTACGCCCGCATGCACGTGGCCGTGGCGCC
>CAYXQP010000046.1:0-10980 GCA_964467515.1 uncultured Eubacteriales bacterium | reverse complement strand
GGCCCTGCTGTCCTGGCCGGTCCTCAACCGGCCCGCCCTGGCGCCGGGCGCCGGCGCGGCACCGCCCGAGGCGGCTCGCCTGCAGCCGGCCGTCGCCGTGCCCGACGGCACCCCCGAGATCCGGTCGCCGGCGGCGATCCTGGTGGACGCCGAGTCCGGCGACATCCTCTACGCCAAGAATGCCCACGAACGTCGCGACCCGGCCAGCGTCACCAAGCTGATGCCCCTCCTCCTGGCCATGGAGGCGGTCCGGGAGGGCCGGGCGAGCCTGGACGAGCTGGTGACCGTGTCCGCCCGCTCGTCGTCGGCCGCCCTGCCCGCCAACGCCACGCTCATGTTCCTGGAAAGCGGGGACCGCGTGCCCCTGCGGGAGCTCCTCATCGGCATCGCCGTGGCCTCGGCCAACGACGCCAGCCTGGCCGTTGCCGAACGCCTGGGCGGCAGCCTGGAGGGCTTCGTCGCCCAGATGAATCGCAAGGCGGCCGAGCTGGGCCTGCGGGACACGGTCTTCTCCAACCCCACCGGCCTGCCCGACACCGCGCCGCACTACACCAGCGCCCACGACCTGGCGGCCCTCTCGCGCTACCTGGTCCTCCGCCACCCCCGGGTCCTGGGCTGGACGGGCATGTGGGAGCACTGGTTCCAGAAGGGGCGTCAGCGCTTCTGGCTCACCAACTTCAACCGGGGCCTGGTGGAGTACCCGGGCATGGACGGCCTGAAGACGGGTTACACGGAGAAGGCGGGCTTCTGCCTGGCCGCCACGGCCAGGAGCGGCGACCGGCGGCTCATCGCCGTGGTGCTGGGCGCGCCCACACCCAAGGTCCGCAACGAGGACGTCTACCGCCTCCTGGACTGGGGCTTCGGCAGCACGGCCACGGTGCGCCTGGCCCGCCCCGGGCGGCCCCTCGGCGAGGTTTCCGTCCTGGAATCCGGACGGCGGCGGGTTCCCGTGACGGTGCCGGACGGCGTCGCCGTCACCGTGCCCAGCGGGCGGGAAGCCATGGTGCGGAGCCGGCTCGAGGTGCCGGGCCACGTCCTGGCCCCCGTACGGCGGGGGCAGCAGGTGGGCGAATTGGTGGTGGAGGTCGGGGGGAAGCCCCTCCGCCGCGCCGCCGTGCTGGCGGACGCCGACGCGCCGCGCGCCGGCGTCCTGGCGCTGGCCGGCCGCTACTGGCTTCACCTGTGGGTGCCTCCCGGCCGCGGCACGCTTTAGCCTCAGCGCCCAGGCCGCCGCCGTGGTCCCGGTGGTCACGCCCGCCCGGCAGCGTTGGCTCCGGTTCGGCCCACGGCTTCATCACCGCAGTAGCGGAGCGGGGAGCCGTTTCGGGTAATTTTTTGGGCTTGTCTCATAAATGGGGGCAACCGATGAGTTATGTCACCCATGCGGCCTCAAGGGAGGTAGGCCAGGCCGTCGTTGACCAGGCCGTCGTTGACCAGGCCTTTGCCTTCTTGCACCCGTCCCGGTAGAGGGCGAACGCCAGCTGGCGACGGGCGTGGACCAAACGTTGGGCCACTGCAGGATCGGAGCGCGGGGGACACAATGTGGGCTTCATGTTTTATCGTGACAGCCCTTCCTACGGCTATGCCATATACGGCACTTTTGCTGTATAGACCCCTATGCCGCCGGGGCGGCACCACCACAGGGGATGAAAAGGCGAACCCCGCCGGGTGCACCGGGGTTCCATGGTCCCATGGGGCCGTTTTGGGGAATTTTTGCACCCTGCGCCGACCCATCCCAAGTGGAATTTTTCCCTGAACCGGTCCCGGCAGCGCCTCCTCGGCCCCGACTCGGCCTCCAGCCAGCCCGAATAGGCCCCCCGCCACAGCCTCGGGGCCTGGTCCCCCAGACTTCGGGGAAAAATTCCCCATCCCTGCCCCAAAGGAGGGGTGGAAAATTTCCCTCAACACCGGCGGAGGGGGTCGAACCGGCTCTCTGCCCGCCGGGGTGGCGCCAGCGGGTGGGCCACCGTTACCGCGGGGTCTGGTGGGCCACCGTGACCGCGGGGCGAGGCGGGCCGTCGCGCCGCGGGGCTGGATGGGCCGGCGTGAAAGGCACGGCCCGTCCTCGACGAAAAGAAGCGGTGGGGGGTGACTCCTGTGGTCATGGGCCCCACCGCCGAGAGGGGCGCGCCGCGCCGCCGCCTGGGAGAGATGCTGGTGGCGGCCGGTCTCCTGACTCCGTCCCAGCTGGAGCGGGCTCTCGCGGAGCAGGCGCGTGCCGGCACCCGCCTGGGCGAGACCCTCGTCGCCATGGGCTTCCTCACCGAGGAGAGGCTCGCCCGCTTCCTGGCCGAGCAGGCGGGGCTGCCCTACGTTGCCGGGAGCGAGCTGGCGGTGGAGGAGGCGGCCGCCCGGCTCCTGCCGGAACAGGCCGCGCGCTCCTACGGGGTCCTGCCCGTCCGGCAGACCCGAGACGAGGTGACGGTGGCCGTCACCGACCCCGCCAACGTCCAGTTCCTGGAGGATCTCCACTTTGCCTGGAACCGCCGTGTGCGGGCGGTGGTGGTCACGCCCACCGCCCTGCGGCGGGCCCTGGCGGCCCTCTACGGGGGCGCGGCCGGCGGTGACGGGGGAGCGCCGTTCGCCGCGGGGGGAGCACCGTCCGCCGCCGGGGGAGCGGCGTCCGGCTTCTCTGCGGTGCTGTCCACCGTCGGGGGTGTGCGGGCGGCGGGTGACGCGGCCGACAGGGAGGCGGCGGAGACGGGGGAGAGGGGCGAGGAGGGGGCCGTGGCGGCCCTGGCGGAGGGCATCCTCCTGGCGGCGGCGCGGCTCGGGGCCAGCGACGTGCACCTGGAACCCTTCGCCGACGGCCTCCACGTGCGCTGCCGGGTGGACGGGATCCTGCGGCCCATGCGGACCCTGCACCCCGACCGCGGCGCGCCCGTGATCAACCGGTTCAAGCTCCTGGCGGGCATGGACATCGCCGAACGGCGGCAGCCCCAGGACGGGCGCTTCCGCTGGCGGGAGGGGGAGAACCCGGTCGGCACCGCCGCCCAGCGAAACGGGGGCGGGGCGGGTGCGGCCGGCAGCGGGGAGGGGCGCGCCGGCAGCGGCGAGAGCCGCGCCGGCGGGGAAGGGCGTACCGGCGGGGGAGGGACGGGCCGCGTCCTGGACGTGCGTGCTTCCACCCTGCCCACCGTCCACGGGGAGAAGGTGGTGCTGCGCCTCCTGGACCCGGGCCGGGTGGTGGAGAGCCTCGGCGACCTGGGCTTCCTCCCCGACATGCTGGCGGCGTACCGGCGGGTCCTCGGGGTCACGGCGGGCATTCTCCTGGTCACGGGGCCCACGGGCAGCGGTAAGACCACCACGCTCCTGGCCAGCCTGGCGGAGCTGCGCTCGCCGGAGAAGAACCTGGTCACCATCGAGGACCCCGTCGAGTACCAGCTGGCCGGGGTCAACCAGGTGCAGGTGAACCAGCGGGCGGGCATGACCTTCGCCGCGGGCCTGCGGGCCATCCTGCGGCAGGACCCCGACGTCATCATGGTGGGTGAGATCCGCGACCGGGAGACGGCCGAGATCGCCATCCGGGCGGCCCTGACGGGCCACCTGGTGCTGAGCACCCTGCACGCCAACGACGCGGCGGGCGCCGTCACGCGGCTCCTGGACATCGGCGTCGAGCCCTACCTGGTGGCGGCGGCCGTCGTCGGCTCCCTGGCCCAGCGGCTGGCGCGGCGGCTCTGCCCCGAGTGCCGGCGGCCGCGGCGGCTGGCGGCCGAAGCCCCCGAGCGAGCCCTGCTGCGGATCCCGCCGTCCCTCGCCGACTTCTACGAGGCCGGCGGTTGTCCCCACTGCGGCGGCACGGGCTATCGGGGGCGCGTGCCCGTCATGGAGCTTTTGGTCATGAACGAGGAGATGCGCGCCGCCGTCCTGCGCGGCGAGGAGGCGGCCGGGTTGCGGCGGGCCGCCCGCGCCGCGGAATGGCGGGACCTGCTGGCCGACGGCGTGGAGAAGGCTTCCCGCGGATGGACGAGCCTGGCCGAGGTCCAGCGGGTGGCGCTCCTGGAGGTGTGAGATGGCGGGGGAGGAAGCCGGCGGAGCCATGGACATGCTGGTGGACCTGATCCGGCGCGCGGCGGCGGTGCGCGCCTCCGACATCCACCTGACGGCGGGGGCGCCCCCGTGCTTCCGGGTGGGAGGCGAGCTGGTGCCGGCGGGGTCGGAGCCGCTGACGCCCCAGGACGTGGAGGCCCTGCTGGCGCCGGCCCTGTCGCCCGAGCACCGGGCGCGGCTGGAGGACTGCGGGGAGGTGGACTTGGCCGGCAGCTTTCCCGAGGTGGGGCGGTTCCGCCTCAACGCGTACCGGCAGCGGGGCAGCCTGGCCGGCGCCCTGCGCCTCATCCCGCCCCGGGTGCCGCGCCTGGAGGAGCTGGGCCTCCCGCCGGTGGCGGCCGACCTGGCCCGCCTGCCCAACGGCCTGGTCCTGGTGACGGGGCCCACCGGCAGCGGTAAGTCCACCACCCTCGCCGCCATGGTCAACCTCATCAACGGCGAGCGCGCCTGCCACGTGGTGACCCTGGAGGACCCCATCGAGTACGTCCACCGCCACCAGCGGGCCCTGGTGAACCAGCGGGAGGTGGGACTGGACACCGCCTCCTTCGCGGGGGCGCTGCGGGCGGCCCTCCGCCAGGACCCCGACGTCATCCTGGTGGGGGAGATGCGGGACCTGGAGACCATGGCCATCGCCCTCACGGCGGCCGAGACGGGGCACCTGGTCCTCTCCAGCCTCCACACCGGCAGCGCGGCCCAGACGGTGGAGAGGATCGTGGACGCCTTCCCCCCCCACCAGCAGGAGCAGGTGCGGGTGCAGCTGGCCTCCGTCCTGCGCGGCATCGTGGCCCAGCTCCTCCTGCCGGCGGCGGGACACCGCCGCGTGCTGGCGGCGGAGATCCTCGTCGCCACGCCCGCGGTCCGCAACCTGATCCGGGAGAACAAAACGCACCAGCTGGCCTCCGTCCTCCAGACGGGCGGCCGCCACGGCATGCGGACCATGGAACAGTCCCTGCGCTCGCTCCGGGAGGCGGGCGCCATCGGCGAAGAGATCTTCCGGCAGTTCGTGCCCGCGGCCAACGGCGCCGGGGCGTGACGCGCGGCGCCGTGGCCGGCGGCGGCGGGGCGTGACGCGGCGGCGGGACCCACGCGGAGCCGGGGAGGAGGGGAAGGGGCCGTGGCCTTCTTCGTCTACACCGGGCGGGACCAGGCCGGGCGGCGGGTGCGCGGCCGGCTGGAGGCCGACGCCGCCGGCCAGGCCGTGGAGGTCCTGCGAGGCCAGGGCATCTTCATCACATCCCTGGAAGCCGACCGCGACGTGGGCGCGGCCGTGCGGCGCCGCCTGGCCGCCCGCGCCGGTCGGAGGCGGCCGCGGCCCGGCGAGCTGGCCGCTCTCTGCCGCCAGTTGGCCGTCCTCCTCGAGGCGGGCGTCCCCCTCCTGGAGGCGCTGGAGGCCGCCCGGGAACAGGCGGTAAGCCCCGCCCTGGCCGAGGCCCTGGCCGGAGTGGCCGCCACCGTCCGCGAGGGCGGCCGTTTGGGAGAAGCCGTCGCCGCGCAGCCCGCCCTTCCCCCGGTGATGGCCCAGGTGCTGGGCGCCGCCGAGGTGGGCGGCTTCCTCGACGCCGCCCTGCGCCGCCTGGCCGAGCACTTCGAGCGGGAGCGCGACCTTCTCGCCCGGGTGGCCTCCGCCACCCTCTATCCCAAGGTGGTGGCCCTGGCCGCCGCGGGGCTCCTGGCCCTGCTCACCCTCTTCGTCCTGCCCCGCTTCGCGGACCTCTTCGCACAGATGGGCATCGAGCTGCCGCTGGTGCTGCGCCTGGCCCTGGGCGCCCGGCAGGTCCTCCTGTCCGGCGCCGGCCTGGCTGTTCTGGCCGCGGCGGCGGTGGCGGCGGCCCTGGCGTGGCGGGCGGCGGCGTGCAGGGCGGCGGTGCGGGCCGCCCTGCGCCTCCTGTCCGAGCGCCTGCCCCTGGTGGGCCGGCTGCGGCTGGACCTGGAGCTGGCCCGCCTCCTCCGCACCCTGGGCACCCTCCTGGACGGGGGCGTCCCCTTGCTGGAGGCGCTGGACGCGGTTCGGGACGGCGTGGGGCACCGGCGGCTCCGGGAGACCATGGCGGCCGTGCGCAGGTCCGTGGAGGAAGGCCACGGGATCATCGAGCCCATCCGCGGTTCCGGCATCCTGGCGCCCCTGGGCGCCGCCCTGCTGGCGGCGGGCGAGGAGTCGGGATCCCTGCCGGCCATGCTCCTGCGCCTGGCCGACGCCCACGAGGAGGAGGCGCGGGAGCTGCTGGACCGCTTCACCGGCTACCTGGAGCCGGCCATCATCGTGGCCGTGGGCCTGGTGGTGGCGATCCTGCTGGCCTCGGTCTTCAACCCCATCTTCTCCGTCTACGGCCGCCTCTGAGGGCGCCCGTTCCGCCGGGAAGCCATGGCGCCGGCCGCCTCGCAATGGCACCCGCGCCGGTCGCTCCTAAAATGCGCCACCATGCGCCCGATAAATGGGATGGCGTGCGGTCAACGAGCGACCGGCTACGAAGAGGGGGTGAGCGGTATGAGGGGACCTCGCGACGCGGCCTTCCCTGAGAGGAATCGCGGCCTGGCTTCCCGCGGGAGGGAAAAGGGTCTCAGAGGCCAGGGGGGCTTCACCCTGGTGGAGCTCCTGGTGGTGGCCGCCATCCTGGCGGTGCTGGCGTCCCTCCTGGCGCCCAAGGTGCTGGGCGCCCTGGACGACGCCCGCAAGAAGGCGGCCGTGGCCGACGCCGGCAACGTCCGCCAGGCCATGGAGCGGTACCTCCTGGACAACGAGCAGTACCCCGACCCGGCCGTGGTGACGGACTACGCCTCCCTGCGCACGGCCCTGGCCAGCTACATGGGCTTCCCCGCCGACGCGGCCAAGGCCAGTTTCACATTCGTGAGCTACGCCCGGCCTACCCCCGACACCTACACCCTCAAGGTCAAGGCGCGGGACCGGAACCAGACGGCCATCACCGTGACGCCCGACGGCGTGAGCTACTGATGGCCGCGGCGGCCGCCGGCGGCATCCTGCCGGCGGCCGCAGGCTCGGGGGCCCGACCTGCCGGCGGCCGCAGGCTCGGGGGCCCGACCTGCCGGCGGTTCCCAGCGCGGCGGTCCCCGAGACCGACGGTCCCCGAGGCCGAGGGCGAAGGTGCCACATCCGTTGTGATGTTATAGGTCCGGATTTCGGAAACCGGAATCCGGACCTATGCGTGCGACGAGAGATGGACCAACGCCCCGCGGCTACCTTGTCGGGGTGGGGGGCTCGTCGGGCGTGGGTCGTCCCCAGGCGGTCAGCGGGTGTTCCCAGGCGGTCAGCGGGTGTTCCGCGGCCCGGCCACGGTGACCAGGGTGAAGGCGGCGCCGGCGGCCGCGCCACCCCGCGCGGTGAGGGACACCCGGTAGAGGTCGGGGTCGGCGGCGATCCGCTCCACGGTGAAGCCGGTCACGCCCGTGAGGAGCGGCGCGGCGCCCGGCCCCCGTTCCAGCCGGTCGGCGGGGCAGCCGGCGGCCGGGTCCAGGTAGCAGACCCGGCGGACCAGGCTTCCCCCCTCGAGATAGAAGGAGACCACCTGGTTGACCTCGGGCTCCAGGGCCAGCACCACCAGGCCGTCCTGGCAGAGGGGATCGGGGGAGGCGCAGGCCGACGCCGCGTGGACCAGCCCCGCTGTCCGCTGCCCGCCGCGCACCACCGCCCGCACGGCGCGGGCGGCTTCCTCCTGGAGGACGGCGCGGGCCGCCGCCTGGGCCTGGGTCCGCCAGCCGCCCCCCAGGATGCCGGCCAGGGGCACGCTGACGACGGCCACAACGGCCAGAGCTACCAGCACCTCGATCAGCGTGAAGCCGCCGGCCGCCGCGGGGGGCCGCCCGGCCCGATCCCGTTCCGCGCCGCGGCTGGCGTCGGGGGGGTGCGGCGCCTCCATCAGAACCCCTCCGGATGGACGAGGAAGCGCAGGGTGAGCAGGTCGGCACCGCCACCTCCGTCGCTGACGGCCACCTCGACCAGGGCGGTGCCGGCGGGAACCCCGGGCGGCGCGCTCACGGTGCGCCGCGCCCGGAACCCGCCGTCCTCGACGACCGTGGTCCCGCTGGCCAGGAAGGTGGCGAAGTCCGTGGCGGCGTCGCGCCTGGCCTGCGCCGCGACCGTCTCCCCGAGGGCGGCCGCCTGGAGGTGACGGCCGCCGGCCCGCACCGCCTGCACGGCCATGGTCAGGCTCTGCCCCAGGGGCAGGAGGGCCAGGGCCAGGATGGCCGCCGCCACCAACGCCTCGACGAGGGCGGCGCCGCGCTCCCTCTCCTCCGTCGCGCCGGCCTTCCTGCCGCCGGTGGCGCCTGCCTCCCGCCCGGCGGAGGCGTCCGGCTCCCGCTGCCCGCGGCGCGCCGCCGTCACCGGTACCAGCCCCCTTCCGCCCGGCGCCGTACTCTCACCGGTACCAGCCCCTTTCCGGCACGGCCCCCGGTTGGCCGAGGTCGTAGGTCACCTCGGCGCCACCGCCCTCACCGCCGCCTCCGTCCTTGCCGTCACCATCCCCCTTGCCACCGTCACCATCCCCCTTTCCGCGGCCGCCCCCGTCCTTTCCGCCTCCCTTGTCCCCGTCCCCGCCTCTTCCGCCGCCGGCCCCCGTGACGGTGCAGCCCACCAGGGAACCTCGGACCGTGACGCCGTCCGCCAGCGACACATCGGCGCCGGGCGCATAGAGACCGCCCCGCAGGCGGGCCTGGTCGCGCAGCTCCACAGGGCCGTGGGAGGTGCCGTCGGCCAGGAAGACGGCCAAGCGGATCTGGTCGCCAGGCCCCTCGCCGAGGCTGGCGCGGCCAGCCGCGGACAAGGAGGGCTGGTTCCCCTGGCGCGGTGCCAGCAGCACCAGGTCCACGGGCCCGGAGGCCGTGAGGCGGGCATCCTGATCCCAGGAGGTCCCGCGGCCGATAAAGATATTGGCCGGACCGCCCATGACCACGGCCGCGCCGCCCGTGACGGACAGGTCCTCCTCCACGTAGACGGTCACGGCGCCCGTCGTCTCCAGGCGCGCTCCGTCCTCGAGGGAGAGACCCTGGCGCACATAGAGGACGGCCGGTCCCGTCAGGCTAAGCGCCGCCGTCTTCTTGAGGCGGACGCGACGGAAGGCGTGGGCGCCGGGTCCCAGGCGGGTGGTGCCGGAGGAGAGGGTCAGGTCCCCGCCGTCCGGCACCTGGGCCGGCGGCTGCCGGGACGCGGGAGGGGGAAAGGGGACGGGGGGACCGTCGCCCGGCGCGCATAGGCCGGTGACGATGCCGTCCGGGGGGGTGGGTTTCCGATCGGCGAAATAGGACGGCGGCAGTCCCTCCAGGTGGAAGCGGCCGCGGACCCGGCGCGAGCGGGCCCCCCTGGCGCCGCTGGCGGCGGCGTCGGCCAGGCGCGGCTCGGGGTAGGTGAGGTCCACGGCGTAACCGTCGCCGGGCGGGAAGAGACCGGCGGGCGCGTCCAGGTGCACGGGGCGCGCCCCGGTCCGGAGGAGAGCCAGGGCGTGGTGCAGACCGCTCTCGGCCAGGTACGCGGCGGCCAGGTCCTCGCGGCGGAAGGCGCCCGCCCGCAGGGCCCCCGTGGCGGAACCGGCCGCGGCGGCCGCCAGGATGGCGAGGATGGCCACGGCCAGGAGGGCCGTCACGAGGACGTGCCCCGCCTCGGAGGAACGGGAGGAGATGCGCGTCTCGATCATGATCGCCAGCCGAACTATTCGCCCGGGATCACCGCCGTTCCTGCGCGCGGCTCCGGAACGGCGCCATCCTCCTGGTGGTCCGGGGCGGTGTCGCCGTGAGCCGCCCGCCCGCGCGGCGGTCCGGGGCGGTGTCGCCGTGAGCCGGCCGCCCGCGCGGCGATCCGGGGTGGTGTCGCCGTGAGCCGCCTGCTGGGGGTGGACGTGGGTTCGCACGCCGTCAAGCTGGTGCGGCTGGGGCGGCGGCCGGCCCTGGTGGCCACGGCGCCCGTGCCCGCGGAAGCCGTCCGGGAGGGCGGTGTCGCGGAACCCTCGGCCGTGGCGGCCGCGTTGCGCGAGGCGGCGGGCGCGCGCGCGACGGCCCGCCTGCGCGGCCAGGCCGTGGTGGGCGTGAGCCAACAGCAGGGGGCGGTCCGGCTGCTGCGCCTGCCGCGTATGAGCCAGAGGGAGCTGCAGGCGGCCCTCTCCTTCGAGGTGGCCAAGGTGTCGCCCTGGCCCCGCGAGGAAACCTGTAGCGACCACCTGGTGCTGGCGCGGCGGGGCGGCGAGGTGGAGGTGCTGCTGGGCCTGGCGCGGCGGCAGGCCGTCGAGGCGGCCGTCTCGGCCTGCGCTGGGGCCGGCCTCACCGTGCGGGCGGCGGACCTGGAGGCCATGGCCGCCCTGCGGGCCACCGAGGCGTTGGGTCTCGCCGATCGCGCGTGGCCAGGCGCCCTGGCCGTGGCGGACCTGGGCGCCGCCGCTTGCCGCGTGACGGTCTTCACGCGGTTCGTGCCGGTGGCCAGCCGGGTGATCACGCCGGGGGGCCGTGACCTGACGCGCGCCGTGGTGCAGGGCCTCGGCTTGCCCGAGGAAGAGGCGGAGCGCCTCAAGGTGACCAGGGGTTTGGAGGACGCGGCCGTGAGGGAGGCCCTGGCGGGACCGTGCCGCCGCCTGTACGCCGAGGTGTGGCGGTCCCTGGAGTTTCACCTCCTCCTCAATCCCGACGCGGAGCTGCACCGCGTGTTCTGTGTGGGCGGCACGGCCGCCCTCCCCGGCCTGGTCCAGGGTCTGGACGCCTACCTGCGAGAGCAGCTGGCGAGCCGCCTGGGTCGTCGTTCCGGCGAAGGGCTGGCGGTGGCCGTGGCGCCGGGCGCCCGGGATCCTGGGCGCCACGCGGCCGACCGGCCCCGCCTGGACGGTCGCTTCGTGGTGGCGCTGGGGCTGGCCCTCTGGAGGGGTGAGGGGTGAGCCGCGGCGCCTGCCTCAATCTCCTGCCGCCCGAGGCGAAGGCGGCGCGGGCGCGCCGGCG
>CAYXQP010000045.1:0-11508 GCA_964467515.1 uncultured Eubacteriales bacterium | reverse complement strand
CGCCAGGTCGCCGGAGCTGTCCTTGATGCCCAGCACGTTTTCGTGCTCGGCCAGATCGGCCACCAGGTCCTCCGGAACGGCCACGCCCGCGTGGGAGGGGATGTTGTAGAGGATCACGGGCACGGGCGAGTCCTCGGCCAGCATCCGAAAATGATAGTCGAGGGCCCGCTCGTCCATGGCGGGGCGGAAGTAGAAGGGCGGCACCACCATGACGGCCGCCGCCCCGACCCGGGCCACCTCCCGCGCCAGCCGCACGGCGCGCCGCGTCTCCAGCTCCCCCACCCCGGCCGCCACCAGCCGGCCGGACGCCGCCTCCCCGGCCACGGCGTCCACCACGGCCAGTTTCTCGTCCCACTCCAGATGGGGGAACTCGCCCGTGGAGCCCAGGGCCACGTACCCCGCCAGGGGCGCCGCGTTGTAGGACCGCACGTTGTGGCGCAGCAGGTCCAGGGCCACCCGCCCCTCCTCGAAGGGGGTGGCCAGGGCGGGAAAGACCCCCGTCAGCATCCGACCCGCCCTGCCGCCGGTCCCCGTCGTCAACCTCTCTCCCCCCTCGCCCTTGCCGCCCACCGCCAGCATCCGATGGTATCAAAACGGCCGCTCCCGAGCCAAAGCCGGCGGATCGTCTGCCGACGCCCGGTGGTCACGCCCGCCCGGTGGGGTTGGCTCCGGTTCGGCCCACGGCCGCGACACCGCAATACGGGAGCGCGGAGACACAACGTGGGCTTCCTGTTTTCTCACGACAGCATTTCCTACAGCTGTGTCGTATACAACGCCTTTGCTGAATCAGCACAAAATGGGATATGGGGATGGGAAGACCTTCGAGTGAGCGGCATGCGTGAATGGCTTCCGCTGCTCAGGCTCGCCTGCGAGTTCCTGGGCGCCGCCGGCATACCGCGGGAAGAGTGGACCTTCGGCGGGGGCAGCGCAACGCCGGCCGAAGCCCTGTCGTGGTCGCGCCAGAATCAGCTTCGTCACCAGCCCACTGCCGGCCAGGCGAAGCGGGCCGCCGTCTCCTCCACGAGGGGTCCTGCCTGCCCGGCCTCGGCGTCCACGCCCGGCAACTCCGGCAGCGCCATGAGGACGGGGCAGCCCGTCAGGCGCGGCAGCCAGTCCAGGTTGGTCCGGGCCGCCAGGTCGGGCTCCGCGGGGTACCGGTTCACCACCAGGCCCAGCACCTCCAGACCGCGCCGCCGCGCCTCGGCCACCGTGAGGCAGGTGTGGTTGAGGGTGCCCAGGCCCGGCCGCGCCACCACGACCAGGGGAAGCCCCAGCTCGGCGGCCAGGTCTGCCACGAGGAGGACGCCGGTCGGCAGCATGGCCAGCGGTACGCCCAGGCCGCCCACGCCCTCCACCACCATGAACCGGTGCCGCCGGCGCAACTCCTCCCACGCGGCCCGCACGGCCCCCACGTCGACGCGGCCGGCCCCCAGGGTCTCGGCCACGGCCGGCGCCAGGGGCGGATCCAGGCACACCGGGTTCACCAGGGCGGGCGGGTCGGCCACCCCCGCCATCCGTGCCAGGAAACCGCCGTCGCCCCGCCCCGCGTCCCGCGCCGCCGGCGAAACCCCCGTCTGCACCGGCTTGAAGACGCCGCAGTCCACGCCCCGCTGCCTCAGCGCCCCCGCCAGGCCCGCCGCCACCACCGTCTTGCCCACGCCCGTGTCGGTGCCGGTGACGAAGACGCCGCCCGCGCCCCGCCCCCTCACCGCCGGCCGCAGGTGTTGACGCCGAAGAGCCGGTAGAGCGGGCAGAACCCCACGACAGTGGTGGCCAGGAGCACCACGCCCACCACGCCCAGGACCGTGGCCGCCGTCCCCGTGACGCCGCCGAGTCCGGCGAACCCGACCAGCACCAGGAGGACTCCCAGGACGCCGCGCACGACCCGGTCGGCCTTACCCACGTTGCACTTCATCGCCCCTCACCCCCGCTTCCCCATTCGCTCACACCCATGATACTCCATACCGTATCCCGCCAACAGGCACGAAAGGACCGGTCCCGGCGCACCTCATCGCGCGGCGGCGGCATCCCGCGCGCGGCCGAAGGACGCCACGGCCTCCTCCAGGTCGGCGTCGGAGTGGACCGCGCTCACCGAGACGCGGAGACGCGCCGTGCCCGCCGGCACCGTCGGCGGCCGGACCGCCGGCGCGTACACCCCCTGTTCCCGCAGGGCCGCCGCCAGGGCCACCGCCCCCGCCGCCTCCCCCACCAGGACGGGGATGATGGGCGTCTCCCCCTCCGGCACCCGGTACCCCAGGTCGCGCAGGGCCGCCCGCAGCCGCGCCGCCAGGGCCAGCACCCGCTCCCGGCGCCAGGCCTCGCGCCGCGCCACCGCCGCCGCCGCCCGCGCCGCCGCCGCCAGGGACGGCGCCAGCCCCGTGCTGAACACGTACCCCCGCGCCCGGTTCACCAGGTGCTCCACCAGCGGCCTGCTGCCGGCCACGAATCCCCCCTGGGCTCCCAGGGCCTTGCTCAGGGTGCCCATCTGCACCGGGATCCGCCCCTTCACGCCCTGGTGGGCCGCCGTGCCGGAACCGTCCGGCCCCAGCACCCCGGTGCCGTGGGCGTCGTCCACCACGAGCCACACCCCGTGCCGCTCGCACGCCTCGGCCAGCGCCGGCAGCGGCGCCAGGTCCCCGTCCATGCTGAAGACACCGTCGGTCACCACCAGGGCGCGTCGGTGCCGGCCGCGGCGCCGGCGCAGGAGGGCCTCCAGGTGCTCGGCATCGGCGTGCTTGTAGACGTAGAGTGTCGCCCGGCTCAGGCGCGCCCCGTCCACGAGGCTCGCGTGGCACAGTCGGTCGAGGAAGACGGCGTCCCCGGGCCCGGCCAGGGCGGGCAGGAGCGAGACGTTGGCCTGGTACCCGGAGGGAAAGAGGAGAGCCGCCTCGGCTCCCTTCCAGGCGGTCAGCTCCCGCTCGAGGGCCGCCGCCTCCTCACCGTAGCCGCAGATGAGCGGCGAGCCGCCGCTCCCCGCCGCTCCCTCCAGGGCCGCCGCGGCCGCCGCCCGCACCTCGGGGTGGGAGGCCAGGCCCAGGTAGTCGTTGCCGGCCAGGCTCAGGAGCCAACGCCCGTCCGGCGCGCGCAGCCGCGGCGCCGGCGCCCCGCCTCCCCAGGGAACCCGCCGCCGCAGCAGGCCCCGCCGCTCAAGCTCCTCCAGCTCCCCGGCCAGCTCGGCGTCCAGCCCGCCGACCCCCTTGAGCGCGTCATCCGCCTGGCTCAGCCTGTACGCGATCACGGCCCTGACGCCATTCGCCATCTCGCCGGCACCGGTCACACCTCGACGCCCACGTCATACTCGAACCCTCCCTGCCATGCGGCTTCCTCGACACGTCGCTGTCCGGCGACGCCGTCACTAGGCGGCGTCGAGCTCGCCCAGCGTCTCCCGCACCGCGCGCACCAGGATGGCCAGCATCTCCGCCAGCTCGGCTGCCGTGGCAGCCAGCGGCGGCAGGAAGACCACCACGTCACCCAGGGGCCGGGTGATCAGGCCGAGCTCCCGGCAGCGCCGGCACACCCGGTGACCCACCCGCCAGCCCGGCGGGAAGGGCTCCTTCGTGGCCCGGTCCCGCACCACCTCGATGCCCACCATGAGCCCGCGCTGGCGCACCTCTCCCACCCCCGGCGCGCCGGCCAGCTCCTCCAGGCCGCGGGCCACCAGCGCCGCCTTGCGGGGAAGCCCTTCCAACACCCGTTCGCGCGCGAAGATGTCGAGGCTGGCCAGCGCGGCGGCGCAGCCGAGCTGGTTGGCCGTATAGGAGTGCCCGTGATAGAAGGTGCGGTGCTCGCCCTCCTCGCCCAGGAAGGCCGCCAACACCTCCTCGCTCACCAGCGTCGCCGCCAGCGGCAGGTAGCCCCCCGTCAGACCTTTGGCCACGCCCATGAGGTCGGGCGCCACCCCCTCGTGCTGGCAGGCGAACATGAGCCCCGTTCGGCCGAAGCCCGTGGCCACCTCGTCGGCGATGAAGAGGACGCCGTGGCGTCGGCAGGCTTCCCAGGCGCGGCGGAGGAAGCCAGGGGGCATGGTGATGATCCCCGCCGCCGCCTGGACCATGGGCTCCACGATGGCCGCCGCCAGGCGGTCGGCATGCTCCGCCACCAGGCGCTCAAACTCGGCGGCACAGGCGAGCCCGCACCCGCCCCCTCCCGGGCCCGGTCCCCGGCCGCCCCTGGGGCTCTCCCCCGGCGCCCGCCCGGCGCCCCCGTCGCGCCGCCCTTCCCGCCCGAAGGGGCTGGCTTCGTAAGGGAAGCCCAGGGGGCAGCGGTAGCAGTACGGCGACGGCGCCGCCATCGTCTCGAAGAGGAGCGGCGCGAAGGCGGCGTGGAAGAGGTCGATGCCGCCCACGCTCACGGCGCCGATGGTGTCGCCGTGGTAGGCGTTCTGGAGCTTGAGGAAGAGGCTCTTCTCCGGCCGGCCGCGGTGGCGCCAGTACTGGAAGGCCATCTTCAGCGCGACCTCCACGGCCGTGGAGCCGTTGTCCGAGTAAAAGACCCGGGAGAGCCCCGGTGGCGCCAGGGCCACCAGCCGCTCCGCCAGCAGGGAGGCCGGCACGTTGGCGAGCCCGAGCGCCGTGGAGTGGGCCACGCGCCCGAGCTGATCCCGGATGGCGGCGTCGATCTCGGGCCGCCGGTGGCCGTGTACGTTCACCCAGAGGGAGGAGTTGCCGTCATAGTACCAGCGGCCCGCCGAGTCGCGGAGCCGCACCCCCTCGGCCTCCACGATGACCAGCGGCTCCTCCGCCAGCCACTGCCGCATGGGCGTGAAGGGGTGCCAGACGTAGCGCCGGTCCAGCTCCGCCGCGCGTCGCCCATCCGGCTCCCCCGCCCGCGCCTCCCACCCGGCCGCCCGCGCCTCCGACCCGGCCGCGCCGGTGACGCTCACGCTACCCTTCCCATGGCTCATGGGCGGCTAATTCGCGGTGGCGCCATCCGCCTCCTGCCGCCACCGGCCAGGCGAAGGGGGCTCACCTCCCCCGGCCGGCGACGGCGATGTCAGGCACGCGAGCAGCGCGGCCGCGGCGCCCCCGTCCAGGGCAGCCCGCGCGCGCCCCGCGGCTTCCTCCGGGGAGGAAGCCCGCCCGCCGGCATAGAGCGCCAGGGCCGCTCCCGCCAGCACGGCGTCGCGCGCCGCCGCCGGCTCGCCCAGGCGCAGCACCCGCACCGTAACCTCGGCCGACCGGCCCACCCTGTCCGCCAGGTCGCCCTCGGCCCGCAGGTCCTCCTCGGCGAAGGCCAGGCCCAGCTCGCCCGGGTCCAGGTGGAACCGCCGCACCGCTCCGCCCTCGTCGCCGGGCCACTCCGCCACCAGCGCCCGGCCGGGCCGCGGCAGGGCCATCCCTTCCATCCCCATGATGGCCACGACCCGCCGGAAGCCCGCCCCGCGCGCCGCCGCGCGGCAGAGGCGCTCTCCGAAGGGCGCGTGGGCGAAGCCACCGAGGTGGGTGGCGGCTCCCAGCGGGTTCGCCAGCGGCTCCACGGTGTTGAGGAAGCTCCGCTTGGCCAGGGCGCGCCGCTCTGGCAGGAGCGCGCGCAGGCAGGGGTGGAAGGCGGCCTGGTCGAGCACCGCCAAGCCGTGCCGCGCCAGGAGCGCCCGCGCCTCCGCGGCCGTGGCCGGCAGCGGGAGACCCAGCGCCCGCGCCACCGCCACCGGCGTCACCCCTTCCTTGGTGGGAACCCCCTCGGCGCCGTGGAGCACCACCGGTTGCCCCGCCGCCGCGGCCACGATGCCCGCCGCCACGCCGAGGTGCAGGGTGCGGGCGTGCCCGTCGTAGTTCCCCGCCCAGTCGAGAAGGGCCGGCCCCTCCGCCCCCGCAGCGGGGCCGTCCCCGCCCGCTGGCCCGCCTCCGCCGGCCGCCGGCCAGGCCAGCGTCTCCCGCACCGCCGCGGCGATGCCGGCCAGCTCCTCGGCCGTCTCGCCCTTCCACCGCATGGCCATGAGGAAGGCGCCCAGGGTCACGGGATGCCAGCGTCGCTCGAGGATGGCCAGCATGGCCGCGCGCGCTTCCTCGCAGGCGAGGTCCCGCGTCCCGCGCGGCCCCGTGCCGACCACCGCGAGGAAGCCGGCCAGGTCCGTCCCGCCTCCGCCCGACCCGCCCACGCAGCCCTCACCCCGCTGGCTAAGGCTAGCTCCTCCCGGGCGGCAGGGTCAAGGCACCCTATGCCCGGCCCGGCAAAGGCACACCTCCGCCGCGCCCGGCAAAGGCGCACCTCCGCTACAATAGGACGCGCCATGGCGAGTGCCGTGCCGCCCCTGCACCTGGCCCCCTTCGCCACCGGGGCCTACCTGCCCGAGGCGGTCCTGGAGAGCGCGGAGCTGGAGGCGCGCCTCGGCCTCCCGCCGGGCTGGATCAGGCAGCGCACCGGCGTGCGCCGCCGCCACCTGGCCGCCCCCGGGGAAGCCACCTCCGACCTGGCCGCCGCCGCCGCGCGGCAGGCCATGGCCGCCGCCGCGCTGCCCCCGGAGGAGCTGGACCTCCTCGTCCTCTGCACCAGCACGCCCGACCACCCCATGCCGCCCAGCGCCCCCCTGGTCCTCGCCCGCCTCGGCGCGCGCCGCGCCGCCGGCTTCGACCTGGCCGCCGCCTGCTCCGGTTTCGTCTACGGCCTCTACGTGGCCGACGCCGTCCTGCGCGCCGGCCGCGCGCGCCACGTCCTCCTCGTGGGCGCCAACGTCATGTCCCGCCGCGTCGACTGGGACGACCCCGACACGGCCGCCCTCTTCGGCGACGGCGCCGGCGCCCTCCTTCTCTCGGTGACCGGGGACGCACCCGACGGGTCGGCGGCCCGGCACCCCCAACCGGCCGCTGAAGCCGAGGCAACCGAGAGCGGACGCGGGCTCCTGGCCGCCCGCCTGGCCGCCGACGGCGAGGCCGCCGGTCTCTTCCTGGTACCGGCCGGCGGTTCCCGGGAACCCCTCACGCCCGATGGCCTGGCCGCCCGCCGCGACCGCATGGTCATGCGGGGCGGCCCGCTGGCCCGCCGCGCCGTGCGCGCCATGGCGGAGCTCCTGCACCTGGCCGTGGCCGACGCCGGGCTGGCCGTGGCCGACCTGGACTGGCTCGTCCCCCACCAGGCCAACCTGCGCCTCCTCGAGACGGTGGCGCGCCAGCTCGGCTTCCCCCTGGAAAAGGTGGTGGCAAACGTGGACCGCTGCGGCAACACGTCGGCCGCCAGCATCCCCCTCGCCCTGCACGAGGCGGCGCGCGACGGCCGCCTCCGCCCGGGACAGTTGGTGGGGCTCGTCGCCTTCGGCGGCGGTCTCACGGCGGCGGCCGCCGTCCTGCGCTGGTGAGGCCCTCAGCCGGCGGCGCTGTACCGCGGGGGGACGTGCACGCAGAAGGGCTCCTCGGCCAGGTAGTCGCCCGTCATGCCGTAGGCGCGGGCGCGGCAACCGGCGCACACCGTCCTGTACTCGCAGGCGCCGCACTTGCCCCCCAGCCGGCCCGGGTCGCGCAGGGACGCGAAGAGCTCCGACTCCCGCCAGAGGGTCGAGAGGGGCAGCTCCCGCACGTTCCCGGCGGCCAGCGGCAGGTACCCGCACGGCTGCACCTGGCCGACCCGGGAGATGAAGCACACGGCGGTGCCGGCCAGGCAACCTTTGGTCATGGCGTTCATCCCGTGGCTCTGGAAGGTGACGCGCCGCCCCTCGGACCGGGCCCGCTGCAGCATGACGCGGAAGAAGTGGGGGGCGCAGGTGGCCTTGAACTCCAAGGGCACCGTCTGCGACTGGTCGTAAAACCAGTGCAGGACCCGCTCGTACTCGGCGGGCGGCAGCATCTTCTCCTCCGTGATCTCGACGCCGCAGCCCACGGGCACCAGCATGAAGAGGTGGACGGCCTGGGCGTCGTGGGCGCGGGCCAACCCCACGATCTCGTCCAGCTCCGCCACGTTGTGCTTGGTCACCGTCATGTTGAACTGGACCTCGATGCCGTGCCGCCGCAGGTGGCGCACGCCTTCCAGAGCCCGGCGGAAGGCGCCGGGGATGCGCCGGAAGCCGTCATGGGTCTCCTCCCGCGCCCCGTCGATGCTGATGCTGGCCCGGATGACGCCGGCCTCCCTGGCCCGCCGCGCCACCTCGTCGTCCACCAGGGTGCCGTTGGTGGCCATGGCGACCCGCAGCCCGCGGGACGAGGCGTAGGCGGCGATGTCGAAGAAGTCCGGGCGGTAGAGGGGCTCGCCGCCCGTCAGGATGAGGATGGGGTTGGCGAAGGTGACGATGTCGTCCACCACGGCGCGGATCTGGTCCAGGGTGAGCTCGTCGGGGTCGCGGCCCGGCTGAGCCACGGCCCGGCAGTGCTGGCAGCGCAGGTTGCACCCCGACGTCAGCTCCCAGAAGATGAGCCGCAGCCGGTGCTGGGCGTTGACCCGGTAGGCGCGCTGCTCCTCCTCGGACAGATCGGCCCCCATGCGCCGCACCTGGGCCAGGTTGAGAGCCTCGCCCCCGGGATGCCCGCCCTGCACGGTCCATCGCCCTCCACGCGGAATCCGACCGGCACGCGGAAACGGCCGCCGCGAAAGGGCACCCCGCCAATTCACGGTAGCGGAGCACGGCAGCCGTCCCGCAGCCCCAAAAGTTTACTCATCTTATTTTAATGCCGGCCGCCGTCGCAGGGAAGCCGCCGGGCCGCCTCACCAAGAGGCACGCGCGGCGGAATCGTCGCCCCAACCAGGGTGCCCCTCAGCAGCAGGGCGTGGGCGAACCCGCATCGCCGTCCTTGGGCCGGAAGGAATGGCCGCAGCCGCAGGTGCCGGCCGCATTCGGGTTCCTGATGGCGAAGCCGCCGCCCATCAGGTTGTCCACGTAGTCGATCTCGGCCCCCTCCACGAAGGGCGCGCTGAAGTCGTCGATGAGGAGCCGCACGTCGCCCTCCTCCACCACCACGTCGGCCTCGCCGGGAGCCTCCTCGAGGGCCAGCCCGTAGCTGTAACCGCTGCATCCCCCCGGCGCCACATAGAGGCGCAGGTAGCCCCCCTCCTTGCCGTTGACCGCCAGCAACCTGGCCAGGCGCTCCCGCGCCGCCTCCGTCACCGTCACCACGTCACCCACTCCTCTCGGCTTTTGCTCCAGTCTAGCACCGCCTCCGGCTTTCGCAACCTTGGCCTATAAAAAGTTGGGCGCCGTCCGACGCGGCGCCCATGCCACCCGCCGGCACCGCCGGGGCCGGCGAGCCCGCCGGACCGACCCAACCCGACGCACCGGGAAAACCGGCAGCCCGGCTCAGACCGCGACGACCTCGGTGACCTCCGGAACCTCCTGGCGGATGGTCCGCTCGATGCCCATCTTGAGCGTCATGATGGACATGGGGCAGTGACCGCAGGCACCCGTCAGGGCCACCTTCACGACGCCGGCCTCCTCGTCCACGTCCACCAGCTCCACGTCGCCGCCGTCCATCTGCAGGCCGGGCCGGATGCGCTCCAGGACCGCCTCCACCTTCTCCCGCACGCTGCCTCCCTCCTCCAAACACAGATCGCCTCATTCTAGCACGGCCTGGCACGGTCCCTCACCGCGCCGCCTCCCGAGCGAACCCGAGCCGACGAGGCACCCAAGGAGACGCTGCGCAGCGGCGGAATGGGGATTCGCCACCCGGCGCACGCTAGCGATGGCTCGGTGCGGGCCGCGCCCGTGACCGGCGCGACCCGCGGACCGACCGGGAGGGGACACGACCGTGGCCGTGGCCGGGATCCGCATCATACCCGTGGGCACCGAGAGCCCGAGCTACTCCAGCTATATCTCGGCCTGCTACCGCCTGGCCCGCGAGACGCCCGGCGTCCGGCACCAGGTCACGCCCACGGGCACCGTGGTGAGCGGTGACGTGGCGGACATCCTGGACCTGGCGCGCCGGATGCACCGGGCAACCCTGGAGGCCGGCGCCGGCCGGGTGGTCACCGAGGTCACCATAGACGAGCGGCGCGACCGCCAGCTGGACCCCGCCGAGATGGTGGAGACGGTGCTGGAGGAGGCAGGGGCCGCCCCCGTCCCCGCCTGTCCCTGACCAGGACAAGGCCGCCCACCGCCCGGCGGCGCGCCCCCGGGGCCCTCAGCACGCCTCGTAGGCCGACTTGCCGAAGGCCTCCGTGCTGATGCGCATGGCGCAGTAGTTGCTGCACATGGTGCACTCCACCATGCCGCGCGGGTTGCGGGTCTCCCGGTACCAGCGGGCCCGCTCCGGGTCCAGGGCCAGGGCTATCTGCCGCTCCCAGTCCAGGGCCTTGCGCGCCCGGCTCATCTCCACGTCCCACTCCCAGGCGCCCCTGACCCCCTTGGCCAGGTCGCCGGCGTGGGCCGCGATGCGGAAGGCCACGATCCCGGCCCGCACGTCCTCGACGTCGGGCAGGCCCAGATGCTCGGCCGGCGTGACGTAGCAGAGCATGTCGGCGCCCGCCGCGGCCGCCACGGCGCCGCCGATGGCGCCGGCGATGTGGTCGTGCCCGGCCGCCACGTCCGTCACCAGCATCCCCAGGATGTAGAAGGGCGCTCCGTGGCAGAGGCGCTTTTCCAGCAGCACATTGGCCTCCACCTGGTTGATGGGAACGTGGCCCGGCCCCTCGATCATGACCTGGACACCCGCCGCCCAGGCGCGCTCCGTCAGCTCGCCCAGCACCATCAGCTCGTGCACCTGGGCCCGGTCCGTGGCGTCGGCCAGGCAGCCGGGTCGCAGCCCGTCCCCCAGGCTCAGGGTCACGTCGTGGCGGCGCGCGATCTCCAGGAGGCGGTCGAACTGCTCGTAGAGGGGATTCTCCCGGTCGTGGTGGATCATCCACGCCGCCAGGAGCGAGCCCCCGCGGCTCACGATGTCGCAGACGCGCCCCTCCCGCCGCAGCGCGGCCAGCCCCGCCCGCGTGACGCCGCAGTGGACCGTCATGAAGTCCACGCCGTCCTCGGCCTGCCGCTCGATGACCTCGAAGAGGTCTTCGGCCGTCATGGCCACCACGTCCCCGCGCCGCTCCAGCGCCAGGGCTGCCGCCTGGTAGACGGGCACGGTGCCCACCGGCACCGGCGACCGCTCCACGAAGAGGCGGCGCGACCGGTCTATGTCGGCCGCGCGGCCCGTGGAGAGGTCCATGACGCAGTCGGCGCCGGCCTGCAGGGCCACGTCCAGCTTGGCCATCTCCTCCTCCACGTCCCGGAAGTTGGGGGACGTCCCCAGGTTGGCGTTGACCTTGGTCCGGAGCCCCCGGCCGATGCCCATGGGATCCAGGCTCCGGTGGTTGACGTTGGCCGGGATGACGACGGCCCCGGCCGCCACCCCCTCCAGGACGACCTCCGGCGCCACCCCCTCCCGCTCCGCCACCCGCTCCATGGCGGGCGTCACGCGGCCCGCCAGAGCCGCCCGCCGCTGCGTGAACATGGTAGCCGTGACCATGACCATCCCTCCCCGACCGCTTCCCGCCATTCTAGACCCAGGGCCCCTCCCCCCGCAAACGCCCCGGCCCTCGGCAGCGGCGGCTCGGCCAGGCCCGCCGACCCGGGCCGCCTCGCCGCCCCCCGCCCGCGCGGCGCCGCCGTTG
>CAYXQP010000044.1:3856-11548 GCA_964467515.1 uncultured Eubacteriales bacterium | reverse complement strand
CTTTATGATGGCGCGGGCGAGGGCCACGTCCAGACTGAGGCCGGCGCCCAGGGCCTCGGCCACGGCGCGCACCGGCGCCAGGAGGACGCCCTGCCACAGGCGGGCGGGCCAGGAGAGAGCCCGTCCGTTGACTTCCACGGCCACGGGGCGGGCGTTGGGCTGAGCGATCTGGATGACGGCCGCCTGGGTCACCGGCGCCGCCAGCGCCAGCGTCAGGGCGACGGTCAGGGCGAGGCTGCGGGCAAAGGGCGTACGGCGCGACGATGGCGCGTGGCAAGGAGACACCAACATGCCCCCTCCGGGCGGGTCTTACAATTCGACCCTGTTTTTACGCTAATTTGCGGTTCGCGGCGGGGCGGCGGAAAACCTGCCGCGGCAGGGTGGCAATTTCAGGAGAGGAGCGGGTGCACGCCGGTGGCGAGGCGTCGGTGGGGGGTTACCGGGGACCCCCGCTGTCCACGTTGCCGCCGTGACGGCGGATGATGGCCACGGCGCGGGCGTGCTCTTGGCGCGGCGCGGCGACCGTGAGGAGATAATGATAGCCGTGGATGACGTCCTCGCCGCCCAGGCTCGAGCCGCTGACGGACGGATCCGTGGCCGCAGCGCTGCGTTGGTCCTTGTCGGGCTCGCCCGTGATGGTCCAGGGCCAGGGCTGCTCCCGCAGGGAACCCGAATCGGCGGGGCGCCAGCTCACCTCGTCCACCTGCACGTGGCGGAAACCGGCTTCCTCCAGCGCGCGCTTGGCGGCCTGGGCCTTGTCCTGCTCGTGGAAGGTGGCCAGGACGCCGGGCGCCGAGAACTGGCGCTCGCGGCCGGGCAGGTAGCGGCGGGGGTCCAGGATATCGCTCACGCCGCTAGTTTGGCCGGGCGGGCGCCGCCGCACACCTGGGGCTTCCCGTTGTGTCATGACAGCAATTCCTACGGCTACGCCGTGTACAGCGGTTTTGCGGTACGGGCACGAGAAGGGATATATAGGTGGAGGCCGAGAGCCCTCCGCTGTAAGAGGTGGGAAGCGTGAGGCAGGAGCGGGCCTGGGACGCGCGGCGGCTGCGGGAGACGCTGCGCCGCATCGAGGGGCGCGGCTACGGGGCCTACCGGGACTGCGAGGGGAGCTACGACTTCGGCGACCTGGTGCTGCACCTGGACCACGCCCAGGCCGATCCCTTCGCGGCTCCCTCGGCGGTGCGGGTCACCCTGCCGGCCGCCGTGGCCGGCCTGCCGCCGGAGAGCTGGTGCAACGGGGCCCGGCGGCGGGGGCTGGAGGACTACCTCCTCCGCCGCCTGGCGGCCCGGGCGGCGGCCGCCGGGCGGGGGGCGCGGGGTTCGGGCAAGAGCGGGGTCGTCGCCGTGTACCGGCCCGGCCAGGAGATGCTCCAGCGCTCGGCCGTGGTGGTGCGCCGGGGCGAGGTGGAGGCCAGGTTCGGCGTGGGCCTGCCGGCCGCGGGGCGCACGGTGCTGGGGCGGGAGGCGGAGGAACTGCTCTGCCAGGTCGTCCCCGCCCTGACGCGGGAGGCTCTCGTCCACCGGGGCGGCTGGGCGGGGGATCTCCGCCGGTGGTGCGAGCTGGCCGAGGACCAGGAGTTCCTGCGGGGCCGGCTGGCCGAGCTGGGTTTGGTGGCCTTCGTGCGGGACGGCGCCGTCCTGCCGCGGCGGAGCGGCGCCAGCGACCTGCCCCTGCCGGCGGAGCGGGCGCGGTCCTTTGTCTCGCCCGCGCGGCTGCGGGTGCGGGTGCACCTGCCCAACGGCGGTCCCCTGACCGGCATGGGCGTGCCGGCCGGCGTCACCGTCATCACCGGCGGGGGGTACCACGGCAAGTCCACCCTCCTGCGGACCCTGGAGCGCGGGGTCTACGACCACGTGCCCGGCGACGGCCGCGAGCTGTGCGTTACGGTGCCGGGGGCGGTCAAGATCCGGGCCGAGGACGGCCGCCGGGTCGAGAAGGTGGACATCGCCGCCTTCATCTCCAATCTGCCGGACGGGCAGGACACGGCGCGCTTCTCCACCGACAACGCCAGCGGCAGCACCTCCCAGGCCGCCAACATCGTCGAGGCCCTGGAGCTGGGCGCCACCTGCCTCCTCCTGGACGAGGACACGAGCGCCACCAACTTCATGATCCGGGACGCGCGCATGCAGGCTCTGGTGGCCCGCGCGCGAGAACCCATCACGCCCTTCGTGGACCGGGTCCGCGAGCTGCACCGCTCCCTCGGGGTCTCCTCCGTCATCGTGGTGGGGGGTTCCGGGGATTACCTGGACGTGGCCGACACCGTCATCATGATGGACGCCTACGAACCCCGCGACGTGACGGAGCGCGCCCGGGAGGTGGCGGCTTCCCTGCCGACGGGGAGAAAGCCCGAGGCGCCCCGGCCCTTGGCGGCGCCCCGTCCCCGCGTGCCGCTGCCGGCCGGCTTCGACGCCTGGGCGGGGCGGAAGGAGAAGGTGCGGGCCCGGGGGCAGGAGGAGATCCAGTTCGGGCGCGAGGAGATCGACCTTTCGGCGGTGGAGCAGCTCGTGGAGACGGGGCAGACGCGGGCCGTGGCCGCCCTCCTGCACCTGGCCGCCCGGCGCCATGTGGACGGGCGGCGCAGCCTGCGGGAGGCCCTGGAGGCGGCCCTGGCCGAGGTGGAGGCGCGGGGGCTGGACGTGCTCTCCCCTTTTCCGGGGCGGCCGGCGGGCGACCTGGCCCTGCCGCGGCTGCTGGAGGTGGGTGCGGCCGCCAACCGCCTGCGCACCCTGCAAGTGCGGTAGGCAGGTCCGCGCGCCGCGGACCGACCGCGCCATGGCTCATGCCCTCCGGGTCCGTCGGCGTCCGTCGGTCCGCCGGCGGCTGTCGGCTTCCGTCGGCCGGCGCCGCGCGGCGGCAGCGTTGCCACTTTTCCAAATTGACAGTGGAGAAGGCCGATTCTTAGAATGTTCCTCGGTCTGCGCGGGGCCTGCGGGTTGAAAAAGGGGGCGGGCCGTTGTTCTCGGGCCGTTGGCGGCGACACAGCGGCATCATCCTGGCGGTGCTGACGGCGGCCGTCGCGGGGGCCGCCGTCTACCTCCTCAAGGTGGACCCTCTCTGGGGCAAGATCCGCAAGGGGCTCGACATCCAGGGCGGCATGCACGTCGTCTTCGAGGGCCGGGACGTGCCCGGCATGCCGGTGACCGCTCGCGCCATGGAGCAGGCCCGCGCCATCATCGAGCAGCGCGTCAACGCCCTGGGCGTGACGGAGCCCGTCATCCAGCGGCAGGGCGAGCGGCGGATCATCGTGGAGCTGCCCGGCATCCGCGACCCGGAGAAGGCGCTGGAGGCCATCGGCCGCACGGCCGTCCTGGAGTTCAAGGACTCCGAGGGCAAGGTCATCGTGACCGGCAAGGACCTGGTGACGCGGGCCGTGGGGTGGGAGATAGACTCCAACACCAACCAGTGGGTGGTGACCCTCCAGTTCCGCGGGGAGGGCTCGCGGCGCTTCGCCGAGGCGACGCGCAAGGCGGCGGGCTTCCCGCAGGGCGACCCCCGCCGGAGCATCGGCATCTACCTGGACGGCAAGGCAATCCAGAACCCGGAGGTGCGCGAGCCCATCGAGAACGGGCGGGCCGTCATCACCGGCTACGCCAACCAGGACGAGGCCAAGCGGGTGGCCGTATCCCTCCAGTCCGGTGCCCTGCCGGTCAAGCTCGACCTCATCGAGAACAGGATCATCAGCCCCACCCTGGGCAAGGACTCGCTCCAAAGGAGCGAGACAGCGGCCGTCATCGGCTTCGCCGCCGTGGCGGCCTACATGCTGGCCTGGTATCGGGTCCCCGGCCTCTGGGCCGCCTGGGGGCTCACGGCTTACCTCCTCCTCATGATGGGGGCCCTCCTGGCCATCAGGGCCACCCTCACCCTGCCGGGCATCGTGGGCTTCGTCCTCTCCCTGGGCATGGCTGTGGACGCCAACGTCATCACCTTCGAGCGCGTCAAGGACGAGCTGCGGCTGGGCAAGACCATGCGGGCGGCCCTGGACGCGGGTTTCGCCAACGCCTGGCGGGCCATCTTCGACAGCAACGCCACCACCATCCTGGGCGCCCTCATCCTCTTCTGGCTCGGCACGGGGCCGGTGCGCGGCTTCGCCGTCGTCCTGGGCGTGGGCATCCTCCTGAGCATGTTCACCGCCATCACCCTCACGCGCTTCGTGCTCAGGCTGCTGGTCAACGCGGGCCTGAGGCCGGGGCCTCTCTTCTTCGCCCGCGGCGGCGGGGTGCCGGTGTGAGCGGGACGCGGCGCGCCCGCCAGGAGGGAGGGGACGTCGGCGTGAGCAGGGTCCCGAGCGCGGGCGGTGGGCGGTTCCGGCTCGAGGTGGTGCGGCGGAGCGGCCTGTGGTTCGCCGTGTCGGCCCTCATGGTGGTGGTGGCGGCCGTCTCGCTCCTGGCGCAGGGGCTCAACTACGGCATCGACTTCACCGGCGGCGTCATCCTCGACGTGCGCTTCGCCCGCGCGACCACGGTGGGCGAGGTGCGCCAGGCCCTGGGCCGCGTCGGCCTGGCCGACTCGGTCATCCGGGAGGTGGAGGAATCCGGCGGTCGCGAGTTCCTCGTCACCACGCGGCCGCTGGAGGAGGCGCGCCGCCAGGAGGCCGTAGCCGCTCTGCGCCAGCGGCTGGGTTCCGTGGAGGTGCTGAGCACCGACCTCGTCACGCCGGTGGTGGGGTCCGAGCTGCGGCGGGCCGCCCTGCTGGCGGTGGGACTGGCCACCCTCGGGATGCTGGTCTACGTAACCTTCCGGTTCGAATGGCGCTTCGGCGTGGCCGCCATCGTGGCCCTGCTGCACGACGTCTTCCTGACCGTGGGCTTCTTCTCCCTCTTTCGCATCCCCGTGGACACCTCCTTCGTGGCGGCGGTGCTCACCGTCTTCGGTTACTCCATCAACGACACCATCGTGGTCTTCGACCGGATCCGGGAAAACCTGGGCCGGCGCCGCCGCGAGCCCCTGGGGCAGCTCGTGGACGACAGCGTCAACCAGGTGCTGGTCCGCTCTGTCAACACGGTGGTCACCACCCTCCTGGCCGTGCTGGCCGTCTTCCTCTTCGGCGGGCGCACGGTCCACTTCCTGGCCCTCGGGCTCCTGGTGGGCATCGCCTTCGGCGCCTACTCCTCCATCTTCCTGGCCAGCCCCCTGTACGTAGCCATCGCGCGGCGCACGGGCCTGGAGGCCCGCGCCGCCGTCCGTCAGGCCTGAAGCCGGCGTCCCTCGCCTCGGGAGGGTAGCCCCGCCCGCATCGCGCGGGTGCGCGCCTTTGCGGCGCCGGTGGCGCTCGTCTGCGGCGCCGGCGTGTGCCTGCGCCGCGCTGGCGGGTGCCTGCGCCGCGTCGGCGGCTGCCTCTGCGGCGCCTGCGAGGGCCTCTGCCGGATCGGACCGGAGGGCGCGTGTCCGCAGAGACGGAGAGGGTTCTGCCTCAAAAAGTCTTTGGTCCGGATTCCGGCTGCCGATTTCCGGAGCAATAGCCGAATGGAAGGGGATTCGGCCCCCTTCCAGCTGACCATGGGGGTCTGCACCCTGGCCCTCAACGTGCGCGGGAAGGGGCCGAGATCCGTTCGCAGCCTCAATGCGAGCATCAAGAGCCGCCACGCCTGTGAGGCGGCTGTGGCGGCTGCGCGCTTGGTCCGGGTAGCGCGGGCGCGCGCGGCGTCGCCAGGCAGGCCGGCGACGGGCGCTATGTGGCGGTGCGGCCCGCGTTGCCGGGCGGCGGGCGGTCTGGTACGGTAGCCGTGTGAGATAGCCGGGGCGGCGTGGGGAAACCGGTGCGGTCCCGCCGGCTTCCCCGTGAGGGATGACGATGGCCGCGGGCGGGGGAGAGTGGGGAGCATGAGGGTGCTGGTGGAGCTGCGCTCCGACACCGTGAAGAGGGGGTTGACGCGGGCGCCGCACCGGGCGCTGCTGCGGGCCCTCGGGTTCACCGACGAGGAGATGGAGAGGCCCTTCGTGGGCGTGGTCCACGCCTACAGCGAGCTGGTGCCCGGCCACATGCACCTGGACAAGGTCAAGGAGGCCGTCAAGGCGGGGGTGCGCATGGCCGGCGGGACGCCCGTCGAGTTTCCCACCATCGGGGTGTGCGACGGCATCGCCATGAACCACCGGGGCATGAACTTCTCCCTGGCCAGCCGGGAGCTCATCGCGGATTCCGTCGAGGTCATGGTGGAGGGGCACGCCCTGGACGCCCTGGTCTTCATCCCCAACTGCGACAAGATCATCCCCGGCATGCTCATGGCGGCCGCGCGGCTCAACCTGCCCTCCATCTTCGTGAGCGGTGGCCCCATGCTGGCCGGGCGCGTGGACGGGCGGGCCGTGGACCTGAGCAACGTCTTCGAGGCCGTGGGCCGCGTCCAGGCGGGGCTCATGACGGAGGAGGAGCTGCGCGAGCTGGAGGAGCAGGCGTGCCCCGGGTGCGGGTCGTGCGCCGGCATGTTCACCGCCAACTCCATGAACTGCCTCACCGAGGGGCTGGGCATGGCCCTGCCGGGCAACGGCACCATCCCGGCCGTCCACTCGGCGCGCATCAGGCTGGCCAAGGAGACGGGTAGCCGGATCATGGAGCTCCTGCGCCGCGGCATCCGGGCCCGCGACATCCTTACTCCCGCCGCCTTCGCCAACGCCCTGGCCCTGGACATGGCCGTGGGTTGTTCCACCAACACCATCCTGCACCTGGCGGCCGTGGCCCACGCGGCCGGGCTGCGCCTGGACCTGCGCCAGGTGGACGACCTGAGCCGGCGGGTGCCCCAGGTTTGCAAACTCAGCCCGGCCGGTTCGCACCACCTGGAGGACCTGGACCGGGCCGGCGGTGTCTCCGGCGTGCTCGCCACCATCGCCGAGACGGGGGTGCTCGAGCTGGACGCTCTCACCGCGTCGGGCGAGACCCTGGGCGAGCGCCTGGAGGGAGCGCGCGTACGGGACCGGAGCGTTATCCGCCCCCTGGACGACCCGTACGGCCGGACGGGGGGGCTGGCCGTGCTGTGGGGAAACCTGGCGCCCGAGGGCGCCGTCGTCAAGGCGGGCGCCGTGGACCCCTCCATGCTGCGCCACCGCGGGCCGGCGCGGGTCTTCGACAGCGAGGAGGCCGCGGTGGAAGCCATCCTGGGCGGGCGCATCCGGCCCGGTGACGTCATCGTCATCCGCTACGAGGGCCCGCGCGGCGGACCGGGCATGCGCGAGATGCTGACGCCCACCTCGGCCGTGGCCGGCATGGGCCTCGACAAGGAGGTGGCCCTCATCACCGACGGGCGCTTCTCGGGCGCCACGCGGGGGGCGTCCATCGGCCACGTCTCGCCCGAGGCGGCGGCCGGCGGTCCCATCGCCCTGGTGGAGGAGGGCGACATGATCGCCATCGACATCCCCAATCGCCAGCTCGTGGTCCAGCTCCCGGAGGACGAGCTGCTGCGCCGGCGGGACGAGTGGCGGCCGCCCGCGCCCAAGATAACCACGGGCTACCTGGCCCGCTACGCCCGCATGGTGAGCTCGGCCAGCACCGGCGCCGTCTTCCTGGAACCCGGAGAGGCGGAGGTGCCGTCCGGATTGACGGAGCGAGCGGGGTGGGGCGACGCGGCGGGCGCCGCCACCGGGTGATAGAGGCGGCGCGCGAACTCGTCGGAGGGAGCGAGGCACCGGTGCCCGACGGAAAAGAGAGTCAGTGCTGGGCTTCGCCTTTGCGAAAGTGCCCTTGAAACCCCTTTACATCC
>CAYXQP010000044.1:0-3756 GCA_964467515.1 uncultured Eubacteriales bacterium | reverse complement strand
GAGTCAGTGCTGGGCTTCGCCTTTGCGAAAGTGCCCTTGAAACCCCTTTACATCCCCATCGACGAGGCCCATCCCGAACTGGCGCACGACGCGTACGGTCTTAGTAAACTCCTCGCCGAACGGGTGTGCCGCGCCTTCCACACGCGAACCGGGATGCCTGTGTTCTGCCTGCGCCCCCCGTGGGTTTGGATTCCGGAGAAGATCGGCGTTTATGAGGAACTGACCCGCGATCCCTCCCTCTGGGCTCATGGTCTCTGGGCATATATCGTAGTCGACGACCTTTGTGAAGCTGTTGCAGCCGCATTGGAACCCGAGGGCGTCTCCTTTGATTGTTTCTACGTGGCCGCCCCGGACAACGGTACCGGTGTGCCGACCACTGAACTGCTGAAGCGCTTTTACGGATTCGAAGGCCCCTTCCGCAAAGGTTTTGGGCCATTCGACTCGCCGCTGTCCTCCAAAGCCTTCGCCCGGCGCACGGGGTGGGAGCCCCGCTGGCGATGGAGGGAATGGCTCTTGTCCTTGTCCGTGTCAGGGCGATCCACATGAACTGGGACGCCTTGGCCGCCATAGCGACGGCCTCGAGCGCGGTGCTGGTGGTTGTATCCCTCCTATTGGTCTGGATTCAGACGGCTGCGGCCTGGAGCCGGACAGGCGTCTCAGGCCCTCCCGTATAAGAGAGGTTTGGGGCCATACTATTTACCATTTGGATTGCTATAATAGCACTTGGTGATGGTGGCGTATGGATGTCTTCCCCTTTGGCAAACCGGCGGGCGCGGCCGACATAGTGGATCGCGAAGACTTCATCCGCGAGCTGGTCCAGCGCCTCAGCGACGGGCACAGCGTGATCCTGAGCGGCCCCCGCAGGACGGGCAAGTCGAGCGTGGCCGGCGAGGTGCTGCGCAGACTGGCTGCCCAGGGAGCCTACACGGCGCAGTTGGACCTCTTCCACGTCACGAACCTGGAGGAACTGGCGAGCAAGCTATTGCAGAGCGTCCTCGCCAACCGCACGGGTGTCCGCAGCCGTGCCGCCCGTGCCCTCCGTGGCCTGCGGCAGTGGCTTTCTCAGGGCGAGTTGCGGGCCAGGGTGCACGATCTGGAGCTGCAAGTTCCCCTTGGCTCCGCGGACGTCGATCCCCTCGACCTGCTGGACACGGCCGTGGAAACGGCGGAACGGCTTGCCGCTGCGGATGGGCGGAGGATGGTGGTGCTGCTCGATGAGTTTCAGGAGATAGAGCGGTTGGGGGGCGAGCCCCTCCTCAAGCGGTTACGCTCCCTCTTTCAGATGCAGGAGCGGACGGCCTACCTTTTCCTCGGCAGCCAGGCGGCCATGATGCAGACCATCTTCGGCGACCGGCGCCGGGCCTTCTTCCGGTTCGCCCTTCCCCTGAGCCTCCCGCCCATACCCGACGAGGAATGGGAGACATACATCCGGCGTCGCCTCGCGGAGCACGGGATAGGAGTCACGGCGAGCGCTCTCGCCGCCCTCTTGGCGAGGACGGGCGGGCATCCCTATTGCGTCATGGCCGTCGCGTATCATGCCTATCTCCACTGCAAGCTGCGGCAGCTCTCCGAGATCAACGCGGACATGGTGGACCACGCCTACGAACAGTCCCTGGCTCATCTGGAGGACTTCTATTCCGTGCAGTGGATGGAGGTGAGGCGCGTGCGCCATGCCGACTCGGTTCTGAGGGCTTTCGCCGAAGGGGATCAGCCCTACGCTCTCGGTCTTCACCCCCACAGCGTCACCAAGGCCATCCAGCACCTGCTGCGCATCGGGGTGGTCAGCCGGGGGCAGCGGCGCGGACGGTACGCGCTGGTCGAGCCCATGTTCGGCGAATGGGTGCGGCGGCACGCGGGCTGATAGCCTCCCGTTGACCCTTGGCCTCCTCAGACATCTCCTGCTTCGCCCTGTCGCCGTACGGCGGGTTGAGCCGCGTTCCCGCGCTGCCCTTGCGACCCGCTGGCGGGGGAGGTATAAACGGGAAAAGGGGGCGTGACGGAGATGGCGAGGAAGGCCGCCCAGGTTGTGATAGATTGCCTCATGGAGCACGGGGTGGACACCGTTTTCGGTTATCCGGGCGGCGCCATCCTGCCGGTGTACGACGCCCTCTACGACTCGCCCCTGCGGCACATCCTGGTGCGGCACGAGCAGGGCGCGGCCCACGCGGCCGACGCCTACGCCCGGGTCACGGGCCGCGTCGGCGTCTGCATGGCCACCTCGGGGCCGGGGGCAACCAATCTGGTCACGGGGTTGACCAACGCCTACATGGATTCCATCCCGGTGCTGGCCATCACGGGGCAGGTGCCCACGGAGGCCATCGGGCGCGACGCCTTCCAGGAGGCCGACATCACTGGCATCACCCTGCCCGTGACCAAGCACAACTACCTGGTGCGGGACGCGCGGGAGCTGCCGCGGGTGCTGGCGGAGGCCATCTACTTGGCCGGGACGGGGCGGCCGGGGCCGGTCCTGGTGGATCTGCCCAAGGACGTGCTCAATTACGCCGGCGATTTCGAGCCGTGCCCGGCGCGGCCGCGGCTGCGCGGTTACCGGCCCCACCGGGTGCCCGACGAGCGGGCCGTCCAGGAGGCGGCGCGGGCCCTCAACCGGGCGCGGAGGCCCCTCCTTTTCGTGGGCGGGGGCGCCATCCACGCCGAGGCCAGCGAGCTGGTGCTCCGGCTGGCGGAGACGGCCCAGCTACCCGTCATCTCCACGCTTATGGGGCTGGGCGTCTTCCCCGGCACCCATCCGCAGTTCCTCGGCATGGTGGGGATGCACGGGACCTTCCCCGCCAACCGGGCCACCTCGCACGCCGACCTCATCCTGGCTCTGGGGGTGCGCTTCGACGACCGGGTGACCGGCGCGCTCCACAAGTTCGCGCCGCGGGCGCAGATCGTCCACGTGGACATCGACGCCGCCGAGCTGGGCAAGAACGTGCAGCCCCACATCGCCGTGGTGGCCGACGTCCGCCGGGCCCTGGAGGCTCTCCTGCCGCTGGTCAAGGAGCGGGACCTGGCCGAGTGGTGGGAGGAGATCGAGGGCTGGTGCCGCAAGCACCCCATTCCCTTCCCCTGTCGTGCGGGGCGCGAGGGGGTGGCCGGCGCGCAAAAGGGCTCCTGCCACCCCGCCAGTCTCCAGCTCCTGCGGGGGGCGGGGGCCGGCCTGCCGGGAGGCCCGGTGCCCCAGTCCACCAAGGGGCCGCTGCAGCCCCATCACCTGATCTGGGAGGTCTACCGGGTCACGGAGGGCAGGGCGGTGGTGGTCACGGACGTGGGACAGCACCAGATGTGGACGGCCCTCTTCTACCCCATCGACAGCCCGCGCCGGTTCGTCACCTCGGGCGGGCTGGGCACCATGGGTTTCGGCCTGCCCGCCGCCATCGGCGCCAAGGTCGGCCGTCCCGACGACGAGGTGTGGCTCATCACGGGCGACGGTAGCCTGCTGATGACCTGCCAGGAGCTGGCCACGGCCGTGAGCTACCAGATACCCATCCGGGTGGTCATCGTCAACAACGGCTACCTGGGCATGGTGCGGCAGTGGCAACAGCTTTTCTACCAGCGGCGGTACTCCCACGTGGACCTGGCGGGTACGCCCGACTTCGTCCGCCTGGCCGAGGCCTTCGGCGCGCGGGGGCTCCGGGCCGAGACGCCGGCGGAGCTGGGTCGCGCCCTGGAGGAGATGCGGCGGACGCCGGGCCCCGTGGTCCTGGACGCCGTGGTGGAGCGGGAGGCCAACGTCTTCCCCATGATCCCCTCGGG
>CAYXQP010000043.1:0-12322 GCA_964467515.1 uncultured Eubacteriales bacterium | reverse complement strand
GGGACCGAGGAACCGGCCGCGGCGCCGGTGGGCGCACCCACGGGCGTGCCGGGCGGTGAGGGCTGAGGTGCGCTTCTGGGCCGCCACCCACGTGGGCCTGGTTCGCCCGCGCAACGAGGACGGGTACCTGGCGTGGGGCGATGCGGGCCGGGGCTGCGGCTTCTTCGCCGTGGCCGACGGCCTGGGAGGGCACACGGCCGGCGAGGTGGCCAGCCGCACGGCCCTGGAGGTGGCCGACGCCTGGGCCCGCCGGGGCCTCCGCTCCCTGGGCCTCCTGCCTCCGCGCGGCCGGCGCGGGGGCGGGGCGGCCGGCGCCGGCGGGAAGACGTCCACCGCGGGGGACGGGTCGGCTCAGCCGGCGGCGGACTCCCTGGAGAGGCTTCTGCGCCGGCTGATGCGGCTGGCCAACAGGCGCGTCTTCCGCCTGGCCCGCTCCCGCCCTGAGCTGGCCGGGATGGGCACGACCCTCACGGCCCTGCTGGTGGCGTCACCCTGGCTGGCCGTGGCCCACGTGGGCGACAGCCGCGCCTACCTGCTGCGAGACGGGGACGTGCGGCAGTTGACCAGCGACCACTCGCTGGTGGAGGAGATGGTCCGCACGGGAGAGCTGAGCGAGGGCGAGGCCCGCACGCACCCGCAGCGCCATTTCCTCACCCGCGCTCTGGGGGTTGAGCCGCGGGTGGAGCCCGACCTCCTGGTCCGGCCCCTCCGGGTGGGCGACTTGGTCGTCCTGGTCACCGACGGTGTGACGCGCCTCCTCGGCCCGGAGGAGATGGCCGCCGCCGTGCTGGACGCACGGCGGGAGGGCGCCGCCCCGGCCGAACGGCTGGTGGCCCTGGCCAACGAGCGGGGCGGCTTCGACAACGCCACGTGCGTGGTGGTGGAGTTGGGTTGATGGGGCAGCTCCTGAGCGGCCGGTACGAGATCCTGGACAGGCTGGGCGGGGGCGGCATGTCGGTGGTCTACCGGGCCCGCGACACCTACCTGGGCCGCCTCGTGTCCATAAAGGTCCTGCGCCAGCAACTCACGGCGGATCCGGCCTTCCTCGAGCGTTTCCGCCGGGAGGCGCGGGCCGTGGCCGCCCTCTCCCACCCCAACGTGGTCTCCCTGTACGACGTGGGCCAGCAGGGGGACTGCCACTACCTGGTCATGGAGTACGTGGAGGGGGAGACGCTGCGGGAGAGGATCCAGCGCGAGGGGCGCCTCTCGCCCCGGGAGGCGGTGCGGATAGGTGTGCAGGTGCTGGCCGCCCTCGGTCACGCCCACGCCCGGCGCGTCGTGCACCGGGACGTGAAGCCCCACAACATACTGCTGACGCCCGAGGGCCGGGTCAAGGTGACCGACTTCGGCATCGCCCAGGCGGCCGGCTGGTCCACCCTCGTCCACACGGGGACGGTCATCGGCTCGGCCCACTACTTTTCGCCGGAGCAGGCGCGGGGCCAGCCCGCCGACGCGCGTTCGGACCTTTATTCCTTCGGGGTGGTCCTCTACGAGATGCTGGCCGGCCGTGTCCCTTTCGACGGGGAGAACCCGGTGGCCGTGGCGCTCAAGCACGTCCAGGAGGAGCCGGCCCCTCTCCGCTCCCTGAACCCCGCGGTGCCGCCGGAGCTGGAGACGGCCGTGGTCCGGGCCCTGGCCAAGGACCCGGCGCGCCGCTTCGCCTCGGCGGGGCAGTTCAGCGAGGCCCTGGTGCGGGGCCTGCCGGGGGACGGTCCCCGCTGGGAGGAGGACACCATCGAGCTGGGGGTGCCCCGTTCCACCGCGCCGGTCCCGGCCGCCGCCGACGACCCGCCGGAGGAGGAGGGGGGGGTCGGTTCCGGCCGGCGGTGGCTCCTGGCAGGGCTCGCCGCCCTTCTGCTGGTGCTGGGGGCGGCGGGGTGGGCCGGGTTCGCCGTGTGGCGGTGGTTCCAGGTGCCGGTGGTCAAGGTGCCCGACGTGCGCCGCCTGAGCCTCACCGACGCCAGCAGCGCCTTGCGGGGAAGGGGCCTCACCTCGGAGGTGGTGGGCGAGCGTTCCAGCAACGACCTCCCGGCCAACTACGTCCTCGAGCAGGATCCGCAGGGGGGCGAGGAGGTCAAGGCCGGCCGCACCGTCAGCCTCATCGTCTCCAAGGGGCCGGAGCTGGTAACGGTGCCCGACGTGCGGGGGCGCCACCGGCAGGAGGCGGCCAACCTCCTGGAGAACGCCGATCTGGGGGTGGACGTGTCCGAGCGCTACGACGAGACGGTGGCCCAGGGCTACGTCATCGAGCAGCAGCCGCCCCGGGGGACCCGCGTGGCCGGCGGCACGCGGGTCTACCTGGTGGTCAGCAAGGGACCGCCCCCCCCGCCCTTCGCCATGCCGGATCTGGTAGGCTCCAGTGTGGAGGACGCCCGCCGCACCCTCGACCAGGCGGGGCTGCGGGTGGGGCGGGTCAGCTCGGCCCTCTCCGGCTTCCCCGCCGGCCTCGTGGCCGAGCAGAACCCTGCGGCGGGCCTGCGCGTGCGCCAGGGAGAGGCGGTGGACCTGGTGATAAGCCAGGGTTGCGCCGCCAGCGCCAACCGCACCGTCACGGTGCCGGCCGACGCCACCGACGCCGTCACCATGCGGGTGCGGGTGAGCGACCGCTATGGGGAACGGGTGGTGCACGAGGGCCTGCACCCGCCCGGAGAGGTGTTCCAGGTGGACGTGTGCTGGGACGGGGTCCTGGCGCGGCTGGTGGTGGAAGCCAACGGCCAGACGTTGAGCGAGGAGGTGCTGGCGCCGGAGCGGTGACGGGAGTCAGCCGGGACGGGCCGGCCCTGCGGGAGGGGCTGGTCGTCAAGGGCTACAACGTCTGGTACGACGTGGACGTGGGCGGCGAGGTCCTTCCCTGCCGAGCGCGGGGCAGGTTGCGCCTCGCGCCTCGCGACCTGCCGGCCCCGGTCCTGGTGGGGGACCGCGTGGCTGTCAGGGTGGCCGGCGACGGGACGGGCGTCATCGAGGAGGTCCTGCCCCGCCGCAACGTGCACCGCCGACCGCCCGTGGCCAACGTGGACCAGGTCCTGGTGGTGGCTTCCCTGGCCCTGCCACCTCTCAACCTGCCCCTGGTGGACCGGCTCCTGGTCAGGGCGCGCGCGGAGGGGTTGGGCGCCGTCCTCTGCCTCAACAAGGCGGACCTGGCCGCGGCCGAGGTCGCCCGGGGGACCGCCTTGGTGTACCGGCAGGCCGGGTACCCGGTCTGCGTGACGGTGGCCACGGAGGGCAAGGGGCTGGCCGAGCTGGCGACGCTGCTGGCGGGCAGGATCTCCGTGGTGGCCGGGCACAGCGGCACCGGCAAGAGCACCCTCATCAACGGGTTGCTGGGTGAGCGCAGACTGGCGACCGGCGGCGTCGGGCGCGCGGGGGGCAGGCACACCACGCGCCACGCGGAACTGTTGCCGCTGCCGGGCGGCGGCTTCGTCGCGGACGGTCCCGGCTTCTCCCGGCTCGACGTGAGCGGGCTGGACCCGGGGGCGCTGGGCTCCTGCTATCCCGAGATCGCCCGCCTGGCGGCCGGTTGCCGCTTCGCCGGTTGCCGCCACGACCGGGAACCCGACTGCGCCGTGCGGGCCGCCGTCGAGGCGGGGCGGGTGGACGGCGGTCGTTACCGGCGCTACCTGGAGCTGCTGGCGGAAGCCGTGGAGACACGCTGACGGCGGGCGTCGGGACGCATCGTCGCGCCCGCGCGGGCCGGTCGGCGGCTGTCCCGGTCGTCTCGGACGGTCCGGTCGCCGGCGGCGGCGGCGCGGCATATACTGCTATGCCGCGGGCGTCCCGCCCGGCGGGAGGGATCCGCGCCTTGCGCATGCGCCTGGGAACCCTTGCGGGACCTACGGTCGTGACCCTGGTGCGCCTGGCGGGCGCCCTGCTGTTCCTGGCGGGGCTCTACCTCCTCGCCAGGTCCCTGCCCGGCTGGTTCTGGGGGACCGTCCTGGGCGCCGCCCTGGCGGGCGTCGGCTGGCGCCTGGTTTCGACCAGGTGATGCCGGCCCGGCGGGGCGGCCGACGGTGGGCAGGGGGCGGCTGGCGAGGGGAGGTCGGCCCTCGAGGCGGAGGTGAGCTGGATGCGGATCGTCGTGTTCCGCCTGCCCGGCGTCCTGGCGCGCCTGGTGCGGCTTTTCCTCCGGAGCCGCTGAGGCGCCCGTGGCCGAGGGACACGGTTGCGTGGCCGAGGCCGCGGGCACCGTCACCGGCATCCGTTGGGCGCGTCCGCCCTCTCTGCTATAATCTCTCCGTTTGATATCCCCGGTCGCGAGCCGTCGCGCGCGGGCGCGGCGTGCCCCGCGACCTGCCCGAGGGGAGGGGCGGTCTTGGCGCACAGGTGCCATGTGTGCGGCAAGGGACCCGTCACCGGCTTCGCCGTCAGTCACTCCAATCGGCACACGCGGCGGCGCTGGCTTCCCAACCTGCAACCGGTGCGGGTCAGGCTGGGCGAGGGTCGGCGACGCCTCCGGGTGTGCACCTCCTGTCTCCGGTCGGGCCGGGTAAGCCGGGCGTGACGCTTCCCCTTGCCGGTGGACGGGTCCGGCCCGCTGCGGGAGGCGGCGCCGGGCGGTGAGGCGCCGCCCCGCGGTGCTGCGGCACCCGCAGGTGAAGCCGCGCGGCTGCGCCTCGACACACCGCTGCGGTTCCTCAAGGGGGTGGGGACGGGCCGGTCCGCCGACCTGGCCCGGCTCGGGCTCCATACCGTGGGCGATCTCCTGCGTCACCTGCCGCGGACCCATGAGGACAGGCGGTCCATCCGCCCCATGGGCGGTATCCTCCCGGGCGAGGCGGCCACCGTGCGGGGGCGGGTCCTGGCGGTCGAGGAGCACCGGCCACGACCGGGGCTCTCCCTCCTGCGGGTGTCCTTCAGCGACGGCACGGGCCTGCTGGACGGCGTCTGGTTCAACCAGCCCTATCTCAAGGCCACGTTCCGGCCGGGCACGGCCTATTTCATCTCCGGCAAGGTGGATCTCTTCCGGGGACGCCTGCAGATCAACACCCCCGACTTCGAGCCCGCGGTGCCGGGCGACTCCGTCCACGCCGGCCGCATCGTGCCCGTTTATCCCCTGGGCGGGCGGCTCACCCAGCGCTGGCTGCGACGGCTGGCCTGGAGCTGCGTGGGCTCCGCCGCGCGCCTGGTCCCCGAGGCATTGCCGGAGACCGTGCGGAGGCGCCACGGGTTCCCAGCGGCCGCCGTGGCCTGGCGGGCCGTGCACTTTCCCGAGAGCCAGGAGGAGCTGGCGGCCGCGCGGCGCCGTCTGGCCTTCGAGGAGTTCCTGGTGCTGCAGGTGGGTCTTCTCCTGCTGCGCCGCCGTGCCCGCCGGCGCGGTCCCGGTTTCCGGCACGCCCCCGACGGCGAATTGACGGCCCGTTTCCTGGCCAGCCTACCCTTCCGGCTCACGGCGGCCCAGCGGCGCGTCCAGCGGGAGATAGCGGCCGACATGGAGGCCGAGGAACCCATGCACCGCCTGGTGCAGGGCGACGTGGGCTCCGGCAAGACGGTGCTGGCCGTCCTGGCCCTGCTAAAGGCGGTGGAGAGCGGCTTCCAGGGGGCTCTCATGGCCCCCACCGAAATCCTGGCCGAGCAGCACCACCTGCGGCTGCGCCAGTACCTGGAGCCCCTGGGTGTCCACCCCGTCCTCCTCACCGGCTCCCTGGACAGGCAGGAGCGGCGGGCGGTCCTGGCCGACCTGGAGGTGGGTCGGGCGGGGGTGGCCGTGGGCACCCACGCCCTCATCCAGGAGGGCGTCACCTTCGCGGCCCTGAGCCTGGCCGTGGTGGACGAGCAGCACCGCTTCGGCGTGCGCCAGCGGGCGCGCCTGGCCGGCAAGGGGCTGGAGGCCGCCGGCGGGCGCGTGCCCGACGTCCTGGTCATGACGGCCACCCCGATCCCCCGCACCTTGGCCCTGACCCTGTACGGCGACCTGGACGTGTCGGTGGTGGATGAGCTGCCCCCCGGGCGCCGGCCCGTGCTGACCAAATGGGTGCCCCCCCGCGAGCGCGGACGGGTGTACCGGTTGGTGCGGGAGCAGGTGGAGGCGGGGAGGCAGGCCTACGTCGTGTGCCCCCTCGTCGAGGAATCCGCGGCCTTGGAGGCCGCCGCCGCCACGGAGTGGGCCGACCGCCTCCGCCGCGCCCTCCCCGACCTGCGCGTGGGCCTCATCCACGGCCGCCTGCCCCCCGCCGAGAAGGAGGAGACCATGGCCGCCTTCGCCCGCGGCGACATTCAGATCCTGGTGGCGACCACCGTCATCGAGGTGGGCATCGACGTGCCCAACGCCACCGTCCTGGTGGTGGAGGGGGCGGAGCGGTTCGGCCTGGCCCAGCTCCACCAGTTGCGGGGGCGGGTGGGCCGCGGCGCCCACGAGTCCTATTGCGTCCTCGTCGCCCAACCGGCGTCGGAGGAGGCGCGGCACCGCCTCGACGCCCTCTGCCGTCACCACGACGGCTTCGCCCTCGCCGAGGAGGACATGCGGCTGCGGGGGCCGGGCGACGTGCTCGGCACGCGGCAGCATGGTCTCCCCGATTTCCTGGTGGCCGACCCCGTCCGCGACCTCCCCCTCCTGGAGACGGCGCGCCGGGAGGCCCAGGCCCTCCTCGACGCCGACCCGACCCTGGCGCGGCCGGAGCACGCGGGACTGCGCGCCGCCGTGGCCGAGCGCTTCCGCCAGGCGGCCGGGCTGCTGGGAGGGTGAGGCGGGCAGGGGGCAAGGGCGCCGCCGGTCCCAACTCGCCCGCGCCCGGCGCGACCGGGGACGGTTGCCGAGGGGCCGGCGGGCGGATGCGGCCCCCCTTGCCCTGACCTCCCTGGACGTGATAGGTCCGGATTCCTGAAAGGGGAATCCGGACCGATGGCAACGCGCAAGGAAGAACACGCCGGCGCCGCCGCCCCCTCCGCCGCGGAGCGCGGAGGCGTGGCCGGGGCTGCGGCTAGTAGGGGCCGTACTGGCGGCCGGCCACCGCGACGCCCCCGGGCGCGGCCGCCATGCCCTGGGTGGCGGGCGTGATCCAGGGCTGCACGAAGGGCGCTCCCGGCCGGCCCGCCTGATAGGTGCCCGCGGTGGGAGCGGCCTGGTAACCGGCGCCTGCGGGTTGCCCCGCCTGCACGGGCGTGGTCCAGGTCTGCGGCGCCTGGAAGCCGTAGTCGCCCCAGACCTGGGGGTAACGTCCCTGTCTCTGCTGGGCCAACTGGAACACGCGCGTGTGCAGATCCTGCTCCTCGCGGATCAGGTCGACGAAGGTGGACTTGATCTGCGGGGAAGCCTCCACCGCGCAGAAGGAAAGGCACACGTTCAGGAACCGCTCGTCCTTGAGGACGTCCTCCACTATCTCCTTCTCGTTCAGCAACGCTTCTCACCTCCCGCCCTCGGACCGCCGTCCGTCTGTCTCGGTTCTTCACCTTGAGCGCCTTCCGGGTTTGCGTCGCGTCTCAGCTCTGGTATCCGCCCGGCGGGCTGTACCCGGCCGGCTGGATCTGGGGCGATGTCACCCCGAGGCGGTTCTGCGCCTGGGTGAGGATTTGGACGTGGCGGTTCTGCACGTTGGCGCAGTCCTGGAGGAGGGAGCGCACCGTCGGATCGGTGACCTGCTGGGCGTAGAAGTTCAGCTTGGTGACTATGAGCCGCTTGTCCGCCAGACAGGTGCCGATGAGGTCAGCATCGCGGAACACGGGCCTCACCCCCTTCCCCGGGCGGTTCCCCTGGGCCGGACGATATTGTGTCCCACCCTGGCCCGGAACATAGCGGAGCGGGCCCGGCCTTCGCCCGTCGCCCGGCCGAGAGGCCGGTCGGACGCTCTCCCGCGCGGCCGGCTTCCGGCGACCCACCTTGCCGGGCGCGACGGGGCGGGCGTACCATGAAGTCATGGCCATCGTCCCCGACGAATCCGGTTTCCTCGCGCTGGCGGCGCGGGGTTACACCCTGGTCCCGGTCTTCGCCGAGTTCATCGCCGATGGGGAGACGCCCATCAGCGCCTTTCTCAAGCTCGCCGGGGGAGGCCCCTCCTATCTCCTCGAGAGCGCGGAGCGGGGCGAGCGAGTGGGCCGGTACTCCTTCCTCGGCTTCCATCCCCTGTGGACGGCTGTCTCGCGGGACGGTTGCACGGTGGTCCGCCCGGGCGATGCGGCCGACGGCGGGAGCGAGAGGGTGCTGCCTGGCAGCCCGCTGGCCGCCCTGCGCGCCCTCCTGGGGCGCGAACTGGTGGCGCCGGTCCCAGGCGTCCCCCCCTTCTTCGGGGGTGCCGTGGGCTATCTGGGCTACGATGTGGTGCGGCACTGGGAGCGGCTGCCGGCACCCCCACCGGCCGATCCCGACCTGCCGGAGGCGGCCTTCGCCGTCACGGAGGTGGTGGTGGCCTTCGACCACCTCCTGCACCGTCTCTTCGTGGTGGCCAACTGCCAGGTGGGCGACGACGCCCGCGCCGCCTACCGCCGGGGGTGCGCCCGCATCGAGGAGACGGTGCGGCGCCTCGGTGCCAGCGTGGCGGCGGGCGTGTTGCCGGCCGGCATAACGGACCACGGGCTGGCGGGGGACGAGGCGGTCGCCTTCCGACCGTCCCGGCAGGAGTTCCTGGCGGCCGTGGCGAGAGCCCAGGAATACATCCGGGCGGGGGACATATTCCAAGTGGTTCTCTCCGTCCGCCACGAGCGGCCGCTGGCAGTGCCGCCCTTCCAGGTCTACCGGGCCCTGCGGGCCCTCAACCCCTCCCCCTACCTCTTCTACCTGGACTTCGGCCACATCCGGCTCGTCGGTTCCTCGCCCGAGATGCTGGTGCGGGTGAGCGAGGAACCCGGCGGCGTCCGCGTCGTGGAAACGCGGCCCATCGCCGGGACGCGGCCGCGCGGCCGCAGCGAGGAGGAGGACGCCCGCCTGGAGCGGGAGCTCCTGGCCGACGCCAAGGAGCGCGCGGAGCACGTGATGCTGGTGGACCTGGGGCGCAACGACGTAGGCCGCGTGGCGGTGCCGGGGACGGTGCGGGTTCCCGAGCTCTTCCGCGTCGAGCGGTACTCCCACGTCATGCACCTGGTCTCCGACGTCCAGGGGGTGCTGCGGGAGGAATGCGACGCCTTCGACGCCCTGGCTGCCTGCTTCCCCGCCGGCACCCTGACGGGGGCGCCCAAGATCCGGGCCATGGAGATCATCGACGAGCTGGAGCCGGTGCGGCGCGGGCCCTACGGCGGGTGCGTGGCGTATTTTGGCTTCTCCGGCAACATGGACTCCTGCATCGCCATCCGCACCGTGGTGGTGGCGGACGGCGTCGCCCATGTGCAGGCGGGGGCGGGCATCGTGGCCGACTCGGTGCCCGAGCGCGAGTGGGAGGAGTGCCGCAACAAGGCGCGGGCTCTCCTGCGCGCCCTGGCGGTGGCCGAGCGCGAGGCGGTGGCCGTATGACCGGGCGGGGGAATCCGGCTGCGACGGTGGCGCTCGGCACGCCCCCCTCGCCTGCGGCGACGCGGGGCGCCGACGGGCCGGCGGCAGCGCCCGGGCTGGCGGCAGGACTGCCCGCGGGGGCGCCGGCGCCGGCGGTGCACCTGCGGGGGAGCGGCCCGCGGGTGGTGGTGGTGGACAATTACGATTCCTTCACGTACAATCTTGTCCAGTATCTGGCCGAGCTGGGGGCCGAGGTCCTGGTCTTCCGCAACGACGCCATCACGGTGGACGAGCTGGCCGCCCTGGCCCCGGAGCGCGTCGTGCTCTCCCCCGGCCCGGGCACTCCCGAGCGGGCGGGCGTCTGCATCGAGGTCATCCGGCGGCTGGCCGGGCGGATCCCCCTCCTGGGCGTGTGCCTCGGGCACCAGGCCATCGGCTCCGCCTACGGCGGCAGGGTGGTGCGGGCGCCCGAGCTGATGCACGGCAAGACGTCCCTCATCCGCCACCGCGGGACGCCCCTCTACGAGGGGGTGGACAATCCCTTCGAGGCCACGCGCTACCACTCGCTGGTGGTGGCCCGGGAGGGACTGCCCGCCTGCCTCGAGGTCACCGCCGAGACGGCGGACGGCCTCATCATGGGGCTACGGCACCGGGAGCTGCCGGTGGAGGGAGTCCAGTTCCACCCGGAGTCGATCCTGACGCGGCCGGGCAAGCGGATTCTGGCCAACTTCCTCGGAGCGGCGGGGGGAGGCGGGGAGCGACCTTGAGCGAGACGGCGGATCTCAAGCCCTTCCTGGCCAGGGTGGTGGAGCGGCGCCACCTGAGCGCCGCCGAGGCCCAGGAGGCCATGAGCGTCATCATGGAGGGGCGGGCCACGCAGGCGCAGATCGGCGCCTTCCTGACCGCCCTGCGCATGAAGGGGGAAACCCCCGAGGAGATCACGGGCTGCGCGCGGGCCATGCGGGCCCACGCCACGCTGGTTCCCCACCACCGCGAGCTGGTGGTGGACACCTGCGGCACGGGCGGCGACGCCACGGGCACCTTCAACATCTCCACGGCGGCGGCCTTCGTGGTGGCGGGAGCCGGCGTGCCCGTGGCCAAGCACGGCAACAGGTCGGTCTCCAGCCGCGCCGGCAGCGCCGACGTGCTGGAGGCCCTGGGGCTCAACCTGGACCTGACGGCCGCCGAGATGGGCGAGTGCCTGGACAGGGTGGGGATCGCCTTCCTCTTCGCCCCGCGTCTGCACCTGTCCATGAAGCACGCGGCGGGGCCGCGCCGGGAGATGGGGATCCGCACCATCTTCAACATCCTGGGTCCCCTGACCAACCCGGCCGGCGCCCAGGCCCAGGTGGTGGGGGTGTACGCCCCCGAGCTGACGGAGGTGGTGGCGCGCGCCCTGCACCAGCTCGGCACGCGGCGGGCCATGGTGGTCCACGGGGCCGGGGGCGTGGACGAGATCTCCCTGGCGGGGCCGACGGCGGTGAGCGAGGCGGGGCCGGGCGGAGTTCATTCCTACACCATCTTCCCCGAGGACCTGGGGCTGCCGCGGGCGCCGCTCGGCGCCCTGGCCGGCGGCGATCCGGCGGCCAACGCCGAGCTGGTGCTTGCCGTCCTCGGGGGTCGGGAGCGGGGGCCGCGGCGGGACGTGGTCCTGGCCAACGCAGCCGCCGCCCTCGTGGTGGCGGGGGCGGCGCCCAACCTGCGGGCCGGTGTCAACCTGGCCGAGGAGGCCGTGGACAGCGGGCGGGCCCTGGCCAAGCTGGAGGAGCTGCGCGCCGTCAGCGGGGAGCTGGCGGCCCGGCGGGAGGCCCGGCCGTGACGATCCTGGACGAGATAGTGGCCCGGCGGCGGCAGCGGGTGGCCGAGCTGCGCGCGGCGGGGTATTTCCGGCGCTGGCGGGCGACCGGTCGGCCCTGGGCCACTATCCGCGACTTCGAGGGTGCGCTCCGGCCGGACCGGGCCCGCCATGGCACGCCCGGCAGCGCGGCGGCGTCGCTGCGACCGCGCCTCGGCGTGCTGTCGGCTTCCCTGCGGCCGGGCGGCCCGGCGACCGGGGGCCCGGCCGGCGACCCCCGCGACGGTGCGCGGCCGTCGGCCAGCGCCGGCGCCAGGCTCGCCGTCATCGCCGAGATCAAGCGGGCCTCGCCTTCGCGAGGCTCCCTGCGGGAAGACCTGGACCCGGCCGGGCTGGCGCGGCGTTACGAGGAGGGCGGCGCCGCCTGCCTCTCCGTCCTGACGGAGCCGGACTACTTTCGGGGTTCCCCCGAGGACCTGGCGGCGGCGCGGGCCGCCGTGGCGCTGCCGGTGCTGCGCAAGGACTTCCTGGTGCATCCCGACCAGGTCTTCGAGACGCGGGGCATGGGGGCCGACGCGGCGCTCCTCATAGCGGCGGTTCTCTCCCGGGGCGAGCTGGAGACCATGCTGGGATTGGCCGCGGAGCTGGGGCTCCAGTGCCTGGTGGAGGTCCACGACGAGGGGGAGCTGGCGCGGGCCCTGGAGGCGGGCGCCCGCCTCATAGGTGTCAACAACCGCGACCTGCGGACCTTTCGGGTCGACCTGGCGGTGACGGAGCGGCTCGCGCCCATGGTGCCGCCCGAGTGCACCGTGGTCAGCGAGAGCGGCGTCTTCTCCGCCGCCGACGCGGCGCGGGCGGCGGCGTCCGGCGCCGACGCCGTCCTCGTAGGCGAGACCTTGGTGCGCGCCGCCGACCCGGCCGCCCTCGTGGCGGAGCTGGCGGTGCCCCTCGCCGCCCGGCGCGGCGCCGCAGGGGTTCTCGCCGAACGCGGCGTTCGAGCCGGCGCGCACGCCCTATGACTGGCTGAGCCGCGATCCGGCGGAGGTGGACGCCTACATCGCGGACCCCTGGTGCGGGTTCGAGAAGCAGACGGCGCGGCGGGCGCGGGTGAACGTGTTCATCCTCCCGCCGGACGAGGCCCTGCGCCTGCGGCGGGGCGAGAGGGGCATCGTGCT
>CAYXQP010000042.1:0-12368 GCA_964467515.1 uncultured Eubacteriales bacterium | reverse complement strand
CAAGCCCTCGTGGAGGGCGGCTTCTTCCCGACGCGGGAGAAGGCCCAGGCGGCCATCCTGGCCGGGTTGGTGGCGGTGGACGGGCGGGTCGAGACGCGGGCGGGCCGGCGGGTGCCGGAGGGAGCCATGCTGGCGGTGCGGGGTCCCGCCCATCCCTACGTGGGCCGCGGCGGGGTGAAGCTGGCGGGGGCCCTGGACGCCCTCGGCCTCGACCCGCGGGGCCTCGTCTGCCTGGACGTGGGCGCCAGCACCGGCGGCTTCACCGACTGCCTCCTGCGGCGCGGCGCGGCCCGCGTCTACGCCGTGGACGTGGGCCGGGGCCAGCTGGCCTGGCGCCTCCGCCAGGACCGGCGGGTGGTGGTGCGGGAGGGCGTCAACGCGCGCCGCCTGGGTCGGGAGCACGTCCCCGAGCCCGTGGACCTGGCCGCGGTGGACGTGTCCTTCATCTCCCTGGCCAAGATCCTGCCCGCCGTGGTGCCGCTGCTCCGCCCGGGGGGCATCCTCCTCGCCCTGGTCAAGCCGCAGTTCGAGACCGGGCGCGGGCGGGTGGGGCGGGGCGGCGTGGTGCGGGACCCGGCCGTCCACCGGGACGTGCTCCTGGCGGTCCTGGCCGCCGCCGCTCCCCTGGGACTCCGCCTCCTGGGGCTCACGCCGTCTCCCCTGCGCGGCGACCGGGGCAACGTGGAGTTCTTCGCCTGCTGGCGACGGGATGGCGCCGGGGAGGGGGCCAGCGGCGGAGCCGGCGGTGAAGCCGAGGAGCACCGGCGGCTCGTGGAGGAGACGGTGGCGCGGGCGCACCTGCGGGAGGGCGACGGGGGGACCCGCCGGGAGAGGGCGGACGGAGGGGCGGGAGGCGCGGGATGAGGCAGGTGCGGCTGGACGAGGAGGGTGGGGAGGCCGGCGGGCGGCGGGCGGCGCCCTTGGCCGAGCGGATGCGTCCCCGCGACCTGGACGAGTTCGCGGGGCAGGAACACCTCCTGGGGCCGGGTCGCCTCCTGCGCTGCGCCATCGAGCAGGACCGGATTCCCAGTATGATCCTCTGGGGACCGCCCGGCACGGGCAAGACGACCCTGGCTCTCCTCATGGCGCGGCTGTCCGGGGCGCGGTGGGAGCGTCTGAGCGCCGTCACGGCGGGGGTGGCCGACGTACGGCGCATCGCCGAGGAAGCCGGGCGGCGCCGCGCGGCGGGCGAGAGGACCGTCCTCTTCATAGACGAGATCCACCGCTTCAACCGGGCCCAGCAGGACGCCGTGCTGCCCTACGTTGAGGATGGCACCCTCGTGCTCATCGGTGCCACCACGGAGAACCCCTACTTCTCCGTCAACGCGCCTCTCCTCTCGCGCTGCCGTCTCTTCCGCCTGGAACCCCTCTCCGACGAGGAGGTGCGGCTGCTCCTGGAACGCGCCCTGACGGACCGCGAGCGGGGCCTTGGCGCCCTGGCGGTGGACGTGGAGCCGGGGGCCCTGGAGCGCCTGGCGGCCATGGCCGCCGGCGACGCCCGGGCGGCTCTCAACGCCCTGGAGCTGGCCGTGGAGAACGCCCCGCTCGCGGCTGGTCGCCGCCGGCTGACGGCGGAGGCTGCGGCCGAGGCCTTCCAGCGGCGGCTCCTGGTCTACGACCGCACGGGGGACGAGCACTACGACACCGTCTCCGCCTGGATCAAGAGCATGCGGGGGTCCGATCCCGACGCCGCCCTCCACTACCTGGCCCGGATGCTGGAGGCGGGCGAGGACCAGCGCTTCCTGGCGCGCCGCCTCCTCATCCACGCGGCGGAGGACGTGGGCCTGGCCGATCCCCAGGCCCTGGTGGTGGCGGCAGCGGCGGCCACGGCCGTGGACTGGGTGGGCCTGCCCGAGGCGGCCCTCCACCTGGCCGAGGCCACCCTCTACATCTCGCTGGCGCCCAAGAGCAACAGCGTCTACGCGGCCCTGGCGGCCGCCCGGCGCGAGGCGCGGGAGCGGCGCCCGCCGGCCGTGCCCCCGCACCTGCGCGACTCGAGCTACCCGGGCGCGCGGCACCTCGGCCACGGGCGGGACTACAAGTATCCCCACGACTACCCGGGCGGCTGGGTGGAGCAGACCTACCTGCCCCCGGGCCTGGAGGGCGGTTACTACCGGCCGGGGGAAGGGGGCTGGGAGGCCGAGGCGGCCCGCCGCCTGGAGCGGCTCCGCGCCGGTCGGGGCCCGTCACGCCGGCGGGACGGCGATACCTGAGGGAAGGCAAGGTGCCCCTCGGCCCGAGGCTGCCGCTTGGCGGAAGGCTCCCGGCTTGGACCCCCACTGGCGGCGCCGCGGCGGCCAGAGAGCGGGTCCGACCCGCCTCCCGGTGTTGAGGTAAGTTTTCCACCATGCCTTTGGGGCAAGGATGTGGAATTTTTACGCGAAGCCTGGGGGACCGGGCCTCGAGGCGCTGACAGGGGGCCTGTTCGGGATGCATGGAGGTCGGGTCCGGGCCGCTGAAGCGCTGCCGGGATTGGTTCGCGTAAGAATTCCACCACGGGCGGGTCGGCCCAGTGTGTAAAAATTGCCCGAAACGGCCCCATCAAGCCATGGCACCCTTGGTCTGCCGGCGCACGGCGGGTTTGCCTCTTCGGCCCCTGATGGTGCCGGCTCGGCTGCGTGGCGGTGGTCCCGCGGCGCAGGTGCGTTGAGGACGGGCGACTTATTGTTTATAATGCCCCCGGTTAACGGGGAGCTCCTGCCTAGGGGCTGAGAAAGGGCTGGCGGGGTCCCCTACCCCTCCTTTAGAGGCGGTGCGGAGTGGCTGAGCGCGCCGGGTTGGTCGGTGAGCAACCGGCTGGCTGGCGCGGTCCGGTCGGGAGGGTAGGGGTGGTCCCGCGGAGCGCCTGACCCTTCGAACCTGTCGGGGTAATGCCCGCGGAGGGAAAGAGGGTGGTCGTACGGGCCGTTCCGTTCCGGAGAGGGAAGACGGGCGGCCTTCGCCTTTCCCGGGGGCCGCGGCGCCCGGACCGGCCGGGGTCCCGGGCGGCGTCTGGCTGGTGACGGACCGGCGTATTGTCGCGGCTGGGCGGTCGCTGGCGGAGGTGGTGGCGGCGGCCCTGGAGGCGGGGGTGTCCGGCGTTCAGCTGCGGGAGAAGGATCTGCCGGCCCGCCAGCTGTACGACCTGGCCGCGGAGCTGGCGGGCCTCGTGCGGGGGGCCCGGCGGCGCCGCGGACCGGCGGCCGTGGAGCCCGTCCTGGTGATCAACGACCGGCTGGACGTGGCGCTGGCCGCCGGCGCCGACGGGGTGCACCTGGGCGGCGCCTCGCTGGCGGTGGAGGCGGTGCGTCCCCTGGTGCCGCGGGGCTTCCTGGTGGGCGCCTCGGTCCACGCCGAGGGGGAGCTGCGCGCCGCCGCGGAGGCGGGCGCCGACTACGCCGTCTTCGGCACCGTTTTCCCCACGGCTTCCAAGGCGGGGGCAGCCACCCACGGCCTGGCGGGGTTGGCCCGGGCCTGCGAGGCCACGGCCATGCCGGTGCTGGCCATCGGCGGCGTGACGGCGGGCCGCGCGGCCGCCGTGCGAGCGGCGGGCGCCCGCGGAGCATGCGTGGTTTCGGCCATCATGGCGGCGAGGGACCCGGGCGCGGCGGCGGCGGCCCTGGTGGCCGCGTGGCGGGGGCGGCCGCCGGCCTGAGGAGGGGGGAGGAGCGTGAGGGTGCGGGTCAACGGCGAGGAGAGGGAGGTCCCCGCAGGGTTGACGGTGGCCGGCCTCCTGGCCGTCCTCGGCCTGCCGGGGGAGGGCGTCGCCGTGGAGAGAAACCGGGAGATCGTCCGCCGCGCCGAGTGGGAGAGGGTGCCGGTGGCGGCGGGGGACGCCTTCGAGATCGTGCGGGCCGTGGGCGGCGGCTGAGACCGCCCGGCGGCGCCCCGCGGCGGGGGCGGCCCGCTGGGGATGCGGGGACGAACGGAGGAGGGGGCGGGGAAAGTGGGAGACGAGTTGGTCATCGCGGGACGGACCTTCCGCTCGCGGCTGATGGTGGGGACGGGCAAGTACCCCGACTTCCAGGTGATGCGGGAGGCCCTGGCCCGCTCCGGCGCGGAGGTGGTCACCGTGGCCGTGCGCCGGGTGGACCTGTCGGAGCGCGGTCCCAACCTGCTGGACCACATAGACCGGAGCCGCTACTTCCTCCTCCCCAACACGGCCGGCTGCCACACGGTGGAGGACGCCGTCCGGGTGGCGCGCCTGGCCCGGGAGGCCGGCCTGGGCGACTGGGTCAAGCTGGAGGTCATCGGCGACGAGCGGACCCTGCTCCCCGACCCGGTGGCCACCCTGGAGGCGGCGCGCCTGCTGTTGGAGGAGGGGTTCGTCGTCCTGCCCTACACCAGCGACGACCACGTGGTGGCGCGGCGGCTGTGGGAGCTGGGCTGCGCCACCGTCATGCCCTTCGGCTCGCCCATAGGCAGCGGCCAGGGAGTCCTGGACGTGCGGCGGATCAGGCGGATAAGGGAGACGGTGCCCGTGCCCGTCGTGGTGGACGCGGGCCTGGGCGCCCCCTCCGACGCCGCCCTGGCCATGGAGATCGGGGCCGACGCGGTGCTGGTCAACACGGCCATCGCCTGCGCTGGCCGGCCGCCCCTCATGGCCGAGGCCTTCCGGTTGGCGGTGGAGGCGGGCCGCGCCGGCTTCCTGGCGGGGAGGATCCCCCGGCGCGAGGAGGCGTCCCCCTCCAGCCCCGTGGAGGGCGTCATCGGCGCGGCGCGGCCTGACGCCGCGCGGGCGGGGTGACGTGAGTGACCCCCGGGGGGCCGGCGCCGGACGCGCTGGTGGTGGGCGGGGGCATCATCGGCTGCGCGGCGGCCCTGGAGCTGGCGCGGCGCGGTCTGCGGGTGACCGTGGTGGAGAAGGGCCGGGTGGGCGGCCAGGCCTCGGGGGCGGCGGCGGGGATGCTGGCTCCCTGGAGCGAGGCGGCCGGCCCCGGTCCCTTCCTGGACCTGGGACGGGAGGCCCTGGCGTCCTTTCCGGCCCAGGCGGCCTCCCTCTACGACGAGACGGGCATCGATCCCCAGTTCGTGGCGTCGGGTCTGCTGCGGATCGCCTTCGGGCAGGACGAGGCCGAGCGGCTGCGGGCGGCGGCGGCCTGGCAGCGGTCCCTGGGAGCGCCCGTCGAGGTGCTGGACCCCCGGGCGGCGCGGGTCGAGGAGCCTTCCCTCCCCGAGGACGTGGCCCTGGCGGTCTGGTGTCCGGAGGAGCACCACGTCTACAGCCCCCGGCTGGTGGCCGCCGTGGCCATGGCCGCGGCGCGCCGCGGGGTGCGGTTCCTGGAGGGGGTGGAGGTCACGGGCCTGGAGACGGCCGGCGACGCCGTGACGGGGGTGCGGGTGGCGGGCCAGGAGGGGGCGGTGCTGCCGGCGGGCTGCGTGGTGCTGGCCGCAGGGGCCTGGACGGCCCGCTTCGGGGCGGCCGTGGGCGTCCCCCTGCCGGTGGAGCCGGTGCGGGGGCAGATCATCGCCCTTTTCCAGCGGCCGCCCTCCTTTCGCCGCACCGTCTTCGGGGAAGCCGGCTACGCCGTGGCCAAGGTGGACGGCACGGTGGCGGTGGGCGCCACGGAGGACCGGGCCGGCTTCGACGACCGGGTGACGGCGGCGGGGGTGGCCCGGCTGGCGGGGACGGCCCTGCGTCTCCTGCCGTCCCTGGCGGGCGCCGTCTTCCACCACGCCTGGGCCGGCCTTCGCCCCTGGTCCCCCGACGGTCTCCCCCTGGTGGGACCCGTGCCGGGAGCGCGCGGGCTCTTTGTGGCGGCGGGCCACCACCGCAACGGCATCCTGCTGAGCCTCCTTACCGGCCGGCTGGTGGCCGAGGGCGTCACGGAGGGCGGCTGGCGCCGGGAGCTGTTGCCGGACCGGTTTCTCCGTTACGCCGGCGCGGCGGCGGGAGGCGACGGCCCGGCCGCCGGGCACGGTGATGGCCCGGCCGCCGGGCACGGGGGCGGCGAGGTAACGGCGGCCGGCTTCAGCGACAGTCCAGGGCTGAGCGCAGCCGTCTGAGATTCTCCTCCATGACCGAGAAGTAGTCGGCGCCCGCGCGGGCCTCGGCCGGTGTCAGGCCCTCCAGGGGATGGAGGGGGACGAGGCTGGCACCCGTCTCCCGGGCCAGGGCGCGGGCAGCCGCCGCCGGCGCGATGGGTTCCACGAAGATGGCGTCGACCCCCTCCCGGGCCATGAGAGCGGCTATCTCCGCCAAACGGCGCGGGCCCGGCTCCTCGGCGGGTGTGAGGCCGGCCACCGGCACCTGGCGCAGGCCGTAGCGGGCCGCCAGGTGCCCGAAGGCGGCGTGGGAGGTGACCAGGACGCGGCGGCGGCAGCGGGCCAGGCCCTCGCGGAAGCCATCATGGAGCCGGCGGAGGCGCCGGTCCAGGACGGCCGCCCGCTGCCGGTAGGCGGCGGCCGCGTCCGGGCGCGCGGCGGCCAGGGCGTCGGCCACGGCCGCCGTGACCACCCGGGCGCTCAGCGGGTCGAGCCACCAGTGGGGATCGGCCGCGGGCGGGGAGGGCGAGCCGGAGGCCGCGGTGGGCGGCGAAGGGTACGGCGGTGTCCCCCGGTCGGCCAGGAGGTCCCTGGCGTCCAGGTGGCGGACGCGCGGCGGCAGGGTGGGGCGGGTGCGGGGGAGCCATGGTTCCAGGCCGCCGGTGAGGAGCACGTCGGCGCGGTGCATCAGGGCCACCTGTTGCGGGGAGGGCTCCCAGTCGTGGGGTTCCACGCCGGGCGGGGTGAGGAGGACGAAGCGGTCGGACGGTTCCCCCAGACGGCGGGCCAGGTCGTGGAGGGGGTAGAGGGAGGTCACCACGAGGAGACCCCCCGCGGCGGGGGGGCGGGCCGGCGAGGGGCCGCATCCGGTCGGCACGGCCAGCACCAGCAGGAGGGCGGCCAGTCGCAGGTCGAGGGGAATCCGCAGGCGGCGGCGGCCCGGCACCTCCGGCGCCCGAGGACGGCGGTCCGGCACCTCCGGTACCCGAGGACGGCGGTCCTTCACTTCCTCCCTCCTCCTCGGCGGGGGCCGTTGCAGGGTGCCTCCGGCCAGACAAGGCCGTTGCAAGGTGGCTCCGGCCAGACAAGAATATTCTTATGTAGCTGCGGCCACAAGGGATGCGCCCCCGAGAAGGGGTGGCGCGGGGAGGCGCGCGGCGACTCGGGGGCGGCGTGCCGGCGGGGGAGAAGCAGGGCGGCGCGCCGGCGGGGGAGAAGCAGGGCGGCGCGCTGGCGGGGGCGCCTCCGGGGCGCCGGGGAGGGGTGCCTGTGCGGGCCGAGGAGGTGATGGGGCGGCTGCGGGCCCAGGGCGTGCGGTTGACGCCCCAGCGGCGGCGGCTGGTGGAGGTCCTGGCCGCCGTGGGGCGACCCGCCACGGCGGGCGAGGTGCGGGCCCTGCTGCGCGAGGGGGTGCCCGGGGCGGGGGTGGACACCGTCTACCGCAACCTGCGCCTCCTGGTGCGGGCCGGCCTCGTCAACGAGATCCGGGGCGCCTCGGCGCGCCCCAGCCGGTTCGAGCTGGCGGGTGCGGCCCATCACCACCACTTGGTCTGCGTCTCCTGCGGTCTCGTGGTCTGCCTCGCCCGCTGCCCCGCCGAGGAAGTGGCGGTCGAGGCCCGGGCCCATTCCTTCTCCGTCACGTCCCACTCCTTCGAGCTGTACGGCCAGTGCGCCAGCTGCCGCGGGCGGGCGGCGGCCGGGGATGGCCGGGTGGCCGGGGATCGGCAAGGGGCCGGGAGGTCCGCGGCACCGCCGGCGGGGGGCGGGGACCGTGCCGTCTGAGGAGCCGGGGAGGGAAGCCGCCGTGGCGCCCGAGGGTCGGGCGGGGGAGGGCAGCGCGTCCGGCGGCCCCGCCCACGTGCTGAGCCTGGAGAGAGTCACCGTCCGCCTCGCCGGTGTCCCCGTCCTGGAGGAGGTGTCCCTCACCGTGCCGCGCGGGGTCTTCCTCGGCATAGTGGGGCCCAACGGCGGGGGCAAGACCACGCTCCTCAGGGTGGCCCTCGGTCTCTTGCGGCCCGAACGGGGACGGGTCCTGCTCTTCGGTCGGGACGTTTGGCTCGGCCGGGGCCTGGAGCGGGTGGGCTACGTCCCCCAGCGGGCCGGCCTTGACCGGCGGTTCCCCACCAGCGTGGAGGAGCTGGTGCTGACGGCCTTCCCGGGGCGCCGGTCTTGGGGCCGCATCGGCGCGGCGGAGAAGGCGGCGGCGGCCCGGGCTATGCGGGAGGTCGGAGTGTGGGAGGACCGCCGCCGGGCCGTGGGCAGGCTCTCGGGAGGCCAGCAACAGAGGGCCTTCCTGGCGCGGGCGCTGGCCGGCGAGCCGGAGCTGCTCCTTTTGGACGAGCCGACCACCGGCGTCGATCCGGGCGGCCGGGAGGCTTTCTTCGGTCTTTTGCGCGAACTGCAACGCCGCCGTTCCCTGACCGTGGTCATGGTCACCCACGACGTGGGCGCCGTGGCCCGGGAGGTGACGGCCGTGGCCTGCCTCAATCGGCGGCTGGTCTATCACGGCCCGCCGGCCGGGTTGGGGGAGGCGGGGCTGGCGGAGCGGGTCTACGGCATGCCGGTCCACCTGGTCCGGCACGACCACTGAGGCCCGCGGGCGCGCCGGTCACGTCCGGAAAGCGGCGGGCGGGCCGGCTTCGCCGGAGGAGGGGTGAGGAGGGTGCTGGCCCACGACTTCATGGTGCGGGCCCTGCTCCTGGCGGTGTGCGTCGCCGCCATGGCGGCGCCGGTGGGTCTGCACCTGACGGTGCGCCGCATGGCGCCCCTGGCGGACACCATGTCCCACGTGGCCCTGGTGGGCGTGGGGGCCTCGCTCCTGGCGGGCTTCGCGCCGTCCCTGGGCATCACCGGGGCGGCGGTGCTGGGGGCCTTGGGGGTGGAGGTCATGCGGGCGAGGACGCGGGTCTTCTCCGACACGGCCCTGGCCATCTTCTACGCCGCCGGGTTTGCCCTGGCCCTCACCCTCCTGCGGGCGGCCGGCGGCCTCAACGCCGATCTCTTCGGGTACCTCTTCGGGAGCCTGCTGGCCGCCACGCCCGTGGACGTCCTGCGCACGGCCCTGCTGGCCGGCGGCGTCCTGGCGGTCATGGCGCTGCTGGGGCGGTCCTGGCACCTGGTGAGCCTGGACGAGGAGCTGGCGGCGGCCTCGGGCCTGCCGGTGGCGCGGCTCAACCTGCTCTTCGCCGTGCTGGTGGGCGTGGTGGTGGGGAGCGCCATGCAGGTGGCCGGCGTGCTCCTGGTGGGGGGCATCCTCATCATCCCGGCCGCGGCCGCCCTGCAGGTGGCCTCCGGCTTTCGGGCCGCCCTCTGGCTGGCCGAGGCGGCCGCCCTGACGGCCGCGGTGGGGGGCTTGGGGCTCTCCTACACCCTGGACCTGCCGCCGGGGGCCGCCGTGGTGCTGGCGGCCCTGGGCGTCCTGGCGCTGACCTGGGTGGTCGGCCGGGCCCGCGGCGCTTAGGGGCGCTGCCCGCCCTGGCGCCGGTCGCCGTCCTCCTCCGCCGCCCGCCGCACGAAGCGCCCGAAGAGGAAGCCGAGGAGCAGGGCGCCGCCGGCTCCCGCCGCGAAGGCCACGGCGCCGGGCCAGTTGCCTCCCCTCACACCCATTGTGACGAAGCCCGCCGCGATGAGGGCGAGGCCCACCACCAGGGGCAGGGGGAAGCGCGATTCTTCCCGGGTCGGTTTCATGGGGCCATCCTACCCCAAAGGGGGGAGGGGGGCAACGGCGGCCGCTCCGAGCAGGTTCTCTCCCGTTCGCGGCGAAGTATGGGGTGGCATGGCCGAGTTCACACCGGTGATGGAACAGTACCGCTCCCTCAAGGCGCGGCACCCCGACGCCGTCCTCTTCTTCCGGCTGGGCGACTTCTACGAGGTCTTCTTCGAGGACGCGGAGCGGGTGGCCGCCGAGCTGGAGATCGCCCTCACCTCCCGGGACGGCGGGGGCGGACGCCGCGTACCCATGTGCGGGGTTCCCTGCCAGGCCGTGGAGGGGTACCTGGCCCGCCTGGTGGATCGCGGCTACCGGGTCGCCATCTGCGAGCAGATGGAGGACCCGCGCCGGGCCCGCGGTCTCGTTCGCCGCGAGGTGGTGCGGGTGGTGACGCCGGGCACCTTCGTGGACGCGCGGCTCCTCGGCGAGGCCGGGCAGCGTTACCTGGCGGCCCTGGCGGCCCTGACCCGCGGGCGGGAGACGGTGGCCGGCCTCGCCGTGGCCGACCTCTCCACGGGGGAGTTCTGGGCGGGGGAGTTCGCCGGTCCGACGGGACGCGAGGACCTGTGGGAGGAGCTGGAGCGGTTGCGGCCGGCCGAGTGCCTGGTGGAGGCGGGCTGGCCCGACCGGGAGGAGTGGGTGCGGCGCCTCGCGGCGGGGTTGGGCTGCGCCGTGCGGGAGGGCACCGCCCCGGCTCCCGAGACGGCGGCCGAGCGGCTGGCCCGCCATTTCGGCGTGGCGAGCCTGGACGGCTTCGGCCTGGGGGGGATGAGGGCCGCCGCCGCGGCGGCCGGCTTCCTCTACGACTACGTGGCCGAGACCCAACGAAGCGGTCTGGCCCAGATCACGGGTCTCCGGCTCCATCGCCCCGGCGAGCGCATGTTCCTGGACGCCGCCACGCGCCGCAACCTGGAGATCACCGCCCGCGCCGCCGACGGCCGCCGCGACGGCAGCCTCCTCGGCGTCCTGGACGAGACGGTGACCGCCATGGGCGCCCGCCTCCTCCGCCACTGGCTGGAGCAGCCCCTGCTGGACGTGGCGGCCATCGAGGGACGGCTGGACGCCGTGGCGGAGCTGGCGGGGGATGTCTTCCTGCGGGGCGAGCTGCGGGACGGCCTGCGGGGGGTCTACGACCTGGAGCGGCTCCTGGGCCGGCTGGCCGCCGCGGGCGGCGGTCCCCGCGACCTGGTGGCGCTGCGGCGCTCCCTCGAGAGGCTGCCGGCCATTCGCGCCGCCCTGGATCGCTGCCGGTCGGCCCTGTTGGCCGGGCTGGGTGCCGATCTGGAGGGGCTCGACGACGTGGCCGCCGCCATCGCCGCGTGCCTGGTGGACAACCCGCCCGCCGCCGTGGGGGAGGGGGACCTGGTGCGGTCCGGCTTCTCCCCGGAGGTGGACGAGCTGCGCCGCCTGGCCAGGGCGGGCAAGGACTGGCTGGCGGCCCTGGAGGCCGCCGAGCGGGAGCGGACCGGCATCAGGTCCCTCAAGGTGGGCTACAACCGGGTCTTCGGCTACTACATAGAGGTTACCCACGCCAACCGGCACCTGGTGCCGGCCGACTATGTCCGGCGCCAGACCCTGGCGGGGGCCGAGCGCTACGTGACGGACGAGCTGCGCCGGCGGGAGGCGGAGATCCTGGGCGCCGCCGAGCGCCTGCGGTCCCTGGAGGAGGAGATCCTGGCCGGCCTGCGGCGCCGGGTCCTGGACCGGGCGCGGGACCTGCAGCGGGCGGCGGCGGCCGTGGCCGCGGCCGACGTGCTGGCCTCCCTGGCGGAGGTGGCGGTCCGGCGCGGCTACGCGCGACCGGTGGTGGACGAGAGCCTGGAGCTGGAGATCGAGGGGGGCCGTCATCCCGTCCTGGAGGCGGTCCTGGGCCCCGGCGGCTTCGTCCCCAACGACGCCCGCCTGTCGGCCGAGGGAGACCGGCTCCTCCTCGTCACCGGCCCCAACATGGCCGGCAAGTCCAGCTTCGCCCGCCAGGTGGCCCTCATCGTCCTCATGGCCCAGGCCGGCAGCTTCGTGCCGGCCGACCGCTGCCGGGTGGGGCTGGTGGACCGGATCTTCACCCGCATCGGCGCGGCCGACGACCTCTTCCGGGGCCAGAGCACCTTCATGGTGGAGATGGCCGAGGTGGCCGGCATCCTCCGGAACGCCACCCGCCGCAGCCTGGTCATCCTGGACGAGGTGGGGCGGGGCACCAGCACCTTCGACGGGCTGGCCATCGCCTGGGCGGTGAGCGAGCACCTCCACGAGGTGGTGGGGGCGCGCACCATCTTCACCACCCACTACCACGAGCTGACCTCCCTGGAGGAAACCCTGCCGGGGGTCCGCAACCTCTGCCTGCTGGTGGAGGAGCGGGACGGCGAGGTGGTCTTCCTCCGGCGGGTGGTGCGGGGCGCCGCCGACCGGAGCTACGGGGTGCAGGTGGCGCGGCTGGCGGGGTTGCCGCCGCGGGTGGTGGCGCGGGCCGTCGAGGTGCTCCGGGAGCTGGAGCGTTCCGACGAGGCGCGGGCCGCCCGCCGGGCGCTGGGAGCCGCGCGGAGGAACGGCCGGGCGGCGGGGCCGTCGCCGGCGGCCCAGATGCCGCTGCTGCCCGGCCCGGAGGTGCTGGAGGTGGCGGCGGCCCTCGCCGAGGCCGACCCGGACCGACTGACCCCCCTCCAGGCCCTCAATCTCCTGGCCGGGCTCCGGGAGCGTC
>CAYXQP010000041.1:0-12467 GCA_964467515.1 uncultured Eubacteriales bacterium | reverse complement strand
CTTCCTGGCCGAGGCGCGCCGGCGGTTCGGCGACGCGGTCCTGGTGAGCCTGGACGTGCGCGCCGGGCGGGCGGTGGTGGCCGGGTGGCGGGAGGAAGCCGGGCTGGCGGCCGACGAGGCCGCCCGCCGGCTGGCGGCGGCGGGGCAGCGGCAGATCATCGTCACCGACGTGGGGCGGGACGGCACCCTGGGAGGCGTGGAGGGGGAGCTCTTCGCGGTCATGGCGCGGCGGGGCTTCATCGTCATGGCGGCGGGAGGCGTAGGTTCCCTGGCGGACGTAGAGGCGCTGGCGGGCCTGGCGCGGCGGCTGGGCGAGGAGGGGGCGCCGGGCCGCCTGGCCGGCGTGGTGGTGGGCAAGGCCCTGTACGAGGGGCGCCTGCGCCTCTCCGAGGCCCTGGCCGCCGTGGCCCAGGCGGGGTCAACCTGAGCTCCCGCACGGGCCGCGGAGAACTGACGGCGACGATCCTTCCGTGGTACAATATGGTACAATCGCATCCACCTGGGGGAGGGATCGGTGGCGACGGCTCATCAGGCAGCTCGGGATAACGCGCGGCAGGGAGGGGTGCCGGCCCGGCAACCGGCGCCGCAAAGGATGACCTTCGAGGAGTACCTGCGCCTGCCGGAGGAGAAGGGGCGTTGCGAGTTCGTGGCGGGCTGGGTTCTCCGCGAACCCTCGCCGGGTTCCGGACACCAGGCGGTGGTCATGAACCTGGCGGTGCTTCTATGGGGTTACTGCCGGCGTACGCGGAAGGGTGTGGCCTTCGTGGCGCCTTTCGATGTGGTGCTCTCCCGGGACCTGGTCGTGCAGCCGGATCTCCTCTACGTGGCGGCCGAGCGTACCGCCATCATCACGGAGAGGAACGTGCAGGGGCCCCCCGACCTGGTCGTCGAGGTCGTCTCGCCGTTCTCCAGGCGGAAGGACCGCCTCCTCCGCCTGGAGGAGTATGTCCGGCACGGCGTGCGGGAAGTCTGGCTCGCCGATCCGGCGCGGCGGACGCTGGAGGTCTTCGCCCCGGCGGAGCGGGCGGCCGTTGAGGGCGAGCCGCACTACATGGTGGCGGGCACCTTCGCGGCGGGTGAGCGCATCCGCTCCAGGGTGCTGCCGGACTTGGCCTGCGACGCGGCGGAGATTTTCTGGGGTTCCACCCTCTTCCCCTCGTCGGGCCCGCAGGATGGCGATCCTTGACCGGACAATGGCTGCCGGAACCACGTGGCTGCAACCGGCTTCGCTCGCGGGGAAGGCCGGCACACGCCGGCCGTGTGCGGCTTCGTCAGACGAAAAGGGTCTCGGTGTCGAGGCTCGCGTCGGGGAGAGCGAGGGGGGCCAGCGAGCGGCCGCGTGGCACCAAGAGGCGCTCGGTGAAGCCGTCGGGCGAGGGGTCGCGGTGGACCTCGACCACCTGGGCCTGGAAATCCACGATCCAGACCTCGGGGATCCCCGCCCGCGCGTAGAGGGGGAGCTTTACCTGCCGGTCATGGGTGTCGGAGGTGTCGGCCACCTCCACGAGGAGGAGCACGTCCTCAGGTCCGGGATGGGCCTGCCGGTAGAAGTCGAGCCGCGGTCTCACCAGGGCTAGGTCGGGCTGAGGCTCGGAGAGATCGCCCAGGCGCACGGGGTCCTAATCGGTCACGGTGAAGAGGCGCCGTTGTGCGGAGAGGGCCACACCGCATCCCGCCTTTCGTCGGAGGAGTCCTGCGGAACCCAGGATGATTTTATCAGGCTATCCGCCGCAACGGGGGCGGGCCATGGCGCACTGGACGCCCACCATGGTCGGGGTGACGCGGACACGGCGCAGGAGCCGGGCGGAGCGACCCGGGCCGGTACGACCCCTGCCGCCGCGGGCGGGGGCCGGGGCGTATAATTGGTAACCGGTGAAACCGGTGCTGGCCAAGCGCATCATTCCTTGCCTCGACGTGAAGGACGGGCGCGTGGTGAAGGGGGTCCGGTTCCTGGGGCTCAGGGACGCGGGGGACCCCGTGGAGCTGGCGGCCGCCTACGACGCCCAGGGGGCGGACGAGCTGGTGTTCCTGGACATCAGCGCCTCCCACGAGGGGCGCCGCACCATGCTGGACGTGGTGGAGCGGGTGGCGGAGAGGGTCTTCATCCCCTTCACCGTGGGGGGAGGCATCGCCGGCGCGGCGGAGGTGCGGGACGTCCTCCTGGCCGGCGCCGACAAGGTTTCCCTCAACACGGCGGCGGTGTGGGAGCCGCGCCTGGTGGCGGAGGCGGCCGAGCGGTTCGGCAGCCAATGCGTGGTGCTGGCCATAGACGCGCGGCGCACGGGGCCGGGTCGGTGGGAGGTCTACACCCACGGCGGTCGCCGGCCGACGGGGCTCGACGCCGTGGCGTGGGCGCGGCGAGGAGTGGAGCTGGGCGCCGGCGAAATCCTCCTGACGAGCATGGACGCCGACGGGACGCGGGCGGGCTACGACCTCGAGCTGACGGCGGCCGTGGCCGAGGCGGTGCCGGTGCCGGTCATAGCCTCGGGCGGTGCGGGGACGTGGGAGCACCTCTACCGGGTCCTCACGGCGGGAAAGGCCGACGCGGCCCTGGCGGCCTCCATCTTCCACGACGGCCGGTACACGGTGGCCCAGGTAAAGGAGCGCCTGGCCGCGCGGGGCGTGCCCGTGCGGCCGGCGGGGCCCGCGGTCGCCGCACCCGGACCGTGCGAGGATGGGTGAAGCCCGCCGGCGGTGCGGTGGGTGGCGCGGCGGAGGTGACCGGCATGGCGACGGGTGAGGCGGCGGAGACGGACGTGTGGTCCAGGCTGGCGGCGCCCGAGGCGCTCCTGCCGGCCGTGGTGCAGGACGCCGTCACGGGCGAGGTGCTGATGGTGGCCTGGGTGAGCGGCGAGGCCCTGGCGCGGACCCTGCGGGACCGGCAGGCCTGGTTCCACAGCCGGAGCCGCGGGTCGCTCTGGCGCAAGGGGGAGACCTCGGGGCACACCATGGAGGTGACCGAGGTCCGGTACGACTGCGACGCCGACGCCCTCCTCTACCGGGTCCTGGCGCGGGGGCCGGCCTGCCACACGGGGCGGCGGAGCTGCTTCTACCGCGGCCTGTCCCTGCCGGAGACCTGGCCGCCCTTCCCGGCCGGCGCGAGCGGCGGCCCCGAGCGCGCTGAGGAAGGCGGCGGCCCCGTGTTGGCCGCCGGCGCCGGGGCGGTTTCCCCGGAGGCGGGGAGCGCGGAGGCTGCGCGGACACAGGGCGCGGAGGCGGCGGCGACGGGTCCGGACGTGCTGGCGGAGCTGGAGGAGGTGGTGCGGGAGCGGCGGCGCGCGCCGCGGCCCGACTCGTACACGAGCCGCCTCCTGGCGGAGGGGCGGCGCAAGGTGGCCCAGCGGGTGGGGGAGGAAGCCGTGGAGGCGGCGCTGGCCGGCGCCGGCGAGGACGACCGGAGGGTGGTGGAGGAACTGGCCGACCTCGTGTATCACGCCACCGTCCTCCTCGCCGAGCGGGACCTGTCCTGGGGGCGAGTGTGGGAGGAGCTGGCCGCCCGGCGCCGCCCGCGATGAGACCGGTGCCGCCCCCGGTGGGACCGGCGCCGGTGCCCGAGGTGCGGGCGGCGGTGCCCGCGGCGAGGCCTGCCGTGCCCGCGGCGGTCGCCCGCGGCAGGAGGCTGGCGGGGCTCTTGGCCGTCGCGCTGGCCGCCCTCGCCGCGGGCGTGGGAGCCGTGGGGTACGGCGTGGCGGCCACGGCACCGGTTCGCCCGGCCAGGGCCGCGCCTCTGGCCGTTCCGGCCGGGGCCAGGGTGCTGGTGGTGGCGCCCCACCCCGACGACGAGGTGCTGGCGGCCGGCGTCCTCATCCAGCGGGTGCTGGCGGCCGGGGGGAGGGTCCGGGTGGTCTACGTGACCGACGGCGACGCCTACGTGACGGCCGCGCGGCGCACCCTGGGCAAGGTCTTTCTCGAACCCGCCGACTTTCGCGCCCTGGCGGCCGTCAGGCGCCGGGAGGCGGGGCGGGCCCTCGGCTTCCTTGAGGCGGCGGGGCGCGGCGACGGCTCCCGGCGGGGCGCGGTGGAAGCCGTTCACCTCGGCTTCCCCGACAAGGGCCTGGCGGCCATCTGGGTGGAGAGGTGGGACCGGTCCTACCGTTCCCTGGCCACCGCCGCCGCGGCGGTGCCTTACGCCGAGGCTTACCGGCCCGGAGCGCCCTACTCCGGCGCCGAGCTCCTCGGGCTGCTGCGCGAGAACCTGAGGGAGTTCAAGCCGGACGTGGTGGTGTCGCCGGGCGTCATGGACCTGCACCCCGACCACCAGGCCACGGCCCTCTTCGTGCGGGCCGCCTGGAGCGAGGAACGGCGGGGAGGGGCCCTAGCCGGCTCGACCTTACTGGAGTACGCCGTCCACCGGGAGGCATGGCACCTGGAGCGCGGGTTGGAGAGGTCCCGGCTCGTGGACCGCGACGCCGTGTCGGCGGCCCGCGGCGGTCTCTGGCTGCGGCTCGATCCCGCGCCGGCGGAGAGGGAGCGCAAGGGACGGGCCATCCGGGCCTACGCGAGCCAGGTGCGGGTCATGCGCGGCTTCCTCCTCCCCTTTGCTGCGCGGCCGGAGCTCTTCCGCGCGGTCGGGGGAAGGATCGAGGGCTGGGAGCAGCGCGGGGCGGTGGGCCACCGTGCCACCTGACGGCGGCCGGGGTGGTCCGCCGGCCCGGTCCGGCCTCCTGGACCGGGGGGCTTCCCCCCGCGGCGGGCGGCAGGCGGGCCATCCCCTGGTGGGCATCGAGGAGGAGGTCTTCATCACCGAGCCGCGCCGTCCCTCCCTCAACTCCCTCTACTACCTGGCCCGGCTCCTCTGGCGCGACCCGGTCTTCTACTACACCCACTCGGCCTCCAACTTCGCCCGCGGCCGGGACGCCCGCTCCTGCCTCATGGGGGGCGTGGAGATCGCCACCCGTCCCGCAGCCGGCCCCGCGGCCGCCGTCCGTGACCTGACGCGCCGGCGCCGGGAGCTGGCCCTGGCGGCCGACGGCCTCCTGGTCCCCGTGGGACACCTCTTCGACCTGGAGGCGCCCACCAACACCTGCGGGCTCCACGTGCACCTGGGGGGATTGCCCTACCCGCGCCGGTCCTACGCCGCCCTCGTCCGCTACCTGCCCGTGCTGGCGGCGGCGACCGTCAACTCGCCCCTGGCGGGGGGAAGGGACGTGGGCGTCTCCTACCGCATGCAGCGCTCCTTCGCCATCGGCCCCCTCCGGTCCGACTGGGCCTACCGCTTCCAGGACATCATCTACTCCCGGCGCCTGGGCACCATCGAGATCAGGGTCTTCGACCCCTTCTGGGACCTGGAGAGGCTGCGCTGGCTCCTGGGCGCGTGCCTGGCCGTGGCCCAGCTGGAGCGGCCCGTGGCCCTCGACCTGGACCGCTACAACCGGCTCCGGGAGGTGGTGGCTCGCGAGGGATACGGCGGGCCGCTGCGGCGCCTGTACCGGGAGCTGGCGGCCTTCTACCCCTTGCCCGAGGAGCTGCTCCTGCGCCCCCCCGCCGAGGAGACGCGGCGGCTGCACCGGCAGCGGGGCGTGGAGGGGGCGTACCTGGCCCTGGACCGGGCCTACCGTTTCGGGAAACCTCCCACCCTCACGGAGGAAGGCGGCCCCGGCCGGCGGCCCCTCTCCGTCGGCGCCCTCCTCGGCGCGCCCGCGCGGCTGGCGGCCGGCCTCGTGGGTTACCTGCTGCCCAAGGCCCCCTATGTGGCCCTCAAGGCCTGGCGCGAGTGGAGGGAGGGATGAGGGTGGCGGCCCTCTGGCTCGGCGGCGGCCTCCTGGTCCTCCTGCTGGCGGCCTGGCTCTTCGCCCGGTACGTCTGGTTCTACCGCGACCCCGTGCGCGTGCCGCCCGCCGGCGAGGACCTTGTCCTCTCGCCGGCTGACGGCAAGGTCATCTACGTGCGGCGTGTGGAGGAGGGCGGCGTGTACTCCGAGAAACTCGGCCGGCGCATTCCCCTGCCCGAGATCCACAAGGCCCCGGGAGCGGCCCGGGCCGGCGGGGCGGCGGACGCGGCGCCAGGCGGCGGTGCCGGCGGGGGAGAGGCGGAGGCGCGGGGGTGGATCGTGGGCATCTTCATGTCGCCCCTGGACGTCCACTACAACTACGCCCCCGTGGCCGGCACCGTGGAGGCGGTGGTGCACACGCCCGCCCGGGTCAACCTGCCCATGGTGGACCTGTGGGAGTACGTGCGCCTCACCTATCTGCGGCGGGCCGTGGACCTCTTCGCCAAGCCCTTCCACCTGGAGAACGAGCGGAACACCGTCTTCCTGACCGGCCGCCACGTCCGTCTGGCCATGGTGGAGATCGCCGACCGCTTCGTCAACAAGATCACCTGCTACGTCCGCCCCGGCCAAGAAGTGCGGGCCGGGGAGAAGGTCTCCTTCATCGCGCGGGGCTCCCAGGTGGACCTCATCATCTTCCGCCCCGATGCCGAGATCCTGGTGCGCGTGGGCCAGCAGGTGTACGGAGTCCTCACGCCCGTCGCCCGCGTGCCGGTGCGGGCGCCGGCGACCGGCGCGGGGGAGGCGGCCCGCCGGTGAACGAGTGGTTGCGGCACCTGGCGGAGCTGCCGCCCGTCCTGGTCTACGGGGCGCTCTTCGGCCTCCTCGTCCTGGAGGGCACCGGCCTGCCCCTCGTGCCTTTCGAGCCGGCCTTCCTGGCGGCGGGGGTTCTCATCAGGGAGGGGCGCATGAGCGCGGCGGGGGCCCTGCTCGCCGGCACCGTCGCCCACCTCCTGGGCAACCTCGGCGGCTACCTGGTGGGGCGACGGCTGGGCCTGACCGCCCTGCACCTGCACGGTGAGCGCCTCGGCCTCTCCCGGGAGAGGATCGAGGCCGCCGCGGCATGGCTGCGGCGGCGGGGCGGGGTTGCGACGCTGGTGAGCCGCTTCGTCGGCGTCCTGCGCACCCCGGCCATCCTCGGGGCGGGAGCGGCCGGCATGGACCCGCGCGCCTACGCGGCCTGGAGCCTCCTGGCCGGCTTCCTCTGGTGCTCGGCCTGGCTCGCCGGCTCGGTTCTGCTGGGCGCGCCGGCCCTTGGCTATCTCCAGAGGCTGGGAGCCGCGGGCCTGGTCCTCCTGGCGGTGGCCCTGGCGGCGTTCCTGGCCTGGCACCTCCGCCTGCGGGCCGCGGCGCCGGCGCCGGGACGGGAGCGCGACGGCCGGGGGGGGAACCCGCCTGCGTGACGGCCGGCCGTCCGGAGGAGGGGAGACGGCACGGCGGTGCCGCGGTGGCGGTGGTGGCCGGCCGCAGCACTTGATTTTCTGTTACATTTGGATATTAATTAACAAGGACTCCGGACCGCAGGGAAGGGGGTGAGGGGTGGGCCGTTTGGCCGGGCGGTTTCCGGGGAATGATTGGGCCGGGACCCGCCAGCGAGCGGGGTCCCGGGCCGGGAGGGGAGTGGTCGTCATGGTTGGGATCCAGAGAAAGGCCCCCGACTTCACCGCCGAGGCGGTGATGCCGGACGGCAGCATCAGGGAGATCTCGCTGCGGGATTACCAGGGCAAGTACGTGGTGCTCTTCTTCTACCCCCTGGACTGGACCTTCGTGTGCCCGACGGAGATCATCGCTTTCAGCGAGCGGATCGACGAATTCCGGCGGCGCAACGCCGAGGTCATAGGCGTCTCCATCGACAGCGTCAACTGCCACCTGGCCTGGTGGAACGCGCCGCGCAGCCAGGGCGGGCTGGGCCGGGTGAGCTACCCGCTGGTGGCCGACCTGGACAAGAGCATCTCCCGCCAGTACGGCGTGCTGCTGGACAAGCCCAACGTGGCCCTGCGGGGCACCTTCATCCTGGACAAGGAGCACGTGGTGCGCATCGCCTCCGTCAACGACCTGCCCATCGGCCGCAGCGTGGACGAGGTGTTGCGGCTGCTGGATGCCCTGCAACACGTGGAGAAGTACGGCGAGGTCTGCCCGGCCAACTGGGAGGCGGGGAAGCCGGCCATGCAGGCGACCCCAGAGGGCGTCAGGGAGTACCTCACGGCGGTCTACGCCTGACGGTGAGCGGCGCCACCGCGGCGGAGGGGCGGCCCGGTCGCGGCGACCCGGCCGCCTTCGGCTTCCTTGGGTAGAATGAGTCGGGGTGCGCGGGGTGGCGTTACGGGAGACGGTCGGTTTCCTTGCGGGGAGGGCCGCGCTGGCGGCGCTCAGGGGGCTGGGGCGAGGCGGGTCCACGCTGCCGGGACTGGTGGGGCTGCGCCTGGCGCCGCAGCTCCTGGCCGAGCTGGCGCGGACCCACCGCCTGGGAAACGTGCTGGTGACGGGCACCAACGGCAAGACGACGACGGCCCGGCTGCTGGCGGGCATGGCGGGGCTGGCCGGCGTCACCCTGGCCCACAACCGGGCGGGGGCCAACCTGCCGGCCGGGGTGGCGACGGCCTTCCTGGCGGCGGTGCGCCTGGAGCCGGGCCCGGGCACCGTGACGGTGGCCCACCCCGACCTGGGTCTGGCCGAGGTGGACGAGGCGGCCTTTTCCGCCGTGGCGGCGGCGGTGCGGCCCCGGCTGGTGGTGGTTACCAACTTCTTCCGGGACCAGTTGGATCGCTACGGGGAGCTGGCCCGCACCGTGCGGCTGGTGGGGGAGGGGCTGGACCGGCTGCCGGGCGCGGTGCGGGTCCTCAACGCCGACGATCCCCAGGTGGCCTGGTTGGGACGGGGTGCCGGGTCCGTCCTTTACTACGGCCTGGCCCTCCCCGCTGGGGCGGGTGACGCCGGGGGGCAGGCCGGCGCCAGGGAGCCGGGCGATCCGGCGGCCGGCCACGACGGGGGCGCGGCGTCGGCCGAGCTGGCCGAGGCGCGGCGGTGCCGGGCCTGCGGCGCGGAGCTGGCGTACGCGGCGCGGTTTTACGCCCACCTGGGGCGCTACCGTTGCGCCGGGTGCGGGTGGGAGCGCCCCGAGCCGGAGGTGGCGGTGACGGCGGCGCGGCGGGAGGAAGGCGGCGTGCAGGTGGAGGTGCGCACGCCGGCGGGTTCCCTGGCGGCGCGGCTGCCGGTGGCGGGGACGTACAACCTCTACAACGCGGCGGCGGCGGTGGCGGCCGGGTATGCCCTGGGCTTCCCCCTGGCCGTGCTGGCCCAGGGGCTGGAGACGTACTCCCCCGGCTTCGGGCGCCTGGAGCGGCTGTCCGTGGAGGGCCGGGAGGTGGTCGTCGGCCTCGTCAAGAACCCGGTGGGCTTCGGCCAGGTGCTGGCCGCCCTGGAGGAGGCCGAGCCGGGCCCGCTCCGGCTCGTCATCGCCATCAACGACCTGGCGGCCGACGGGCGGGACGTTTCCTGGCTCTGGGACGCCGACCTGGAGCGGCTGGCCGCCGGCGCGGCGCGGCCCGCCGACGGGGAGCCGCCCGGCGGCGCGAGGGAGACGGGTGCCGGGGACGCGGCGGCGCTCTTCTGCGTGGCGGCGGGACTGCGGGCCGAGGAGATGGCCCTGAGGCTCAAGTACGCCGGCGTGCCGGAGGGCGCCGTGCGGCTGGAGCGCGACCTGGAACGGGCCCTGAGGGCCGGCCTGGAGGCCACGCCGCCCGGCGGGCGTCTCTGGGTGCTGCCCACCTACACGGCCCTTCTGCGGCTGCGGACGCTCCTGCAGCGCCGGGGGCTGGCGCCCCGCTACTGGCAGGTCTGAGCCGAGGGGAGGCCGGCCCGGCCCGAGCCCGCTGCCGGAGGCGGCCCCGGCTGGGAGGATGCGGATGAGCCTGCGCCTGCGACTTTGCCACCTCTACCCGGACCTCCTCAACATCTACGGCGACCGGGGCAACGTGCTGGCCTTGGCGCGGCGGGCCGCCTGGCGCGGCATCGAGCTGGAGGTGGCAACGTTGACGGTGGGGGACGAGCTGGACCCGGGCGGTTGCGACCTGGTCTTCATGGGCGGGGGGCAGGACCAGGAGCAGGCCCTGGTGGCGGCCGACCTGGCCCGGCGCAAGGGGCCGGTGTTAAGGGACGCTGTGGAGGAGGGCCTGCCCCTCCTGGCCGTGTGCGGTTCCTACCAGCTTCTCGGGCGGTTCTACCGTCCCGCCGGCGGCGCCGAGCTGCCGGGGGTGGGGGTCTTCGACGCCTGGACGGTGGCGGGCGAGGGCCGCCTCATCGGGAACGTGCTGGCCGTGACGGACCTGACGGGAGCGGAGGAGACCGTGGTGGGCTTCGAGAACCACTCGGGCCGGACCCACCTTGGTGAGGGGGCCCGCCCCCTGGCGCGGGTCCTGGTGGGCGGCGGCAACAACGGGGAGGACGGGACGGAGGGGGCCGTCCACCGGCACGCCGTGGGAACCTACCTGCACGGGTCGCTGCTGCCCAAAAACCCGTTCCTGGCCGACTGGCTCCTGGCGCGGGCCCTGGAGCGGCGGTACGGCGCCGGTGCGGCCGCGGCCCTGACGCCCCTGGCCGACGGCCTGGAGCGGAGGGCCCACGCGGCGGCGGCGCGGCGGGCGCGCGAGACGCGCGGGCGCGCGGGGCGGCGGTAAGGGACGGAGGGGGGCGCGGCGGTTGAGCGGGGAAGCCGAGAGGTGGGACGTGGTGGTGGTGGGCGGCGGGCCGGCCGGGTTGACGGCGGGGCTGTACGCCGCCCGGGCCCGGCTGCGGGTGGTGGTCCTGGAGAAGGAGCTGCCGGGCGGGCAGATCGCCACCACCAGCGAGGTGGAGAACTATCCCGGCTTCGACAGCATCGCGGGCCCCGACCTGGCGGCCAGGTTCCAGCAGCAGGCCGAGCACCAAGGAGCTCGCCTGGTCATGGCCGAGGTGACGGCCCTGCGCCTCGGCTTCCGCGAGGACGGTGCGCCGCCCCATCACACGGTGGTGACGGTGGGGGGCGAGTTCCGGGCGCCCGCCGTCATCGTGGCCAGCGGCTCCTCGCCCCGCCGCCTGGGGGTGCCCGGGGAGGACCGGCTGCGGGGCAGGGGGGTGAGCTACTGCGCCACCTGCGACGGTCCCTTCTTCGCCGACCGGGAGGTGGTGGTGGTGGGCGGGGGCGACTCGGCCTTCCAGGAGGCTCTCTTCCTGCTCCGGTTCTGCCGCAAGGTCACCGTCGTCCACCGGAGGGAATCCTTCCGCGCCCAGCCGGTGCTGGTGGAGCGGGCGCGGGGGAGCGACCGGGTGCGCTTCGTCACGGGTGCCGTGGTGGAGGAGGTGCTGGGGTCCGAGGCGGTGGAGGCGGTCCGCCTGCGGGACGTGGCCACGGGCCGCCAGTGGGAGCTGGCCTGCGCCGGGGTCTTCCTCTTCATCGGCCACGAGCCCAACACGGGCTTCCTGCCGCCGGAAGTGCTGAAGGACGCCGAGGGCCGTGTCCTGGCGGGGGAGGACACCAGGACCTCGGTGCCCGGCGTCTTCGCCGCCGGCGACGTGCGCCCCAAGGGGTTGCGCCAGCTCACCACGGCCGTGGCGGACGGCTCCACGGCGGCCATGGCGGCGGAGCACCACCTCACCGGTTTCACGACGCTGTCCTATTGAAATATTGTAACTTCGGCAGGTGGAGCCTTGCCCGGCGGCCCGTGGTGGCCGTCGCCCCGCGGGCGGGAAGAATTGGCGCTCCCGCACCCGGGGGTGGGGAGCGCCGTTGGGGGGAGGGCAGAATCATTACCGAGCCGGTCCCCGTGGGCCTTTGTCCGCGGGTCCGGCCCCGGGGGCCGGGGCAGGAGGCTCAACGGCTCTCCTGCCCGCGGGCGCCCGCCGAGACAGGGTCGGTGGCCACGAGGGCGACGAGGACCAGGAGGGCGGCCACCACCGAGAGGATCAGCGTGCCGGTGAACATCCGTCATCACCTCCGGCAACCTTGTCTGTCCCGATTCTCGCAGCGGCGCATTGAAAAACCCTTTACGTCCTCTTAAATTTCTCTTGAATTTGCGTGCCGCCGGCCGCGCCCCGGCGCCGACCGGCGCCCCTGGGCGCCGAGCCCATGCCCGGAGCGGGCCGGGACGGCACCGGCGAGCGGCGTGGCGCCGCGGGGGTGACGGGGCACGATGATCGTGGGCACGGCCGGGCACGTGGACCACGGCAAGACGGCGCTGGTGCGGGCCCTGACCGGCCAGGACACGGACCGGCTGCCGGAGGAGCGGGCCCGGGGGATCTCGATAGACCTGGGCTTTGCACGGCTGCCGCTGCCGGGGGGCGGCGAGGCCCACGTCGTGGACGTGCCCGGCCACGAACGGTTCATCCGCAACATGGTGGCGGGCGCCGTCGGCGTGGACCTGGTCCTGCTGGTGGTGGCGGCCGACGAGGGGGTGATGCCGCAGACGCGGGAGCACCTGGCGGTCATGGACCTGCTGGGCGTTCGGCGCGGGCTCGTGGTGCTCACCAAGGCCGACCTGGTGGAAGCTGAGTGGCTCGCCCTCGTCCGCGCCGAGGTGGAGGAGGCGGTGGCGGGCACCTTCCTGGCGGGCGCGCCGGTGCTGGCCGTGTCCAGCGTCAGCGGGCAGGGGATAGCGGAGCTGCGGGCGGCCATCGCGGGCGCCCTGGCCGCCGCGCCGCCGCGGGCGGCCGAGGGGCCGGCCCG
>CAYXQP010000040.1:0-12865 GCA_964467515.1 uncultured Eubacteriales bacterium | reverse complement strand
GGGGGCGCCGCCCGCGTGGTGGCCGCCGCCCTCGTCAACGCGGCGGCCGTGGCCCGCCACCTGGCCGGCGCCGGCGGCCGCCCGGTGGTGCTCCTCTGCGCCGGCACCCAGGGTCGTTTCTCCCTGGAGGACTGGCTGGCCGCCGGGGCCGTCCTGGCGGAGCTGGAAGGGTTGAGGCCGGACGGCCTGGCGCCCGACGACGCGGCCCTGGCCGCCAGGGCCGCCTTCCTCTGCCTGCGCGATTCCCTGGAGGAGGCGCTCCTGGCGGGAGCCCACGGCGCGCGGCTGGCGGCCCTGGGGATGACGGAGGACGTGCGCTGGGCGGCCAGGCTCAACGCGCTGGAGCTGGTTCCCGTGCTCGAGGGCGGGGCCATGAGGAGGTGGGAGGATGTTGGCAGTCGGACGGCGGGCCCCCGGCTTCACGCTGCCGGCCACAGGGGTCGGCACGGTGAGGCTGGAGGACTACCTGGGCAGGAGGCATCTGGTCATCATCTTCTATCCCAAGGACAACACACCCGGGTGCAACCGCCAGCTCAGCGCCGCGCGTGACGCGGCCGCGGAGTTCGCCCGGCGGGGGGCGAGCGTGCTGGCCATCAACCCGGGGAGCCTCGCGTCCCACGAGAGGTGGGCCGAGAAGTTCGGCTTCGGCTTCCCCGTCGCCAGCGACGCGGACAGGGCGGTGTGCCGCGCCTACGACGTCCTCAAGGAGGACGGCCGGGGCGTGCAGCGGACCGTCTACATCGTGGACGCGGATGGGTTCATCCGCTACGCCCGTTCGGGCATGCCGTCCACGGAAGAGCTGCTGGCGGCCCTGGATGCCCTCGGCGCCGCGTGAGGCCGCCCGACGGCAGGGCACACTAGGCCGGGATGGGGGGCCCGGCCGAGGCAGGCGATGCGGAGGAGGCGGCGCGGCGGCTGGCGGAGGACGTCCGCGCCGAGATGGAGCGGCAGTCGGTCCGCGTCCTGCGCCGGCTGGACGAGCTAATGTGGGCCGCCCAGAAGTTCGACTTGGCCGAGTTCGCCGAGTACTTCCGCCACCCCCGGCGCGTGCTCCTCGTCAGCTTCGCCACGGGGGTGGCGCGGGGGGTGGGCATAGCCGTCGGCTTCACCCTGTTGGGCGCCGTGGTCCTCTGGCTCCTGGAGCGGCTCCTGGTGGCCAACCTGCCGGGGTTGGGGCACTTGGTGGCCGAGTTGGTGCGCCTCGTGAACCGGGACCTGACCTTGGGTCCCTGACAGGGGAGAGGCGTTCCCCGGACGCGGCCGGGCCAGGCCGGGCCGGCCGGGGTTCGAGGGGGAGGTGAGCGCGTGACGGAGGGCGAGTGGAGGAGGAGGATCAGGGAGGAGCGGGAGGGTCTCCGGCGCCTCCTGGCAGACATGGAGCGGGACGGGCTGGGCGAGACCCAGGGCGAGAGCCTGGGCGAGGTCTCCGTCTACGACAATCACCCGGCCGACTCGGCACTGAGACATGGGAGCGGAGCAAGGACCTGGCCCTTTGGCGGCAGCTCCGGGGGCGGTTGGCCGCCCTCGAGGAGGCCGAGCGCCGCCTCGACCAGGGCACCTACGGCCGCTGCCGCCTCTGCGGCGCCGCCATCCCGGCCGAGAGGCTCATGGCTCTGCCCGAGGCGGACCTTTGCGTCCCGTGCGCCGGGCGCCTCCAGGCCGAGCGCGGCGAGAGGCTGCGCCCCTTGGAGGAAGAGAGCCTCTCCCCGCCCTTCGGCCGTTCCTTCCGCGACGGCGGGACGAAGGGATACGGTGGCGACGTCATGTACGACGGCGAGGACGCCTGGCAGGACGTGGCGCGCTACGGCACGTCGGATTCCCCTCAGGACGTGCCCGGCAGCCGGGACTACGGGCGCCTATATTACGAGGCCGGTGAACGGCGCGGGGCCGTCGACGGCCTGGAGGCTGCTCTGGACGACGAGGGCGAGCTCTTGGACACGCGAGAAGGAGCCGATCCTTGAGGGGTTCCCGCCGCCTTGACCCGGCGCCCGCGGACGGCGATGGCAATCAGTCCCAGAGCCGGCACCGTGAAAAGGGCGACCCATGCCCAGAACCAGGGGTTTATTCCCTGTTCCCCTCGCAGCACCTTGATAGCAAAGCCTGGGCTAGGGGACAGGGGAGACATGGTGTCGTAAATCTCAACCTGGGTGCCGTTCATGTCCCTCCGGCCCATCTTCCTCAGCCCGGGCGCCTCGACGGCGAACTGGCCGGCCTGGGTGACCACGGAGAGCTTCTGAGTCGGATATAGGATGGGGCGGTCGATGAAGTTGGGCAGCCGAGGATAGCCGAGGCCGTACATGACGGCATACTGGCGCTCCTGTCCCGGACGCAGGGGCTGGGGATCGATCAGACTGCGTTCGCCCAAACGCGGGTTCGGCGCCGCCCCCTGCTGGACCTGGAGGCCCTGGTAGCCAGCCGCCAAGGGCAGCTCCACCTCGGGCTGGGGGGCGTCTCCCTCGTTCTTGATGCGGACGACATTCATCACCATGAGGTTCACGTTGGCGAAGCCGCGCGGCATCTCGGTGATGATCAGCCGCTCGCTCGTCACCACGAGGCGGGGCGCGGCCGCCGCAGTCCCCGACCACGGTCCCAGCAGGGCGGCGACGGCCACCACGGCCGTGAGGCGAGCGACGCGCCGGGATAGCCTGGCCGCGCAACCCGCCGGCGCCGACCTCTCGCGGGACGCTGCCGGCGCACTGCCTGCCCTAGACCGGTGCATGTGGTGCATGTTCTGAATCCTAGCACCGCCCGGCGTCCCCGGCAACGCCGCCGCTACCGGGATTTGGCCCTCACGAGGTCGCATCGGCTGGCGCGCGCGAGAGGCGCCGCAGCGTCTCCAAGGCGCGGGCGAAATCTTCCGGCAAAGGGGCTTCCCAGGTCATGGATGCGCCCGTGCGGGGATGGACGAGGGTGAGGCGCCAGGCGTGCAGGGCCTGACCGCCCAGGCCCAGGGGGTTGGCACGAGGCCCGTAGATGGGGTCGCCCGCCACGGGGAAGCCGAGGTGCGCCAGGTGCACGCGGATCTGGTGGGTGCGTCCCGTCTGCAGCCTGGCCAGGAGCAGGCTGTACCCTCCGCCGCGGCCGGCCCCCGGGCCCGCCAGGCGGGCGGCTCCGCCCCGGGCGGGGAACCGCTCCAGCACGCGGAAGAGGGTGAGGGCGGGCCGGCCGCGCGGGGCGGCCACCACCGCCATGCGCTGGCGGTGGACGGGGTGGCGCCCGACGGGGGCGTCCACGCGCCCTTCATCGGGCGGCTGGCCGTGCACCAGGGCCAGGTACTCCCGGACCATGGTCCTCTCCGCCACCTGCCGCGCCAGGGCGTCCAGCGCCGGCTCGTTCTTGGCCGCCACGAGGAGCCCCGTGGTGTCCTTGTCCAGGCGGTGGACGATGCCGGGGCGGAGGGCGTCGCCCGCGCCGGCCAGGTCGCGGCAGTGAGCCAGGAGGGCGTTGACGAGGGTGCCGCCCCCGTGGCCGGGGGCGGGATGCACGACCAGGCCCCGCGGCTTGTTCACCACGATGAGGTCCTCGTCCTCGTACACCACGGTCAGGGGGAGGGGCTCCGGGACGGCCCTGGGCTCCTCCGCCGGGGGGACGGCTATCTCGATGACCTGCCCCGGCAGAACCGGCTGGGCGGGGCGGGCGGGAAGACCGCCCACCCGCACGTGCCCGGCCTCCATGAGGTGTTGCAGCCGGGAGCGAGTGAGCCCCAGGTCGGGCCGGCCGGCCAGGTACCGGTCTAGGCGCCCGGCCGCGCCCTCCTCCACCACGAGGCGCAGTCGCTCCACGCTCCGCCTCCTAGGGGGCGTCGCGCCGGCCGGCCCAGTCCCAGGCCAGGAGGAGGGCCCCCGCCACCACGCCCACGTCGGCCAGGTTGAAGACGGGCCAGAAGCCCACGTCCACGAAGTCCACCACGCCACCCAGGCGCACCCGGTCCACCAGGTTGCCGGCCGCCCCGCCCAGGAGCAGCCCCGCCCCCGTCCACCCTGCCCGCCCCAGGAGCGGTTGCCTGCCCCGCCCGGCCAGGAGGAGGGCCAGCCCGGCCAGGAGGGCGGCGGTGAGGGGAACGAGGATCCCCCCCGCGCCGGCCAGGAGACCGAAGGCGGCGCCGGTATTGACGACCCGGGTCACGGCCGGATAGGGAAGGCCGGGCACCAAGGGCAGACTGGCACCCGGCGCGACCAGGGACGTGACCAAGGCCTTGCTGGCCTGGTCGGCGGTCACCAAGGCCAGGGCCAGCGACAGGGAAAGGCCGAGACGACGCGGAACCACGACGGCGCCATTCTAGCACAGGTCCGTGCCCGACCCAAGGCACGGCGCAACGGTAAATCGACAAAAACCGCCATAAAGATGTCGAAAAGTAGTGACATCGGGCGAACAAATGGCGACAGGAATGTATTCTCGGGCCTTGAAAAAGGGAATAGGAATCGGGCTGCCGTCCGGACAAGTCGCCCACCGATAATCTGCCTGTGGTGGAGACACGTTCTCCTGTCTCACGGGAGAGGGAGGGATCGTTGCACCATGCAGGCCACAGTGCTTCTGGCGCACGTGCGCTTCGTGCAGGAAGTGGAGGCCGACTACCGGGTGCTCTACGAGTTGCGGCGGGAGCAGACGCCGTCGGGCGGGCACTTCTACGCCATCGCCTGTTACGCCGAGATCTGGCGGCAGGGCAATCTCTGGGCGGACGATTTCGAGGTGACGGGGGCGGGCTCGGACGAGGAGGAGGCCCTGCGGCTCGTGAACATGCTGGCGCAGGCGTCCGCCCCGGTTCTTCCCTGCCATCTGGGCGACGCAGTCAGGGACCTGCGCCTGGCGGCGCGGGACGGGGTCTTGGTCTGCGGCTCGCGGGCCGCCTGACCCGGCGGTCACGCGGCCCAGCGGCGCCGCTCCAGCCGCGGTCGGCCTTCGCCTTGACGGGGCGTCGGCGCGGTGGTAGCATGGCGGCGGTTCGAGCGGGACAAGGGGCAAACCTTCGGTGCGACCTTTAAGCTGATCCTGCGAGGTCAGCAAGGCGGTGGTGGGTGTGCGGAAAGGGCGGCTTCACGGGACCCTCACGGCGAGGGTCCCTTTTTCTTGGCCGGCGACGGAGCGGGGGAGGGCGGCGGGGAGATGACGGCGAGACTGGTGGAGAAGGCTCTTATCATGGACGGGCCGGCCATGGAGAGGGCGCTCAGGCGCATCGCCCACGAGATGGTGGAGCGCAACAAGGGGACCGAGGGGCTGCTCCTGGTGGGCATCAGGCGACGGGGTGTCCCCCTGGCGCAGCGCCTGGCCCGGTTCATCCGCGAGTTCGAGGGGAGCGAGGTGCCCCTCGGGGTGCTGGACATCACCCTCTACCGGGACGACCTGACGGGCAGGTCCGACTGGCCCATGGTCCACCGGACGGAGGTGCCCGTCAACGTCAACGGCCGCCGCGTCGTCCTGGTGGACGACGTCCTCTTCACCGGGCGGACGGTGCGGGCGGCCATGGACGCCATCGTCGACCTGGGGCGGCCCGAGCAGATCCAACTGGCGGTGCTGGTAGACCGCGGCCACCGGGAGCTGCCCATCCGGGCCGACTACGTGGGCAAGAACGTGCCCACCGCTCGCCGCGAGGTGGTGGACGTCCGGCTTCTGGAGATAGACGGCCGCGACGAGGTGGCCATCCTGGAACAGGCGGGCGGTGCCGAGGGCTGATGGTCCGGCAGCGACGGCACGTGCTGGGTCTGGCCGACTGGGGCCGGGAGGAGCTGCTCCAGGTCCTGGACACCGCCGCTTCCCTCAAGGACGTCCTCCGGCGCGACATCAAAAAGGTGCCCGTCCTGCGGGGTCGCGCCGTCCTCCTCCTCTTCCTGGAGCCCAGCACGCGCACCCGCCATTCCTTCGAGCTGGCCTGCAAGTACATGAGCGCCGAGGTGGCCAGCGTGGCCGCGGCCACCTCCAGCGTGGCCAAGGGCGAGTCCCTGCGGGACACGGCGGTCACCTGCGAGCGGCTGGGCGCCGACGCCATCGTCCTCCGCCACCGGGCGGCGGGGGCGCCGGCCCTCCTGGCGCGCTACGTGAGCGCCTCGGTCATCAATGCGGGCGACGGTATGCACGAGCACCCGACCCAGGGTCTCCTGGACCTCTTCACCATCCGCGAGCGCAAGGGGGGCTGGGAGGGCCTGCGGGTAGCCGTAGTGGGGGATATCCTCCACAGCCGCGTGGCTCGCTCGGACGTCTGGGGACTCCTCACCCTGGGGGCGCGGGTGGTCCTCTGCGGGCCGGCCACCCTCTTGCCGCCGGGCCTGAGACGCCCGGACCGGCCGGGGGCCACCGGCGACGGCTGGCCTCCGGGAGTCGCCGTCACCACCGACCCCGAGGAGGCCCTGGAGGGGGCCGACGTGGTCATCACCCTGCGGCTGCAGGCGGAGAGGCAGGAGGAGGGCCTGCTCCCCTCGGTGGAGGAGTACGCCCGCCGCTGGGGCCTGACCAGGCGGCGGCTGTCCCTGGCCCGGCCCGACGTGCTCCTCCTGCACCCCGGCCCCGTCCACCGGGGGGTGGAGGTGGCCGACGACCTGGTGGACGGCGCCTCCTCGGCCATCGCGGAGCAGGTGACCAACGGCGTGGCTGTGCGCATGGCCCTCCTCTACCTCCTCCTGGGAGGTGGCGGCGATGTCTGAGACCCGGGAGCCGGCGGCCGCGGCGGGGGGCCGCCCCTGGACCAGGCTCGTCATCGCCGGCGGCCGGGTCCTGGATCCGGCGCGGGGCCTGGACGAGGTGGCGGACCTGGTGGTGGAGGCGGGCGTCGTGCGGGAGATGGGCCGGGGCCTGGCCCCGTCCGCTGTGGGCGCGCCTGCCGCGCCCGACCGCACGGACAGCCAGGGGGACGCGGTCCCGACGGGCGCCGCCGGCCACCGGCTCCGCGTGGCGGGGGACGCGGCCGTGCTGGACGCCGCCGGCTTGGTGGTGGCGCCCGGCTTCGTGGACCTGCACGCCCACCTGCGGACCCCCGGCCAGGAGTGGAAGGAGGACATGGAGAGCGGGACGCGGGCGGCGGCGGCCGGCGGGTTCACCTCGGTGTGTTGCATGGCCAACACGCGCCCGCCCATGGACACGGGGGCCCTGGTCCTGGCGGTGCGGGAGATGGCCCGGCGCCGGGCGGCCGTGCGCGTTTACCCGCTGGCCTGCGTGACCCGCGGTATGGCCGGTCGGCGCCTGACCGACGTGGCGGAGCTGGCGGAGGCCGGAGCCGTGGCCCTCTCCGACGACGGCCGCCCCGTGGCCGAGGCGGCCGTGATGCGCAACGCCCTGGCCTATGCGGGCATGTTCGGGCTGCCCGTCTCGGCCCACGAGGAGGAGCCGAGCCTGGCCCGGGGGACGGCGGCGCACCTGGGGCCCGTGGCCTCGGCCCTTGGCCTGCGCGGGCAGCCGGGGGAGGCGGAGGCGGTCCTGGTCGCCAGGGACGCGCTCCTGGCGGCCGCCACGGGCGGGCGGCTGCACGTGGCCCACGTCAGCGCCGCCGCCACCGTGGAGGTCCTGCGCTGGGCCAGGGCCAGGGGGGTGGCCGTGACGGCGGAGGTCACGCCCCACCACTTGGCCCTCACCGAGGAGGCCCTGGCGGGCCACGACACCGACGCCAAGTGCAACCCGCCCCTGCGCGGCGAGGAGGACCGCCGGGCCCTCGTCGAGGCCCTGGCGGAGGGGGTCATAGACTGCGTGGCCACCGACCACGCGCCCCACGCCCCCCACGAGAAGGCCGTGGAGTTCGACGCGGCCCCCTTCGGCGTGGTGGGCTTCGAGACGGCCCTGGGGGTGCTGGTGACGACCCTGGTCCGACCGGGGCTCCTGAGCCTCGCCGGGCTGGTGGACCGCCTCAGCGCGCGGCCCGCCGCCGTCTTCGGCCTGCCGGGTGGTAGCCTCGCCCCCGGCTCCCCCGGCGACGTGGTGGTCTTCGACCCGGACGCCGAGTGGACGGTGGACCCGGACCGCTTTCTGTCGAAGGGGCGCAACACCCCCTTCCGGGGGCGCAGGCTGTGGGGGCGCGTGGTGGCCACCTTCGTCGGCGGCGCGCCCGCCTACCTCGCCCCCGAGGCGGCGCCGGCGGGGGCGCGGGGCCTCGGCACGGCGGGAGGGGACGGAGCCGGCGCGGTGAGCGGTGCTGCGCCCCCGGTGCCCGCGCGGTGCGGGGATGGGGGTGCGGCCGCGCCGGCCGGGGCGGCCGCGGGGGGAGGCGTGGCTTGATGCGCGGGCGCCTGGTCCTGGAGGACGGGTTCGTCCTGGAGGGGGAGGCCTTCGGCGGAGAGGGCCTCGGCGTGGGCGAGGTGGTCTTCAACACCGGCATGACCGGCTACCAGGAGGTGCTCACCGACCCCTCCTACTGCGGGCAGATCGTCACCATGACCTATCCCCTGGTGGGCAACTACGGCATCAACGAGGAGGACTACGAGTCCCTGCGCCCCCACGTGCGGGGCTTCCTGGTGCGGGAGTGGTGCGAGTACCCCAGCCACTGGCGCAGCACCCGCACCCTGAGCCAGTACCTGCGCGAGCACCGCATCATCGGCCTGGCGGGGGTGGACACGCGGGCCCTCACCCGCCACCTGCGCCGGGCGGGCACCATGCGGGGCGCCCTCACCACCCTGGACCTGCCGGCGGAATCCCTCGTGGCGGCGGCGCGGAGCTGGGAGCCGCGGGGGCTCGTGGCCGAGGTGACGGCGGAGGCCCCCTACCGGGTGCTCCCGCGCCCGGCGGCGGCCGCGGAGTGCTCTCCCGCACCCGACGCCGGGGAGTGCTCTCCCGCACCCGACGCCGGCGAGGGGCGGACCGGTCCCGCCGCGGGGGCGGGGCCCGTGGTCGCGGGCGGCGAGGGCGGCCCCCACGTGGTGGTGGTGGACTACGGGGTGAAGCAGAACATCCTCCGCTCGCTCCTCAACCTGGGCTGCCGGGTGACGGTGGTGCCGGCCCGGTACGGTGCGGACGAGATCCTGGCCCTGAAACCCCAAGGGGTGCTCCTGTCCAACGGGCCCGGCGACCCGGCCGCCGTGCCGGGGGCCCCCGAAACTGTCCGCCGCCTCCTGGGCCGGGTGCCGGTCTTCGGCATCTGCCTGGGGCACCAGATCCTGGGTTTGGCCCTGGGCGCGCGCACCTTCAAGCTCAAATTCGGCCACCGGGGCGTCAACCACCCAGTGCGCGACCTGGAGACCGGCCGCGCCTACATCACCACCCAGAACCACGGCTACGCCATCGACGCCGCGAGCGTGGAGGGAACGGGCTTGCGCGTCACCCACGTAAACCTGAACGACGACACCGTGGAGGGCGTGGCCCACGGGGAGCTGGCCGCCTTCTCGGTCCAGTACCACCCCGAGGCCTGCCCAGGTCCCGAGGACTCCTACCACCTCTTCAGCCGCTTCCTGGCCCTCATGGGCTACCCGGCCCGCTGCCTGGTGGGGGAGGCGGGGCCTCTCGTGCGGGAGCCCGCCGCCGCGGGCGGGGGGATACCGTACCAGGCGACCCAGGCGCAACCTGTGCGCACCGGGCCGGGCGCCGCGGGCGGGGGTCGCTGACGATGCCGCGCCGCCCCGATCTGCGCAAGGTGCTGGTCGTCGGCTCCGGGCCCATCGTCATTGGGCAGGCGGCCGAGTTCGACTACGCGGGCACCCAGGCCTGCCGAGCCCTGCGGGAGGAGGGCCTGGAGGTGGTCCTCCTCAACTCCAACCCGGCCACCATCATGACGGACCAGAACATGGCCGACCGGGTCTACGTGGAGCCCCTCACCGTGGAGTACGCCGCCGCCGTCATCGCCCGGGAGCGCCCTCAGGCCGTCCTGCCCACCCTGGGCGGGCAGGTGGGCCTCAACCTGGCCGTGGCCCTGCACGAGGAGGGGGTGCTGGACCGCCACGGCGTCGAGCTCCTGGGCACGCCCCTGGAGGCCATCCGCCGGGCCGAGGACCGCGAGCTCTTCCGGGAGCTGATGGCGCGCATCAGCGAACCCGTGCCGCGGAGCGCCGTCTGCCGCTCCCTGGAGGAGGCGCGCGCCTTCGCGGAGCGGGTCGGCTTCCCCCTCGTGGTGCGGCCGGCCTACACCCTGGGCGGCACCGGCGGCGGCATGGCCCGCGACGCGACCCAGCTGGAGGACATCTGCCGGCGCGGCCTGCGGGCGAGCCCCGTGGGCCAGGTCCTGGTCGAGGAGAGCGTGGAGGGCTGGAAAGAGGTCGAGTACGAGGTGATGCGGGACGGCCGGGACAGCTGCATCACCGTCTGCAACATGGAGAACTTCGACCCCGTGGGCATCCACACGGGCGACAGCATCGTGGTGGCGCCGAGCCAGACCCTCACGGACCGCGAGTACCACCTGCTCCGCTCGGCCGCCCTGCGCATCATCCGCGCCCTGGGGGTGGAGGGGGGCTGCAACGTCCAGTTCGCCCTCGACCCCGGCAGCCTGCGCTACGCCGTCATCGAGGTGAATCCGCGGGTCAGCCGCTCCAGCGCCCTGGCCTCCAAGGCCACCGGCTACCCCATCGCCAAGATCGCCGCCAAGATCGCCGTCGGGCTCGGTCTCGACGAGATCCGGAACCCGGTGACGGGCACCACCTTCTCCCTCTTCGAGCCGGCCCTGGACTACGTGGTGGTCAAGGTGCCGCGCTGGCCCTTCGACAAGTTCGCCAACGCCCACCGACGCCTCGGCACGCAGATGAAGGCCACGGGCGAGGTCATGGCCATCGAGCGCACCTTCGAGGGGGCGCTCCTCAAGGCCGTGCGCTCCCTGGAGATCGGCACCTACGGCCTCTGGCTCCCCGAGTTCGCCCGCGCCTCGGACGAGGAGGTCATGGCCGCCCTGGCCCAGGGGGACGACCGGCGCCTCTTCCTGCTCGCCGAGGCCGTCCGCCGCGGCGTGCCGCCCGCCGAGCTGGCGGAGCGGACCCGCGTGGACCGCTTCTTCCTGGAGAAGATCAGGCGCATCGTGGAGCTGGAGGACGAGCTGCGCCGCCGGGGCCTCTCGCCGGCCCTCCTCCGGCGGGCCAAGCGGGCCGGCGTGGCCGACCACCAGGTGGCCACCCTGACGGGCCTGGACGAGGAGGACGTGCGGGCGCGGCGCCGCGCCTGGTCCATCGCCCCCGTCTACAAGATGGTGGACACCTGCGCCGCCGAGTTCGAGGCGGCCACGCCATATTTCTACTCCAGCTACGAGCTGGAGGACGAGGTGCGGCCCTCGGATCGCCCCAAGGTGGTGGTGCTGGGCTCGGGGCCCATCCGCATCGGCCAGGGCATCGAGTTCGACTACTCCTGCGTCCACGCCGTCTGGGCGCTCCGGGAGGCCGGGGTGGAGACCATCATCGTCAACAACAACCCGGAGACGGTGAGCACCGACTTCGACACCGCCGACCGCCTCTACTTCGAGCCCCTCGTCTTCGAGGACGTCATGAACGTCGTCGAGCGGGAGCGGCCCCTGGGGGTGGTGGCCCAGTTCGGCGGCCAGACGGCCATCAACCTCGTCGCCCCCCTGGCCCGGGCCGGGGTCGCCATCCTGGGCACGGCGCCGGAGGACGTGGACCGGGCCGAGGACCGGGAGCTCTTCGACCGGCTTCTGGGCGAGCTGGGCATACCCCGTCCTCCCGGCGGCACCGCCACCTCCCTGGAGGAAGCCCTCGCCGTCGCCCGCCGCGTCGGGTTCCCCGTCCTGGTGCGCCCGTCTTACGTGCTGGGCGGGCGGGCCATGGAGATCGTCTACGACGAGGGGGAGCTGGTGGAGTACGTGCAGCGGGCCGTCCTGGTCTCGGCGCGGCGGCCGGTCCTGGTGGACAAGTACCTGGCCGGCCTGGAGGTGGAGGTGGACGCCGTCGCCGACGGGGAGACCGTCGTCATCCCCGGCATCATGGAGCACGTGGAGCGGGCCGGCGTCCACTCGGGGGACAGCATCGCCCTCTTTCCCGACCGGAACCTCACGGTGGAGCAGCGCCGCGCCGTGGAGGACTACACGGTGCGCCTCGGGCGCTCCCTGCGCGTGCGCGGCCTCCTCAACATCCAGTTCGTGGTCCACGCGGGGCGGGTCTACGTGTTGGAGGTGAACCCGCGGGCCAGCCGCACCGTGCCCTTCCTCACCAAGGCCACGGGGGTGCCCCTGGTGGCGCTGGCCGTGCGGGCCATCCTGGGGGAGCGGCTGGCGGACCTGGGCTGGCGCTCGGGGCTGGCGCCGCGGCCGGACTTCGTGGCCGTCAAGATGCCGGTCTTCTCCTGGGCCAAGCTGACGGGCGTGGAGCCGGAGCTGGGCCCCGAGATGAAGTCCACGGGCGAGGTGATGGGCCTCGACCGCGACCTGCCCGGCGCCATGCACCGGGCCCTGGTGGCCTCCGGCTTCGACCTGCCGGCGCCGCCGGGGCGCGGCGTCCTCTTCACCATCGCCGACCGGGACAAGGAGGAAGCCCTCGCCATCGCCCGCGCCCTGGCGGACCTGGGCTTTCCCCTCTTCGCCACCCCCGGCACGGCCGCCTTTCTCTCGGAGCGCGGCCTTGACGTGCGGCCGGCGGCCAAGATCGAGGGTGGCCGGCCGTCCGTCCTCGACCTCATCTACGACGGGGCCGTGGACCTAGTGGTCAACACGGTGAGCGGCGGGCGCGGCGGCGTGCGGGACGGGTTCCAGATCCGCCGCGCCGCCGTCGAATTGGGGATTCCCTGCCTCACCTCCCTGGATACGGCGCGGGCCGTGGCCGAGGTGCTGGCGGCCAAGGCGGCGCGCCCCTCCCCCCCGGACGTGCGCACGGTGCAGGAGTACGCCGTCCCCCTGCAGGCCCTCGCCCGCCCTCGTTAGCTTGGAGACTGCCGGGTAATGCCAGCTCAATCCTCCGCTGGCGGCGCCGCGGCCGGAGCGAAGGGCTCCCCGCCCCCATAGTGCCAGGTAACGCCAGGTCAATCCCAC
>CAYXQP010000039.1:0-12915 GCA_964467515.1 uncultured Eubacteriales bacterium | reverse complement strand
GGCCTGGCCGGGGCTCTCGGTGCGCAGCCGCGACGGGGGCTGGCGGGCGCGCGCCTGGTGGCCATCGGCCCCACCACGGCGGCGCGGGTGCGGGAGCTGGGGTTGCCGGCGCCGGCGGTGGCGCGCCGGGCCAGCGCCGAGGGTGTGGCCGAGGCCCTGCTGGCGGCCCTGGCGGAGGGCCGGACGGCATAGGCCCTTTGGGAGGCTCAGGCCATGCAGCGGTGGCTGCGTCCAGGATCGGTGGCGGCCCAGGTCACCCTCGTGGTGCTGGGCATCCTGGTGCTCATGGGCGCCGTCAACTGGTTCCTGGCCGGGTACGCGCTGCGCCAGGTCCTGCTGGGGGACGCCGAGCGCCATTGCCTGCGGGTGGCCCGGGCGGCGGCAGCGGCCCTGGCCGCCGGCGGCCAGCGGGTGCCGCCGCCCCACCCCATGGGCCTGGGCGACTACCGGCCCTGCCGGTTCGCCGTGCTGGACGCCGCCGGCCGCCCCGTGGCCGTGTCCCGCGGCTGGCGGGATGACCTCGGGGCCGGCGGGGGTCTTGCGGGCGGCCCGGAAGGGGGATCGGGGACCGAGGCGGGCCCCCGGCCGGTGCCCGGCACCGGTTTGGCGGTGGTCACGGCCGTGGAGGCGGACGAAGCCCTAGCCTTCCTGCGGGCCTTCAACCGCCGCACCATGGCCGTGAGCGTCGCCAGCCTGGCGCTGGCCCTGGCCGCCTCCTGGTTGCTGGCCCGCCGGCTGCTCCTGCCGGTGCGGGACCTGGTGCGGGGGCTGCGCTCCGTGGCCAGGGGCGAGTTCGACGTGGAGCTGCCCGCGCGGGGCGGAGAGGAGTGGCGCCACCTGATCGGCACCTTCAACCGGATGGTGGCGGAGGTGCGGGCCTACAACCGGGACCTGGAGCGAAGGGCGCGCCTGGATTCCCTGACGGGGCTCCTCAATCGGGGAAGCCTGGAGGAGGAGCTGGAGTGGGCCATCCGCCGCGCCGCCCGCCGGGGAGAGCCCGTCTCGGTGCTCATGGTGGACATCGACCACTTCAAGGCTTACAACGACCAGTTCGGTCACCAGGCGGGCGACGAGGTCCTGCGGGCGTGCGCCGGCGCCGTCAGGGAGGCGGTGCGGGAGCGGGACCTGGTGGGCCGTTACGGCGGCGAGGAGCTCATGGTCATCCTACCCGGCGCCGACTGCGCCGAGGCCGGCGCCGTGGCCGAGAGGATCCGGGGGAGCGTGGCGGCCCTGAGCTGGCCCCACCGCCCGGTCACCCTCTCCGTCGGGGTGGCGTGCTTCCCCCGTCAGGCGGACAGCGCCGAGCTCCTGGTGGCGCGGGCGGACACGGCCCTTTACGCCGCCAAGGCCCGGGGTCGCGACACCGTGGTCGTGTGGGGGGAACATCGCCCCCCGGGCGAGGGAGAGGGTTGACGGCCGCCGGCGGATCCGCCCGGCGCGCGAGCCCTCGCCCGCACGGCCCCGCGGCGGCCCGAGGTGTTGTATGCTGAAACCGAGGGACGGGCACGCGGCCGAGGGCCGGGCGCCCGCCTCCCCAGTCGGGGGGCGGTTGCGCCGGTGGCTTGAGCGCCCGCCCCTGCCAGGGAGGGATGGAGATGGGATTCCCCACCACCAGGTTGCGCCGGCTCCGTCGCTCCGCCCGGCTCCGGGGCATGGTCCGGGAGACGAGGCTGCACCCGGAGGACTTCATCTACCCGCTCTTCGTGGTGCCCGGCACGGGCGTGAGGGAGGAGATCCCGGCCATGCCGGGCATTCACCACTGGTCCGTGGACCTGGTGAGCGAGGAGGTGAGCAGGGCCGTCGAGCTGGGCGTCGGAGCCATCATCCTCTTCGGCATCCCCGAGCGCAAGGATGACTGGGCCTCCGAGGCGTACAACGACGCCGGCACCGTCCAACGGGCCGTCGCGGCCCTCAAGGACCGGTTTCCCGACCTGGTGGTGATGACGGACGTCTGCCTCTGTCAGTACACCAGCCACGGTCACTGCGGCGTCATCCGGGACGGGGTCGTGGACAACGACGCCACCCTGGACCTGCTGGCCCAGACGGCCGTGTCCCACGCCCGGGCGGGCGCCGACGTGGTGGCGCCCTCCGACATGATGGACGGGCGGGTGGGCGCCATCAGGAGCGCCCTGGACGAGAACGGCTTCGGCGAGGTGGCGGTGCTGTCCTACGCCGCCAAGTACGCCTCCGCCTACTACGGTCCCTTCCGCGAGGCGGCCCATTCGGCGCCGGCCTTCGGCGACCGCCGCACCTACCAGATGGATCCCGGCAACGCCAGGGAGGCGCTGCGGGAGGTGGCCCTGGACCTGGAGGAGGGCGCCGACCTCGTCATGGTCAAGCCGGCCCTGGCCTACCTGGACGTGATCCGGCGGGTGCGGGACTCCTTCCCCGTGCCCGTGGCCGCCTACAACGTGAGCGGCGAGTACTCCATGATCAAGGCGGCGGCCCAGCGGGGGTGGCTCGACGAGCGCCAGGTGACCCTGGAGACGCTCCTGGCCATCAAGCGGGCGGGCGCCGACCTGATCCTCACCTACCACGCCTGCGACGCCGCCCGCTGGCTCCTGGAGGGCTGACCGGCTGACCGGCGCGAGCCGGGCGTCCCCCCTCCCACGCGCCGCGGAAAGACGTGGAGGCCCGCATGGTCGGGGTTCCCGCCGGGCAATCCTAAGTCGGCGGGGGAGCGGGGCAGCCCGCGGGGCTGTTGGCCGTCGCCCGGCGGCGACTCGGCTTTTCCAGCGGGGAGATGACCATGCGGTGGCGGTGGGTGACGATTCTGCTCGGTGTGGCCGTCGCCGTCGGGGGATGCGCCCCGCGGCGGGCGCCGGCCGCCGAGACGCCCGCCAAGAAGGGCGAGCGGCTTTTCACGGAGCTCGGCTGCCGGAGCTGCCACACCACGGACGGTTCGCCCGGCGCCTGCCCGACCCTGGCCGGCGTCTACATGTCCGACGTGCGGCTGGTGGGCGGGGGTACCCTCAAGGCAGATAAGGCTTACCTCCGGGAATCCATCCTCGACCCCGACGCCAAGGTGGTGGAGGGTTTCTCCAAGGGAGTCATGTCGGCCGCCGTGTCCAAGGCCCAGGTGCAGAAGGACGGCAACCTGGACGCCCTCATCGCCTACCTCAAGACCCTCAAAGGGAAGCATCCCGAGCACTGACAGCGGCAACGGGTCCCAAGCGGCTCCCGCTTCCTGCCGCGGCGCCACATGCCGGCATCCCGCCTTGCCGCTTCCGGGGGGCGGAGGGACGGCCGCCGCAATCCGGCGAAACCCGCGCCTTTCTCCTCTCCGTCCATCCCATTTTTCCCGGCCGCCGCCAGCCTATTCCGGCAGGTACGGGGGCCGTCCGAGGCGATATAATCTTAGAAAAAGCGCCGCGAGGGTGGGTGAGACGGGCGTGGTCGCGGTGTTTTTCTTCCTCTTGGGGCTCTCCCTGCTCCTCCTTATCCTGCTGGCCGACTACGTCAAGAACAGGTTCCGCCACACCAGAGCCAGCAGGAGGATCCTGGCCGCGGAGGCCGTCCTCTGCCTGGCGGGCGCCTACCTCCTGGCAGGGCTCTGGCGCGCCGCGGCGGCGCTGCCGGTTCGCCTGGGCCTGACCGCCGCCCTCTTCTTCCCCCTCTACCTGGGGGTGGCCTTCGCCACGGTGGAGTACTGGCGGTATCGCAAGCAGGGAGGCTTCGATCGCGAGATCGCCAGGCTCGTGCGGGAATGGCGCAAGTTGCAGGATACGGTGGACCGGCTGGGCTGGGAGCTGCGTGACATCGAGCGCGAGCTGGCCCAGCGGGAGGAGGAGAGGCAGCAGATGGCGGCCCGCATGCTGGCCCTCCAGGACCAGGTCCAGGCCTGGGAGCAGGTGGGCGACGGTATAACGCGCCTCATCAAGATCGAGCAGTGGGCCTCCTCCTTCAGCGCCATGGGCAGGAAGGAGCTGGCGGAGGCCATCGAGCGCCTCCAGGCCCGGCTCCAGCAGGCCAGGGGCGCCGAGCGGGAGGAGCTGGCGGTCCAGATCCAGGTGGCGGAGCTGACCGTGCTGCGGCAGGAGGCGGCGGGAGGGCCCGAGAGCACCCTCCGGCAGCTGCACGAGCGGCTGGCCCGCCTCAAGGAGGCGCGGCAGCGGGCCGACCAGCGGCTGCAGCAGATCAGGCAGGAGCTGGCCTCCTGGCAGGAGCGCAAGACCGCCTTCCTGCGCAAGAAGATCTCCCTCGATTGAGCCGGCGGTTAAAATAGGTTTCCGTATGGATGCCGTCGTGCTTTTGGTCGCCCTGGTGGTCATCCTGGCCGGGGCGGAGCTCTTCACCAACGGCGTGGAGTGGCTGGGCGTCCGGTTCAACCTCTCCCACGGCGCCGTGGGGAGCGTCCTGGCCGCCGTGGGAACCGCTCTCCCGGAAACGGCCATACCCGTCCTGGCCCTGGTGCGCGGGCCTGCGGGCAGCGGGCACGACATCGGCCTGGGCGCCATCCTGGGCGCTCCCTTCATGCTCTCCACCCTGGCCCTGCTGGTGACGGGGGTGGCCGTGGTCTACCATCGCTGGCGCCGCCGCCGCCCGGACACGGTGCGGGTGGAGGCGGGCGTCATCGGCCGGGACCTGGGATTCTTCCTGGTGATGTACGGGGGCGCCCTCCTGGCGGCCATGGCGCCGGCGCCCGTCCAGGCGGTGGCGGCGCTGGCCCTGGCGGGGGGCTACGCTCTCTACGTCTACCTGTCCTTCGCGCGGAACGGCGAGGAGGGGAACGACGAGCTTTCCCCCGAGCGCCTGTACCTGATGCCCCAAGCGCACCGGCCCCACCTGCCGGCCATCGCGGCGCAGATCGCCGCCGCCCTGACCCTCATCGTGGGGGGAGCCCACTACTTCGTGGAAGCCCTGCAGGACCTGGCCACCGTGTTGGGCGTGCCCCCCCTCGTCCTCTCCCTCATCCTCACCCCCGTGGCCACCGAGCTCCCGGAAAAGATGAACAGCGTGCTCTGGGTCGGACGGGGCAAGGACACCCTGGCCCTGGGCAACATCACCGGCGCCATGGTCTTCCAGGGATCGGTGCTGCCCGCCCTGGCCGTGGCCTTCGGCCAGTGGCGCCTGGGTGGAAGCGAGCTGGCGACGGGCCTGCTGGCCCTCCTCTCGGCGCTGATCCTCCTCCTGCGAGTGCGGGCCGGCGGGGAGTTCAAGCCCGCCTGGCTCCTGACCGGCGGGGCTTTCTACGTGGCCTACGTGGCCTTGGTCCTCTGACCCTTTTGCCAGGGCAGCCGTAAATTGAAGAGCCGCGGTCCTCGACCTTCCGTATACGCGCCGCGAGTCGCTTTCCACAATAACGTCACCGCGGCCGGCGGCAAGGTTGCCTGATGGCGCAGGGTACCCCCCTCAGGCCGGCAGAGGAACCGATAGTCGCCGGCCGCGGCCCTCTTGAATACCCTGGCTGCGAGCCTCGGCGGCGGGCGAGGCGGGCGGGGGGTATGGCCGTGCGGGCGGCGCACAAGGCCTGGGCGGCGGCGTGCCAGTATCCGTGGGGCGAGCGGTTGGAGAAACCCCGGGTGGCAGGGCTGACCATGCTCATGGACAAGGGGCTCGGCCTGGCCCAGACGGAGGACCTGCTCCGCCTGGCCGCGGACTACGTGGACTTCATCAAGCTGGCCTTCGGCACCTCGGCCTTCTACGACAGGGACCTCCTCCGCGAGAAGGTGAGGGTGGCCGCCTCCCACGGTGTGCACGTGTACCCGGGGGGCACCTTCCTGGAGCTGGCCTACTGCCAGGGCAAGATGGACGAGTTCCTGCGGGAGGCGGCGGACCTCGGTTTTCGCTGTCTCGAGGTCTCGGACGGCACCATACCCATGACCCTGGAGCAGCGGCGGCTCCTCATAGCCATGGTGCGCGAGGCAGGCTTCCTCTGCCTCACGGAGGTGGGCAAGAAGCACCCCGCGGACCGGGTGCCCACCTCCAACATCCGCCAGGTCATCGAGCACGACCTGGCCGAGGGCGCCTTCAAGGTCATCATCGAGGGGCGCGAGTCCGGGAAGGGCGTCGTCATCTACCGCCCCGACGGCTCCATCGACGAGGACGAGCTGGAGGTCCTGACGCGGGACCTGCGGACCGTGGAGAACCTCATCTGGGAGGCGCCCCTCAAGGAGCAGCAGCAGGACCTCATCCTGCGCTTCGGGCCCAACGTCAACCTGGGCAACGTGCCGCCCCAGGACGTCCTGGCCCTGGAGGCGCTGCGGGTGGGGCTGCGCGGCGACACCCTGCGGGCGGCCCTCCTCAGCAACCCGGAGCGCTTCCCCCTGGCGGGGCGCTCGCCGCGGGCGCGAGGCCGCTGAGAACCCGCAGCACGCCGCGGGCCACGGTGACGCCGACCCGCCGCTGGGCCTCCCCGGTGAAGGCGGCCAGGTGGGGCGTGAGGATCACGTTGGGGAGGGCGGCCAGCCTGGCCGCCAGCTCGTCCCGCGGCGGCGGCTCGGCCGCCCGCACGTCCAGGGCGGCTCCACCCAGGCGCCCCGACTCCAGCAGCCGGACCAGGGCCTCCTCGTCCACGATGCCGCCCCGGGCCACGTTGACGAGGAAGGCCCCGCGCCTCAGGCGCGCCAGGCGCTCCCCGTCCAGCAGCCCGGCCGTCTCCGGCGTGATGGGCAGGTGCACCGTGAGAAAGTCGGCCTCCGCCAGCAACCGGTCCAGGTCCACGAGCCGGACGCGGGCCTCCCGGAGGGCGGGGTCCCCCGGAGCCAGCCGCGGGTGGTGCGTCAGCACGCGCATCCCGAGGCAGCCTCCCAGCCGCGCCACCGCCCGGCCGACGCGGCCAAAGCCCAGGATCCCCAGCCGCCGGCCGGCCAGCTCCGAGCCGGCCCAGGTCTCCCTCTCCCAGGCCCCGGCCGCCGTGGAGGCGTGGGCGGGCACCAGGCGCCTCGCCAAGGCCAGCATGAGGGCCAGGGTCATCTCGGCCACGGCCCGGGCGTTGGCCTCGCCGGCGTGCACCACGGTGACCCCCCGGCGGCGGCAGGCCTCCAGGTCCAGGTTGTCGAGGCCGGTGCCGAGGCGGCCCACCACCGCCAGGGACGGTGCCGCCGCCAGGAGGGCCGCGTCCACGCGGGTGCGGTTGCGCACCACGAGGGCCCGGGCGCCGGCCACCGCCTCCCGGAGACGCCGGGCGTCGGCGTGGAGGGACGGGTCGTAGCGGAGGGGGTGGCGCCGGCCCAGGAGGGCCAGCCCGGCCGGGTGGCAGTGCTCGCTCACCACGATCACCGGCGGCTCACCTCCGCCGCCACGCGCGAGGGTTCCCCTCCGGCCCGCGGTGCCGTGCCCCCAGGGCGGGGCTTGTGCCCCGCGGTGTTGGCGACCCGGCGAGCGGGCCGCCATGGCAGGTGACCTGCAGGGGGTCCACGAAATAGATATGCTTAGGCAAAGGGGTGAGGGAAGATGCAGACGTGGGGCATCATCCTGGCCGTCCTGACCATCGTTTCGGCTCTCATGATGCGGGTGCGGTCCATCAAGGCCAACAAGCCGGTGAGCATCCCGGAGGCGCTCCTCCACGGCATCCTGGGGCTCGCGGCCCTGTACCTGCTGTACGCGAGCTGAACCTGGAGGCGCCCCGGCGGCAGCGTCGTGAGGTCGGGGGATGCGGATGGCGGCCGCCGCCCCTGCGGGGGACGGCCGCCGCCTCATCAATCCGTATCGGCGGGTCGCAAGGCCGGAGGGAGGAGACGGGGCTCGGCCTTGAGGATCAGGAGAAACGCCCTGTCGGCGGCATCCTTTTCGCGGAGCCCGCCCTTGGTGGCGATGAGGGTGTCCAGATCTGCTATGGGAATCGTGATGCCGTCCACGTCCACGAGGATGGCGCGGCCGGTTTCTACGTTCACCTCTGCGATGTGCGCCATGAGGTCCACGATGACTTCGTCAGCCACTCGCACGACGGTGTAGGACTGGATCTCGTCACGCCCGACTTCCAAAGCTGCCTTGTCCGGTAGGGCCTCGGCGAGGGCCTCCTTGATCTTGTCCACTGCCTCGGGGTTGGCGTCCACGAGGAAGTCTATGTCGTGAGTGGCCCGGGCCAGCCCATAGAAGCCGAGGGCCATGCCCCCCACTAACATGTAGCGGACCCCGCGGTCATTCAGCGCTTTGCAGATTTTCTTGAGGTCGTCTATGGTCGGGACTCGCGGTAAAAGTGGCTGGGAGGAGTCGTCCACCACCTGTTGGCCTCCTCAAAGTTGGTGAATCTGAAAACACCTCTGGGAACCATGACAGCGCAGGGCCGTCCGGACAGGGCGAAGACCTCCAGCAAGCGCGGCAACTCCTTAAGGCTCTCGGGACCACAGAGCCAGGGGATCCTCCGACCGCAGACCCTTATGTTGTTCCAGTCCTGTACCGCCATTTTTCGTCTTCGCCATGCAGTATACCAGCCCGGGTTGCGCGGCGCCTCGGCCACGTACGGCTCAGCGGCGGCGCCAGCGCGCCAGGGCGTGGCGCACCGTCTCGGCCCCCAGGAGGGAGACGGCCTCCACCAAGGGCACGCCCTTGGGGCACATGCGGGAGCAGTTCTGGGCCATGCCGCAGTTGGTGATGCCGTCGGGGCCCATGATGGCGTCCAGGCGCACGTCGGCGTGGAGGGCGCCCGTGGGGTGGAGGTTCTGGTAGAGGACCTGGGCCACGGGCTGGGGGCCCATGTAACGGCCGTCCCCACGGTAGTTGGGACAGGCCTCGAGGCAGACGCCGCAGGTCATGCAGCGGGAGAGCTCGTAGCGGAGATCCTGGAGCCGGTCGGCGTAGCGCGGGCCGGGTCCCAGAGCGTGGGTCCCGTCCAGGGTGAGCCACGCCTTCACCTTCTTCAGGGTCTCGAACATGCGGCTTCGGTCCACCACCAGGTCCCGGACCACGGGGAAGACCGAAAGGGGCGCCAGGCGGATGGGCTCGCGCAGGTCGTCCACCAGGGCGGAGCAGGCCTGGCGGGCCCGGCCGTTGATGAGCATGCTGCAGGCGCCGCACACCTCCTCGAGGCAGCTGGCCTCCCAGGCCACGGGCGTGGTGGGCCGGCCGGCGGCGGTGACGGGGTGGCGCCGGATCTCCAGGAGACAGGCGATCACGTTCATACCCGGCCGCCGTGGCACGGCGAACTCCTCCCAGTAGGGCCGGGCCTCCGGTCCGTCCTGGCGCTTGATCCGCAGTCTCAAGGTCTCCTCCGCCGTCGCCGGTACCTCCCTTCCCTGGCGCCCGCTCCGTGGTACCGCTTTCACCCTCCGGTGCCGCCCGCCCGCTCCGTGGTACCGCTTTCACCCTGCGGTGCCGCCCGCCCGCTGCGGAGCCGACGCCCCACCCACCGCCCCGCCGGCCGGCTTCCTCTCTGCGGCGCCGGCTAGTACCGGCGCGGCTCCGGGGCCAGGAGGGACGTGTCCACCGGCTCGTAGGACAGGGCCGGGCCCTCGGGCGTCCAGCGGGCGAGGGTCGTCTTGAGCCAGTTGGCGTCGTCCCGCTCGGGGAAATCGGCCCGGTAGTGGGCTCCCCGGCTCTCCTCCCGCGCCAGGGCGCCGGCCACGATGGCCCGCGCCAAGTGCAGCATATTGTCCAGGTGGGCGATGAAGACGGCCGTCTGGTTGCACCAGCGCCCCCGGTCAGCCGTGCCGATGCGGCGCCAGCGCTCCTGGAGCTCCACCACCTTGTCCAGGGTGCGGCGGAGACCGTCGCCCGTGCGGATGACGGTGGCGTGCTCCGTCAGCCAGCGGCCCAGCTCCGCATGGAGCTCGAAGGGGTTCTCCGGCCCGTCCAGCGCGTAGATGCCCTCGTAGCGCTCCTCCTGGCGCCGGCGCGCGGCGGCGAAGACGGCCTCCGGCACGTCGGCGGCGGCCCGGTCGAGGCCGGCCACGAACTCCGGCACGGAGCGGCCCGCCACGAAGCCGTCGTAGACGCACGAGAGGAGGGAGTTGGCCCCCAGCCGGTTGGCGCCGTGGTACTGATGGTTGCACTCCCCGGCGGCGAAGAGGCCGGGGATGTTGGTCCGGCAGCCCTCATCCACCCAGAGGCCGCCCATGGTGTAGTGGACGGCGGGGAAGACCCGCATGGGCACCCGGCGCGGGTCCTGCCCCGCGAACTTCTCGTAGATCTCCAGCACGCCGCCCAGCTTGCGCTCGAGCACTTCCCGCGGCAGGTGGGAGACGTCCAGGTAGACCACGGGCTTCCCCTCCACCCCCAGGCCCAGTTCGTAGACCACCTTGAAGATGGCGCGGGTGGCCACATCCCGCGGCACCAGGTTGCCGTAGCGGGGGTACCACTCCTCCAGGAAGTACCACGGCCTGCCGTCGCGGGGGACCCACACACGGCCGCCCTCGCCGCGGATGGACTCGGACATGAGGCGGTACTTGTCCTCGCCGGGCACGGCCGTGGGGTGGACCTGGATCATCTCGGGGTTGGCGTAGAGGGCCCCCTGGCGGTAGACGGCGCTCTGGGCGCTGCCGTCCACGATGAGGGAGTTGGTGCTGCGGCCGAAGAGAACGCCCAGCCCCCCCGTGGCCAGGACCACGGCCTCGGCCCGGAAAGCGCGGATCTCCATGGAGCGCAGGTCCTGGGCCACGATGCCGCGGCAGACGCCGCCCTCGTCCAGCACGGCGGACAGGAAGTCCCAGCCCTCGTACTTGGTGACGAGCCCCTCGGCTTCCCAGCGGCGCACCTGCTCGTCCAGGGCGTACAGCATCTGCTGGCCCGTGGTGGCGCCGGCGAAGGCGGTGCGGTGAAACCGGGTGCCCCCGAAGCGGCGGAAGTCGATGAGCCCCTCGGGAGTGCGGTTGAAGGGCACCCCCATCCGGTCGAAGAGGAAGACGATGTCGGGGGCGGCCTCGCACATGGCCTTGACGGGGGGCTGGTCGGCCAGGAAGTCGCCGCCGTAGACGGTGTCGCGGAAGTGCTGCCAAGGGGAGTCGCCCTCGCCCTTGGTATTGACGGCGGCGTTGATGCCGCCCTGGGCGCACACGGAATGGGAGCGCCGCACGGGGACCAGGGAGAAGAGGTCCACGGCCAGACCTTCCTCCGCCAGCCGCAGGGCGGTCGTGAGGCCCGCCAGGCCGCCGCCCACCACGATGACGCGCGCGCCGCTCATGGCGAAGCCTCCGTCACCGGAGCAGACCCGACGACGGCCGCCGGGGCGGGCGTCACGGCCTCGAAGACGCTCTCGCGCTGGGGTGCACGCAGGAAGGCCCGCAGGTCGTTGAGCCCCACCACCGCCACCAGGACGAAGAGGACGGCCGCCGCCCTGGCCACCGTCCGCTGGGCGCGCGGCCCCACCGCCAGCCCCCAGATGACGGCGAAGAGCCAGAGGCCGTTGGCCAGGTGGTAGCTGACGGCCACCACGCCCAGGGCGTAGAAGGCCAGGACGCCGGGGTGGGCCAGGGAGGCGGCGACGCGGTCGAAGGTGGCCGTCTCCCCCGTGAAGAGGACCGAGGCCCGCACCGTCACCAGGTGGTAGAGGATGAAGGCCAGGGCCAGGAGCCCCGTGGCGCGCTGGAGCCAGAAGGCGGTGTGGCGCGGGAAGGGGTAGGCGGGCAGGTTGAAGCGGGCGAAGAGGGTGATGATGACCCCGTAGCCGGCGTGGAAGAGGAGGGGGAGGAGCACGAAGAGGATCAGGAAGGCGTGGGAGTAGGGCACGTTGCGCAGGGCGTCCAGGTGGCGGTCGTAGGCGGCCGCCCCCCGCCAGGCGTAGGCGTTGCCCCAGAGGTGCAGGACCACGAAGGCGCCCACCGGCACGACCCCGGTCAGCGAGTGCAGCCGGCGCACGGCGAAGTGGCCGAACGTGAAGGGTCACCCCCCGACCCCGCGCCGCCCGCTTCGGCGCCGGGCGGCCGTCCCATTTATCTTCGCCCTCTCTTCTTCCACTATAAAGGCGGGGGAGCCCGTTTCCCACGAGACCTCGGTCCGAGCGTCTCGCAGCGGGTCGGGTCGGCCTCGGCGGCCTGAGACGGGGGAAGCCGCGAGGCGAAGGGGGTGGACGGGGGTGCCGCTGCGCCACGCGCCGCGCCTGCGCCAGGTGGTGCGCATCATGGTCCGGTACGGGTTCGGCTTCGCCGCGGACCAACTCGGGCTGCGGATCCGCCTGCCGTGGCCGGCGCGGCCCGACGGGGTGGCGCGCCTGACGCGGGGCGAGCGGCTGCGGCTGGCACTGCAGGAGTTAGGTCCCACCTACGTCAAGCTGGGCCAGGTGCTGAGCACGCGCCCCGACCTCCTTCCGCCCGACGTGGTGGACGAGCTGGCCAAGTTGCAGGACCAGGTGCCGCCCGTCCCCCTCGCGGAGGTGCGGCCCGTCCTGGAGGAGGACCTGGGGCGTCCCCTGGAGGAATGCTTCCGCTCCTTCGCCGCCGAGCCCCTGGCGGCCGCCTCCCTGGGGCAGGTGCACGCGGCCGAGCTGGCCGACGGGCGGCGCGTGGTGGTCAAGGTGCGGCGGCCGGGGGTGGAGAGGTTGGTGGCCGCCGACATGGACATCCTCCTGGACCTGGCGCGCCTTGCCGAGCGGCGCACCGAGTGGGGCTCCTTCTACCGGGTGGCGGAGATGGCCGAGGAGTTCGCCGACACCGTCCGGCGCGAGCTGGACTTCCGCAGCGAGGCCGACAACGCCCGGCGGCTGGCCCGCATCCTGGCGGACGAGCCGGCCATCCTCGTCCCCGCCGTGGTGGAGGAGATGACCACGCCGCGGGTGCTGGTCATGGAGCGGGTGGAGGGCATCCCTCTGGGCGACTTGGAGGGCCTGGCGGCGGCCGGCATCGGCCGGCGGCGGGTGGCCGAGACCCTGGTGCGGGTCATGCTGCGCCAGGCCCTCCTGGAAGGGTTCTTCCACGCCGACCCGCACCCCGGCAACGTGGTGGTGCTGCCCGCTTCCGGGTCCGGGGTCGGGGGCGCCGCGCCTGCCGGCGCGGACAAAGGGGCCGCCCCGGCGGGCGCGCCCGGCGGCGCCGCACCGGCCGG
>CAYXQP010000038.1:8427-13396 GCA_964467515.1 uncultured Eubacteriales bacterium | reverse complement strand
CGGCGCGCCGCGGGCGTCGCCGCGACGTAACCGTCATAGTCCGGCCGCCGGGAACGGGCAACGCCGGGCACCGGCCAGCGTCATAGTCCGGCCGCCGGGAACGGGCAACGCCGGGCACCGGCCAGCGTCATAGTCCGGCCGCCGGGGCCGTACAGGTTAGGAACGACCGGGGTGGCAGGGGGGATGATGGTTGCTCACCCGGCCGCTCCTGCGCGGCACCCTGGCCCTCACGGCGGCCGGCCTCTATTCGCGCCTGACGGGATCGGTTTCCCGGATCATCCTCGTCCGCCTGGTGGGCGAGACGGGGATCGGTCTCTTTCAGATGGTGGTGCCCGTCGTCAATCTGGCCGTCACCCTGGGCATGCTGGGCCTGCCCGGCGCCCTGGCCCAGATGGTGGCGGAAGCCGAGGCCCGCGGCGACACCGCGTCGGCCGCGGCGGTACGCCGCCGGACGGCCCTGCTCCTCACCCTGGCGGGGGCCTTGGCCGCCGGCGCCCTCTGGCTCCTGACCCCCCTCCTGGTCGGGACCGTCCTGACGGATCCCCGTACGGGACCGGCGGTCCGCCTCGCCCCCCTCGTGGTGGTGGCGGCCCTGCCCGGCGCCTATCTCCGCGCCTGCGCCCAGGGTTTCCACGAGCTGACCCCCGCGGCCTGGAGCCAGGTGGTGGAGCAGACGGTGCGCCTGGCCGTCATGTTCGGCCTGGCCGTCCTGCTCCTTCCCCACGGCGTGGCGGCCGTGGCTGCCGGCCTGGTGGCCGCCCTGGCGGTGGGCGAGGGGGCCGGCAGCCTCTGGCTCCTGGGCTGGCACCGCCACCGCCGGCGCCGGCCTCTCTTCCTGCCCTTTCGCCGCCCCGCTCCCCCCGCCGAGGTGGCGCCGCGCCTCCTCGCCCTCTCCCTCCCCCTCCTGGCCGGCGGGCTGCTCGGCTCCCTCACCGGCCTCCTGGACGCCACCCTCATCCCCCGCCGCCTCCTGGCGGCCGGCTTCTCTCCCCGCGAAGCCACGAACCTCTACGGCCAGTTCGCCGGCATCGCCCTCCCCACCCTCTTCCTCCCCATGGTCCTCGTCTACCCCCTCACGGCCGCCCTCCTCCCTGCCGTGGCCGCCGCCGCGGCCCGGGGCGACCGGGCCGCCCTCGCCTCCCACGTCCGCACGGCGGCGCTACTGACGGGTGCCGTGGGCGCCCTCGCCAGCCTAGCCTTCGCCTCCGTGCCGGGGCCCATCGGCATGGTCCTCTTCGGGGAAGCCGACGCCGCGCCCCTCCTGGCGCTCCTGGCCGTGGCAGCCCCCCTCACGTACGTCCAACAGACCCTGGGCGCCGCCCTCACCGGCCTCGGCCTCACGGCGCTGGAGCTCCGCAACTACGCGGCCGGGCTCGCCGTTCGCACCCTGCTCCTCCTCGCCCTCACGGGGAATCCGGACCTCGGCATCCGCGGCGCCGTCCTGGCCCTGGCCGGCGGCCAGGGCGTCATGCTCCTCCTCCACGCCCGCGCCCTCCGCCGCGCCCTCGCCTGAGCATGGCCGCCGGCGCCTCCCCTTCCCCCCGGCACCGCGCCCCCGGCCGCGCCGGCGCGTGACGGCCGGCCAAACCCGCGGCGCCGGCCCTCAATCCCGGCCGGTGCCGCCGTCGAGGCGGACCTGCGCGAGGGAACCCACCACGTTTACCCACGTCACCCCGCGCAGGCGCGAGAAGGAGAAGCCGTCCACCTGGAAGGCGAAGGGCTCGCCCCGACCGGGGAACCAACGGCCCGCGTGGACGCGCCCGCCGCGGAGGACGAGGGCTTCCCCGCCCACGGCTGCCCCGGCCACTGCTTCCCCGCCGCCGGTCAGGTCCACCTGCACGTGCCCGAGGGCGTCCCCCGTCTGCCGAACCCTTGTGGCCACTATGACCACCGTGTCCGCCCGCAGGGGCCGGCCCGTTTCCGAGACGGCGGTGCGGCCGTCCACCTCCTTGATGTAGCCGCGGCCGTCCCAGCGGTACCCCGTCGTGTACCGGAAGGCCGCCGTGTCCGCGTAGGTGATGGTCACGCGGCTCCCGCCGGGTGCATCGCCGCCATGGGGGAGGGCGTCGTCACCGCCGGGCGCGTCGGCGCGCCAGGCCGCGTCAGTGTCAATGACGGAGCCGCCGGGCACCGGCAGGTCCCCCTCGGCCGGCGGGGGGAGGGGCGGCGGCGTCCAGCCGCGCCGGCGCATCCCCGCCAGGAGTCTGTCGCTGGAGGTGTAGAGGTTGTGCGGCGCGCGGCGGGAGCGGTCGCGGGCGAAGAGCTCCCCGGCGTTCCTTATCTCGTCCAGGTGCGGGAGGCCCAGCCGCGCCAGGAGCCGGTAGGCGTCGTCGCTGCCCCCGGCGTGCACGAGGGGCGTGCCGTAGGCCCGGGCCAGCTCCACCAGGTAGGGCCTGGCGCTGCGCACCGGGCCCACCCGCGGCACGGGCCGCGAGGCGAAGACGGCCAGGTATCTGGTGATGCCACCCTCCGCCGGCAGTTCGTAGACCAGGTCGGCGCGCTCCAGTCCCGCCTGGGGCCGGGCGGCCGGGTTGTTGTCCACCACCACGGCCAGGGCTCCGGGCAGGGGCGCCTCCGGCCGCGCGCCACCACCGCCATCCGGCCGCACCGCCGCCCGCCGTGCGGCTTCCCCCGCGCGCCCTCCGGCTTCCCCGGCGACACCGGGAACCCGGGAGGACCCCCGCCCGCCCGGGCGACAACCGGCGGCGCCGACCGCCACGGCGAGGACGAGGAGCACGGAGAGGAGGAGCCGCGGGCTCACGGCCGCTCGCAGAGGCGCCCCCAGTGGTAAGGCCCCGCCTCGACCGGCCCCCGCAGCCGCCAGCCGGCGGCGACGGCCTCGGCCTCCGCCACCTCGGGCTCCAGCCGGTCCTCCACCGGCGGTCCGGCCGGCGTCTCGGCCTTGCGCCAGTCCACCACCAGCAGCCGGCCGCCGGGCCGCACGAGCCTGTGGATCTCCCGCAGCAGGGCCGGCCGGTCGTCGGCTTCGTGGAGCACGTTGGCCAGGAGGGCGGCGTCGGCGCACCCGTCGGGGAGGGGGATGTTGGTCTCGCGGGAGAGGACCGTCTCCACGTTGACGACGCCCTCGGCGTAGATGCGCCTGCCCACCCGCATCAGCATCTCCAGGGAGATGTCCACGGCGTAGACGTGACCGGTCGGTCCCACCAGCCGGGCGGCGGGCAGGGAGAAGTAACCGGACCCGCACCCCACGTCGAGGAAGGTTTCCCCCTCGCGGAGGTTGAGACCGGCCAGGACCAGGTCGGGAGGCTGCCAGGAGCGGCGCTCGTCGCCGTCCAGGCGGTCGGCGTGGGCCGGGTCGAACTTGTGGGCCATCAGCACCGACCCCCCTCGCCCAGCGGCGCCCGCCACCGCTCGTCCATCAGCGGCCGCCCCCGGCGCCGGGACCGTCGCCGGCCGACGGGGTGTCCGGGCCGCCGGCGTCCTGCGCCCGCGCGGCCGCCGCCAACCGCTCGGCCAGGTGGACAAGGGTCCGCGTGCCGAAGCCGGTGGCGCCCTTGGGCCGGTAGTCCCTGTCCCGGTCCACCCACGCCACCCCGGCGATGTCCAGGTGAACCCACGGGACGTCGCCGACGAACTCGCCGATGATCATGCCCCCCGTGATGGTGCCGGCCGGGCGGCCGCCCACGTTTTTCAGGTCTGCCACCTGGCTCTTGTACTGCTCCTTGTACTCCTCGTAGGTGGGGAGGGGCCAGTAGCGCTCGCCCGCCTCGCCGCCCGCGGCCACCACCTGGTCGCGCAGGGCGTCGTCGTTGCCCAGCACGGCCGCGGCCTGGTGGCCCAGGGCGATGACCACCGCCCCCGTCAGGGTGGCCACGTCCGCGATCCAGCGCGCCCCGGAGCGGGCGGCCCAGGCCACGGCGTCGGCCAGGATGAGGCGCCCCTCGGCGTCGGTGTTGATGACCTCGATGGTCTTGCCGTTGCAGGCGCGCACCACGTCCCCCGGCCGCTGGGCGCGGCCGCCGGGCATGTTCTCCGCCATGGGGACCACGCCCACCACGTCGAGGGCCGGACGCAGCTCGGCCAGGGCCCGGAGGGCGGCGATGACGGCCGCCGCACCCGCCTTGTCCATCTTCATGTCCTCCATGCCGTCCGCCGGCTTGAGGCAGATGCCCCCCGCGTCGAAGGTCATCCCCTTGCCGACCAGGGCCAGGGTGGGGGCGCCCTCGCGGCCGCAGCGGTAGCGCAGGAAGACGAGCCGCGGCGGCTCCGCGGACCCGCGGCCCACCGCCAGCAGGGCGCCCATGCCCTCGGCCTCCAGGCGGGCCTCGTCCCACACCTCGCACTCCAGGCCCGCCTGGGCCGCCACCCGCTGGGCCTCCTCCGCCAAGCGCCGGGGAGGCAGCTCGTTGCCCGGCTCGTTGGCCAGGTCGCGGGCCAGGGCCGTGGCCAGGGCCAGGGCGCGGCCGCGCCGGCCGGCCTCGGACAGGTCCACCCCCGCGTCGGCCAGGATCACCTCGTCCACCTGCTTCTCCGCCTTCTTGGTCTGATGGCGGTCGAAACGGTAGAGGGCCAGGAGGGCGCCCTCCGCCGCCGCCCTGCCCGCCAGGGAGGGATCGAGCCAGGCTCCGGCGGCGTTGGCCACCGCGACCCGCCTGGCCCCGGCCTCGCGCGCCGCCAGGACGCCCCGGGCCACACCCTGCCGGACCCGCTCGCCGTCCAGCTTGCCGCTCTCGCCCAGGCCCACCGCCACCACGCGGTCGGCCGCCAGGCGGCCCCACGTATGGAGGATGACGGACGTCCCGGGTTCGCCGGTGAACTCGCCGCTCTCCCGAAGCCGCGTCAGGGCCCCGTCCAGGGCCGCGTCAACCCGCCGCCACGTGGCGTCGCCCTCCTCCTTGAGGGCCGGCAAAACCAGGGCCGCCGCCTCCACCCGCTCGGGCTCGGCCTGGACGGTGCTCAGCTTGGTCCCTATGCCCATCCGCTCACCCCCGTCCGCGTCCGCCCGGCC
>CAYXQP010000038.1:0-8327 GCA_964467515.1 uncultured Eubacteriales bacterium | reverse complement strand
CGCCGCCCGGCTCTGACCAGCCGCCGGCGGCGCACCGGTGGCCTCCTCGAGCCGCGCCTGCTGGGACCCCAGACGCCAGAGAAGGGCCGCCACCGCCAGCACCACCACCACCGTGATGAGGGGAGCGGGAGACCGCCTGACGGGCCCCACCCCGACTCCCTCGGGGATGACCAACCCAACCCCTCCCCGGTTTCCCGCCGAACCCCGCCCGCGGGCCGCGCCCGGGGTCGGAGCCCAGCTCAGAGGACCTGCTCTATGCTCCGCACCAACTCGCCCTTGGGGCGGAAGCCGATGACGCGCGCCTTGACCTCGCCGTCCCGGAAGACGATCAGGGTGGGAATGCTCATGATCCCGTACTTGGCGGCCGTGCTGCGATTCTCGTCCACGTTGAGCTTGGCCACCTTGAGCCGACCGGCGTAGTCGCCCGCGATCTCCTCCACCACGGGCGCCACCATGCGGCACGGCCCGCACCAGGCGGCCCAGAAGTCCACCAGCACCGGCACGTCCGACTGGATGACCTCGCTGTCGAAATCCGCGTCGGTGACCTCGATGACGTTGCCCGCCATTCTGCCAACTCCCCCTTTGCGCCGCATTTTAGGGGCCGCCCGAAACCCCTGTCAACAAAATACCAGACGGCTGCCCACGATACCACCTGGGGTATACGGTCGCAGGGCCGCGAAGGGCCTCAAACGCGCGAGTACCCCGCCACCAGGCCGTCCACGAAGCGGAGCAGCGCCCCCCGGTCCCGCCGGCAGCGCTCCGCCCGTACTATGGCCGCCACCGTGTCCACGCATTCGTCCAGGTCCTCGTTGACCACCACGTAGTCGTACTCCCCGGCGTAGCGGAGCTGCTCCACGGCGTTGGCCAGGCGCGCGGCCAGGTTGTCCACGCGGCCCCGGTTGTTGATCCGCCGCTCCAGCACGCCGAGGGACGGGGGCACGAGGAAGACGGCCACGGTGCTGCCGGCATACCGCTGGCGGTACTTGCGAAATCCCTTGTAGTCCAGCTCCACGATCCGGTCGGGGACGGGGCGTCCCCCCTCGCCGCCCCGCGCGGGACCGGCCGCGCCGGCGCCACCTTCCTCACCGCCCCCGCCGGCGGCGCCGCTGGCGCCGTCCCCCCCCTCCAGGGAGAAGGCGGGTGAGCCGTAGAAGTAGTCGTCGCCGTAGACCCGCTCGTACTCCTGGATGCGGCCGTCGGCCACCATGGCGAAGAACTCGTCCCTGCCGACGAAGTGATAGTCGAGGCCGGGCACCTCGTGGGCGCGGGGGGAGCGGGTGGTGTAGGTGACCACCTTGCGCAGGTCGGGCACCCGCTCGAGGACGCCGTGCAGCACCGAGGCTTTGCCGACGCCCGAGGGTCCGCTGAGAATGAAAAGGAGGGCCCTCCCCATGGGCTGGACTCCTCACCCCGCTGGCCCAGTGAACCGGGAAAATCCTTTCCGACATGATACCACTTGTACGGGGGTGGCGGACGAGGTGCTCGCCGGCCCGGTGGCGCGCCCCCCGCGCCGCCCGAGCCGCCCGCGCCACCCGGCCCCTTCAGCCGCGGGAGGAGGTGACGGCGGCGCGGCGCCGGCGCCCGCGGGCTTGCGGCAGCACCACGCGGACCCGGTAGGCGCGGAGCCAGGCGTCCACCTGCAGCAGGTAGGCCAGGAGCTGCGGCCCCCGCATGAGTTGGCCGAAGAAGGGGACGGCCATCTCCAGGGAGCCCGCCGCCATCTCCCGCAGGCGGGCCGCGTCCAAGAGCGGCACCAGGGGCGAGGCGGGGTCGTCCAGGAGGGCCAGGAACCGCGCCCGCACCATCTCGAGGAAGACCGGATGGTGGGTCTTGGGGTAGGGGCTCTTGCGCCGCTCCAGGACCTCGCGGGGCAGCATGCTGGCCAGGGCCAGCCGCAGGATGCCCTTGGGCGCGCCGCCCGCCGACCGGATCTCCCACGGTATGTTCCAGGCGTATTCCACCAGGCGATGGTCCAGGAAGGGCACCCGCACCTCCAGGCCGCTGGCCATGCTCATGCGGTCCTTGCGTTCCAGCAGGGTGGCGAGGAAGCGCGTGAGGCTCAGGTACGCCACCCGGCGGAGGCGGGCGTCGGTCTCGGCTTCGCCCGGCAGGGAGGGCGCCTCGGCCAGGGCGGCCCGGTGGCGCTCGGCGGCGTACTCCTCGGGCCGCAGGATCTCCCGCACCCAAGGGGCCAGGAGGGCGGCCCGCTCCCGCACCATCCGCAACCAGGGGAAGCCGCCGGGCGACGGGGCTTCCTCGCGGAACCAGGGGTAACCGCCGAAGAGCTCGTCGGCCCCCTCCCCCGACAGGGCCACCGTGACCGTGCCCCTGACTTCCCTACAAAAGAGGTAGAGAGATGTATCTACGTCGGCCATGCCGGGGGCGTCCCGCGCCGTCATGGCCTCGTCCAGGGTGACGGCCAGTTCCCGGGGATCCAGCCGCACCACCTGGTGGCGGCTGCCGAGCCAGGCCGCCACCAGGCGCGCCCACGGGCCGTCGGCCTCGGGCTCGAAGGGGTTGGGCCGGAAATAGCTCTCGTCCCCCGCGTACTCCACGGAGAAGGTGGCCAGCGGTCCCCGTCCCTGCCTGGCCAGGGCGACCGCCGCCAGGGCCGACACGGCGCTGGAGTCGATGCCCCCGGAGAGGAAGGCACCCACCGGCACGTCGGAGACGAGCTGCCGCTCCACGGCGTCCTGGAGGAGCCAGCGCACCTGGGCCGCCGTCTCGGCCGGCCCTTCCCGGTGACGCCGGCAGGGGAGGGACCAATACCGCCCCCGCCTCACGCCGGTGGGCCGCACCGCCAGCCAGCAGCCGGCCCTCAGCTCCGCCACGCCCCGGAAGAGCCCGTGGCCCGGTGTCCGCCCCGGCCCCACGGCGAAGATCTCGTTGAGCCCCTCCTCGTCCACCTCCGGCTTGACCCGGGGATGGGCCAGGAGGGCCTTCTGCTCGGAGGCGAAGAGGAAGGCGCTCCCCCGGCGGGCGTAGAACAGGGGCTTGACGCCGAGGCGGTCGCGCGCCAGGAAGAGGGTCTGGGCCGCCTCGTCCCACACGCCGAAGGCGAAGATGCCGTTGAGCCGCGCCAGGCAGGCCGGCCCCCACTCCATGTACGCCGTCAGCAGGACCTCGGTGTCCGACCGCGACCGGAAGCGATACCCTCTCCCGGCCAGCTCGCGGCGCAGCTCCTCGGTGTTGTACAGCTCGCCGTTGTAGGTGATGACGCAGCGCCGCCCGCCCTCGTCCCGCGCCATGGGCTGGGCGCCGCCCTCGGGGTCCACCACCACCAGGCGCCGGTGGACGAGCCCGCAGCGGGCCGAGAGCCACAGGCCGGCGGCGTCGGGGCCCCTCCTGGCCAGCCGGCTCCCCATGGCCTCCAGGACGGCCCGCTGGCGCGTCAGGTCCTCCCGCCAGTCGACCCAACCGGCGATGCCGCACACAGGGCCCCACTCCTCCCGGCGACGGCCCGGCCGGGGGCACGAAAACTTCAATCCCCGACCGCTCGCTCCCCGAGGGGAACCCGGCCGCCGCGACAGTCTACACGATGGCCCCGCCGCGCGTGCCCGTCCCCGCCGCCACCGCCGCGCGCGCCCGTCCCCGCCGCTACCGCCGCGCGCGCGTCCGCCGACGACTCGTGAACCCCACCGCCCACACGGGCAGAGCGAGGGTTCCATGGTCTCGAGAGCCGTTTCGGGTAATTTTTACACCCTGGGCCGACCCAATCATGGTGGAATTTTTCCCTGAACTGGTCCCGGCAGCGCCTCCTCGGCACCGACTCGGCCTCCATCCAGCCAGAATAGGCCCCCTATCACCGCCTTGAGGCCTGGCCCCCCAGACTTCGGGTAAAAATTCCACCTCCCTGGCCCAAAGGCATGGTGGAGAATTTACCTCAACTGCTGTGGGGGGTATCGCTCGCGCTATGACCGAACCACCCGCTCCTCCGAGCCAGCCGGCCGGGGATTCCTCGGCGCGGCGGCGCGGGGGACGGTCTGGCGGATGTCGATGGTAAAAATGGTGAAGAGGAAGGGGGACCGGCGAGTCGCGCTCGGCTACTACGTCAGGAGGCGAGCCTACCCGTCCAGGGGCCACGCTCCCGGTCCGCGGCGCCGTCCCGGCCTCCGTCCCGAACCGTGTCCCGGGTTGCGTCCCGCACTCCGTCCCGGCCGCCGTCCCGCAGGGAGAAGGTGGACGTCTCCCCGTCGGCGTTGATGGTGGTGACCTGCACGGGGGCGCCGTTGTGAACGGTGAACTCGACGCAGCACCGCGAGCAGAAGAGGGTGGCTATCTCCAACCCCGCCTCCTTGTCGCGGTGCCGCGTCAGGATCCCCAAGGTGGTGCTCTCACCGCAGACCGGACAACGCACCCCTGCTTCGCCCCCCGCCGAACGCATCTTCCATTCAGTGTAGCGCCGGCGCCTCAGAAAGGCGTTAAAAAATTATAAAGCTTCCGTAAGAAAAAGTCCCGCGCGCCGCGGAGGGACGGGGGTGAGGGCGGCGGGGCGCCGGGCGCGCCGCGGGGGGACAGGGGCCAGGGCACCGGGACGCCGGGCGCGCCGCGGTGGGACGGAGACAGGAGCGACGCGGACGTCCGGCGCGCCGCGAACCGCAGCCTAAGCCGCCGGCGCGGCGGGCAGCAGGATGCGGAAGAGGGTGCCGCGGCCGGGCTCGCTCTCCACCTCGATGCGGCCCCCGTGCTCGTCCACGATCCAGCGGGCGATGGCGAGGCCCAGCCCGGTGCCGCCCGCCGTCCGCGCCCGGTCCGCCCGGTAGAAGCGCTCGAAAACGTGGGGCAGGTCCTCCGGGTCGATGCCCCGGCCCGTATCGGCCACCTCCAGGCGCACCCACCCGTCCTCCCGCCCGGCCGAGAGCCGGACGCGGCCGCCGGGCGGGGTGTACTTGAGGGCATTGTCGGTGAGGATCAAGAGGAGCTGCTTGATGGCGTCGGCGTTGCCCCGCACGCTCCCCGCGCCTCCCACCGCCTCCACCTCCACCCCCCGGGCCAAGAGCCGGGCCTGGCGATGGACCTCGCCCAGCACCCGGTCCAGGTCCACCCGCCCCATCTCCAGGTGGAAGCCGGCGTCGGCCCGCGCCAGGGTGAGCAGGTCGGTCACCAGCCGCCCCAGGCGCTCCGCCTCGCTCACGATGTCGGCCAGGGCCTGGTTCCGATCCTCGGCGGTGAGGGCGTCGCCGCCGGCCCGCAGCACCTCGGCGTTGGTGCGGATGGCCGTCAGGGGCGTGCGCAGCTCGTGGGAAGCGTCGGCCACGAAGCGCCGCTGGGCCTCCAGCGTTTGGGCGAGCCGTCCCTGCGCCTCGGCCAGCCGCGCCAGCATCTCGTTGAAGGTGGCCGCCAGCCGCCCCACCTCGTCGGCGGGGCCATCGTAGCGGACGCGCCGCGCCAGGTCGCCCGAGGACGCGATCTGCCTGGCCACCTGGGTGACCCGCTCAATGGGGGCCAGGGCGTGGCGCGCCAGGAGGGTGCCGAGCCCCCCCGCCAGAGCGATGCCGGCCACCACCAGGACCAGGAGGAGGAACCGCACCCGCGCCAGCACCGCCTCCACCGGGTTCAGCGTCCGGGCCACCTGGATGATCCCCGTGCCGCCCTCCGGGAACATGGGGCGGTTGTAGAGGAGGAGGAGCTGGTTGCCCACCCGCACCCGTTCCATGGTGCCTCGCCCGGTGCGGATGGCGGCCAGGGCCCCCCTCGTCACCGGCAGCGCGTGCGGACCCAGGTTCTCGGAGCGGCCCACCACGGTGCCCACGGCGTCCACCGCCTGCACGAAGCTGTCGGGCGAGGCGAAGACGTCCACCCGCGGCAGGAGGACCACCTCCCGGCCGTCGGGGAGCCGCCGCACCTCCAGGAACCGGTGGACCTGTTCGGCCTGGGCCTGGACGGCCCGCTCGGCCTCCCTGGTCAGCCCTTGGACCAGGAGCACGTACAGCACGGTCGCCGCCGCCACCATGGTGGCCGCCAGCACGCCCGAGTACCAGAGGGTCAGCCGGAGGCGGAGGGACACGGTCAGGGCTCCCTCAGGATGTAGCCGGTGCCCCGCACCGTGTGGATGAGGCGCGGCTCGCCGCCGGCCTCGAGCTTCTGCCGGAGGTAGCCCACGTAGACCTCCAGCACGTGGGTGTCTATCTCGCTGGTGAAGCCCCACACCTGGTCCAGGAGGGCGTCCCGCGTCAGGACGCGGCGCGGGTGCCGCAGGAAGTAGAGGAGCAGCTCGTACTCGCGGGGCGTCAGGTCCAGGAGGCGGTCGCCGCGCCTCACCTCGCGGGCCGCCGTGTCCACCGTCAAGTCGGCGAAGCGGATCACCTCGGCTTCCTCGGGCCGGGCGCGGCGGCGGACGGCCCGCAGGCGGGCCAGGAGCTCCTCCAGGGCGAAGGGTTTGGCCAGATAGTCGTCGGCGCCGGCGTCCAGCCCCTGCACGCGGTCGGCCACCTCGTCGCGGGCGGTGAGCATGAGGATGGGCGCGGCCGACAAGGACCGCAACCGGCGGCAGACCTCGATCCCGTCCAGCCCGGGCAGCATGATGTCCAGGATGACCAGGTCCGGCCGCTCCCGCTGGGCCACCTCGACGGCCTGCAGCCCGTCGGCGCTGGTCAGGACCTCGTAGCCGTGCACGGTGAGCCCCCGTCGCAGGGCGTCCAGCACCTTGGGATCGTCGTCCACCACCAGCACGCGCGGCCTCTGGGAGTCAGGCATCCGGCCTCACCGCCTCGCCGCCCCCCGGCCCGTCGGCGCTCCCCGCCCCGGCGCGACGCCCGCCGGCTCCCGCCGATCCGATGCGACGCCGCCGGCACCCCCCGGTCCGGCACAACCCGCGGCCATGGGTCTACCGCTCCTGGATGGTGACGCGGACGATGCGCACCTCCTCCGTGGGCCGGGAGGGCTCACCGCGGTCGTCGGGTTCCACCGGCACGGCGGCGATGGCCTGAACCACGTCCATGCCCTCGACGACCTGCCCGAACTGGGTGTAGTTGGGCGTCTGGTCCAGGAGCTGGCAGGAGAGGCCCGTGCAGATGAAGAACTGGCTGCCGTTGGTGTTGGGCCCGGCGTTGGCCATGGCCACGATGCCCGGCTCGTAGGACCGGGTGGGCGGCAGCTCGTCCTCGAAGGTGTAGCCCGGCCCGCCCGTCCCGTCGCCGCGGGGGTCGCCCGTCTGGATCATGAAGTCCCGCATGATCCGGTGAAAGGTCACGCCGTCGTAGAAGCCTTCCCGCGCCAGGAAGACGAAGTTGTTGACGGTCTTGGGCGCGTCTTTGGCGAAGAGCTCGATCTTGAAGGAGCCCTTGGTGGTCTCCACGGTGGCCTCGTATTTCTTGTCCGGGTCGATCTGCATGGGCGGGGGTGCGCTGTAGGTCTTGCGCTCCCCGGGCGCGCCGGTGCCGGCCGCCGCGCCGGCGCCGCCCTGGCCCTGCGCCCCGTCCGCCCGGTCCTCCTCCCCCGCCGCCGGCGGGGAATCCGCAGAGGCGGCGGCGCTGCCCTCCTGAGCCGTTGCCGCCTCCCCACCCGGAGCCGCCGTACCCGCCCCGCCCCCGGCGGCACCCTCGGCCGCGGGAGCCGTCCTCTTGCCGCCCGCGCAGCCGCCGACCGCCAATAACGCCAATGTCAGGGCCGCCGCCACCACAAGGGCCGGCGCCGTGATGGTGGGTCGCACGGCCAGCCTCGGCACCTCCTCTCGATAGGACCGTGTACGGTTCGCCGCGGGCGGGCTCAAATCCTGCCGCCGACCGCCTCGCGCCGCCGCCCCTGCAGATGCGCGTGGGCCAGGCGCAGCGGCTCGGGCAGCCGGTGACCGTGCGTGGCGCGCCGCACCACCTCCAGGCTCGCCGCCAGGCCCACGCGGTGACCGGGCGAGACGAAGAGGAGGCGCCGCCCGTGGGCCGGGCGCACCGCCGCGCCCACCACCTCGCCGCCCGCGCCGCGAAGGGGCGACCAGGACCACGCCCCTGGTCCCGGCTCCTCGTACGCCCCGTAGAGCCAGGATTTGGCGCACCCCACGGCCCTCTCCCCCGTGAGGACGCCGAAGTGGGAGGCCAGCCCCAGGCCGCGCGGGTGGGCTGTGCCCTGGGCGTCCACGAGGTAGACGTCGGCGCGGCTCCGGAGCGCCTCGTACGCCGCCAGGAGGGCCGGCAGCTCCCGATAGGCGAGGAAGCCGGGCACGTACGGGAAGGTAACCTCCGCCCTCCCCTCGCCCACCTCCACCACCCGCAGCGCCCGCCCCTCCCCGCCCCCCGCGCCAGGCCCCGCCGGGCCGCCGCCCCCTGCCCCCTCGAGCGGCGCCGCCGTCCCCGCTGCCGTCCACTGCGCCGCCGTCCCCGTGGCCGCGAGCG
>CAYXQP010000037.1:0-13427 GCA_964467515.1 uncultured Eubacteriales bacterium | reverse complement strand
AGGCGCGCGCGGCCGGTTTTTCGCCGGCGGGAGAGGTCGCGGGCTGGGGGTGCAGGCGGTGCGGAGGTTCACGGCCCTCCTCGGTGCGGCGGTGGTGCTGCTCCTGGCGGCGCTGGCCTCATCGCCTCTGCGGCCGCTGGCGGACCTGCCCTATCGGCTCCGGCTCGCCCAGGGGGCCCACCACGAGCTGGCCCGGAGGCTCGGTTTCCCTTTCTATCTCCGGTCCGACAGGGACGGCGTCTTTCGGATCAACGGCGATGTACTCTCGCGGCAGCGGTGGGTGCGGCTCCGTGAGGGGCGCCTGGCCATCGAGCCCCTGGCCGCCGGGCGGCACGAGCTGGAGGTGGGTCTCTTCCGCCTCTTTCCGGTGCGGCGGGTCACCGTGGAGGTAGTGCCCTCCGTCCGGGTGGTGCCGTCGGGGCGGACGGTGGGCATCATCATCGAGCCCCACGGAGTGGTGGTGGCGCGGGCGGAACCCGTCCTGGCTGCTGCGGGGCGGCCCTTCAGCCCGGCGGGCAGGGCCGGGGTCCAGGAAGGCGACACCCTCCTGGCCGTGGCCGGGCGCCCTGTCTCCGACAAGGAGGAGGCCGCCCGCCTCATAGCCGCCGGCGTGCGGGACGACGGCCGGGTGACCCTGCTGGTTCGGCGCGGGGAGCGGATCTTCAGCGCGGAGGTGCCCTGCCGGCGGGACGAGCTCCGGCGCCGCTGCCTCATCGGACTCTGGATCCGCGACGGCCAGAGCGGCGTGGGCACCCTGACCTTCTACCAGCCGGGCACGGGGCGCTTCGCCGCCCTCGGGCACATGGTGGCCGACGGCGGTGGCCGCCCCTACGAGGTGAGCCGCGGACTGGTCGTACGGGCGGCGGTGGCGGGCGTGCGGCCGGGCCGACCGGGGGTGCCGGGTGAGAAGGTGGGGGTGTTCCTGGAGCCACGGCGGGTCCTCGGGAGGATCGAGCGCAACACCCCCTACGGTCTCTTCGGCCGTCTGGAGGAGCCGCCGGCGGACGGCACCCCCGCGGTGCCCGTGGCGGCGGCGAGCCAGGTGCATCCCGGCCCCGCCGTCATGTTGACGGTGCTCCGGGACGAGACCCCGGAAGCCTTCACCGTCGAGATCGAGCGCGTCTTCCCCTTCGACGCCCGCGACGAGAAGGGGATGATCGTGCGGGTCACCGACCGGCGCCTGCTCCTGGAGGCGGGCGGCATAGTGCAGGGCATGAGCGGCAGCCCCCTTCTCCAGGATGGCCGGCTGGTGGGCGCCGTCACCCACGTCTTCGTCCACGATCCCACCCGGGGCTACGGCGCCTTTGCGGACCGGATGCTGAGGGACCTCCTCGAGCCCGGCCCCTCCGGGACGGTGCCGCCCGCCCCCGTCCCGGCGGGAAGGCCACATCCTTTGTAGACGAAAAAAGAGCAAAACGCATGTTGTCGAAACTTGCGACGAATGATTGAATTTATCCAAAAGGATTTCCTCCTGCGCATACCGTAAATCGTTTTCGCGCGGAAACGGGACAGGGGCCCTGTCGTGGAGGTCGAGCGGTGGTGCAAACGGTGGAGAAGCCCATCAAGGTCCTGGTGGCGGACGACAACAGGGATTTTTGCGAGGTGCTGGGCGAGTTCATCCGCAACCAGCCCGACATGGCGCTGGCCGGCGTGGCCCACACGGGCGCCGAGGCCGTCGAGCTGCTCGGCAACGTCCACCCCGACGTCCTCATCCTGGACCTCATCATGCCCCACGTGGACGGGATCGGCGTCCTCGAACACCTGACGGCCCAGGAGGGCGGGCAGAACGGGCACACGGGCCGGAACGGGAAGCCACGGGTCATCGTGCTGACGGCCTTCGGGCACGAGCAGGTGACCGGCCGGGCCATGCAGCTGGGGGCCGATTACTTCGTTCTCAAGCCCTTCAGCCTGGAGGTGCTGGCCAAGCGCATCCGTCAGATGGCCCGCGGCGACAGGGAGCCCCGGGTTTCGCCCCTGGCCACCCGCAATCTGGAGGTGGAGGTGACGACCCTCCTCCACGGTCTGGGGGTGCCGGCCCATGTGCGCGGTTACCAGTACGTCCGCGACGCCATCGTGACGGCCGTGCAGCGCCCGGAGTGCCTCGGCGCCATAACCAAGGACCTTTACCCCTCCCTGGCCGCCCGGCACAACACCACGCCCACGCGGGTGGAGCGAGCCATCCGGCACGCCATCGAGGTGGCGTGCACCCGCGGCAACCGCGAGCAGCTCGTCGAGCTCTTCGGGTTCTCCCTCAAGGGGGAGCGGGGCAAGCCCACCAACTCCGAGTTCGTGGCCAAGCTCTCCGACCTCCTGCGGATGGACCTGCACCGCTGACGGAGCGGCGGGCGGTGCGGGCGGGTGCGGCCGTCTCCGGGGTGCGGGCCGGCCGGCCGTCCCCGCTCGGGCAGGCATGGCCCCTGACAGGCTCATATGGATGAGCCGGGTGGCCTGCCAGGCAGGCCGTCCGGTGGGTGCCGTGGCTATCCCCGAGAGCGCGCTGAGGATCCTTCCCGCCGGCATCGCGGCGGCGTTGCTGGCGGCCGGGCCGGCGGGTCCCTGGGAGGAGATCCGCCTCCGCCTGGGACGCCCCGTGGGCGTGGTGACAACGCACGGCGAGTTCCTCCTGGACGGCGCCTCCCGTCCCATGACGGCCCGCGACCTGGAGGAGTGTCTGTCGCGCGCCTCGGGGAGCTCCCTCTACGCCTGCGAGGAGGAGCTGCGCCAGGGCTTCCTCACCCTGGCCGGCGGCCACCGCCTGGGCATTTGCGGGCGGGCCGTCGTTGAGGGCGGTCGCCTCCGCACCCTCCGCCAGGTGACCTCCCTCAACCTGCGCCTGGCCCGCGGCGTCCCGGGCGCGGCCGGCCGCATCCTGCCCCTCCTGGTGGCGGAGGGGCGCCTCCTCGGGACCCTGGTCTTCTCGGCGCCGGGCGCCGGCAAGACCACCTTCCTCCGCGACCTGGTCCGCCAGGCGTCCACGGGGGCGCCGTCGGCCGGGTTGAGGCCGAGCCGGGTGGCCGTGCTGGACGAGAGGTTCGAGCTGGCCGGTGGCTGCCCCCCGGCCTTCGACCTGGGCCCCCGCACCGACGTGCTGTCGGGATGCCCGCGACCGGCCGGGGTCGAGATCCTCCTCCGGGCCATGAACCCGGAGGTGGTGGTCACGGACGAGCTGGGTAGGCCCGAGGACGCCGGCGCCGTGGAGGACCTGCTCCGCTGCGGCGTGGCGGTGGTGGCCTCCGCCCATGCCGGCTCCCTGGACCAACTCCTCCGGCGACCGGCGCTCCGGCCCCTGGTGGCGGGCGGAGCCTTCGGGCGGTTCGTGCTCCTCACGCGGTCCCACGGGCCGGGGACGGTGGGCGGCGTGTGGACGGGGGACGGCCGTCCCCTGCCGGCGGGGCTCGCGAGGGCGGGATGAGGGGATGACGGAGGCCAGAGCGCTGGCGGCGGGCCTGGTGGTGGGAGCGTCGGGGGCCCTGGGAGCCGCCGCCCGGGACATCATGGCCCGGCCGCGGCAGTTGCTCGCCCTGGAGACGGCGCTGCAGCTCCTCGTCACCGCGGTGGACTACGCCGGTCTGCCCCTGGAGGAAGCCTGCCGCCGGGTGGCCGGGAGCGTGGCCGGTCCGGCGCGGGTCCTCTTCGCCAACTGCGCGGCAGGTCTGGCGGTGGGGCGGCCCGCGCCCCTGGCCTGGGAGGAAGCCGTGAGACGGGCCTACCGGGTCTCCGCCCTGCTGTCCCAGGACAGGGACATCCTCCTGGCCCTGGGCCACCGCCTGGGCGCCTCCTTCCGGGAGGATCAGCTCCGCCATCTGCGCCTCTGTCAGGAGCGGCTGGCGGCGGCGCGCGCCGGGGCGGAGAGGGAAGCCCTGGCGCGGGCGCGGATGGTGGCCTACCTCGGCTTTCTCGGCGGGCTCTTCCTGGTCGTCCTGGCCCTCTAGGGTTGCGCGGGGAAACCGTGAGGAGGGGCCGTGCCGTGACGACGGACGTTCTCTGGCAGATGGCGGGCATCGGGATCCTCGTGGTGGCCGTCCACGCCGTCCTGCGGCAGGCGGGACGGGATGAGCTGGCCTGGCTCGTGACCGTGGGCGGCGTGAGCATCGTCCTCTTCCTGGTGGTCCGGCTGGTGGGCCAGCTCTTCGACGCGGTGCGGACCATGTTCCAGCTCTGAGGCGGGGTTGAGGGATGGTGGATCTCCTGCGCGTGGTGGGCGCCGGGCTCCTGCTGGTGGTGCTGCTGGCCGTCCTGCGGCCTCAGCGGCCCGAGCTGGCCGCCGTCCTGGCGGCCGCCGCGGGGCTCTACCTTTTCAGCCTCATCCTGGGCAGGGTGGCGTCGGTCCTGGGGCTCCTCCAGGAGGTAGCCCTGCGGGCCAATGTGAACCACCAGTACCTGGTGCCGGTGCTCAAGGTCCTGGGCGTGGCCTACCTGGCCGAATTCGCCGCCCACGTGGCCCGCGACGCGGGGGAGGGCGCCATCGCCGCCAAGATAGAGCTGGCGGGCAAGGTGGTCATCCTCTCCCTGGCGGTACCCATCTTCACCGCCGTCATGGACACCGTGGTGCGGCTCCTGGAGGGGCGGACGGGATGAGGACACGCGCGGCTGCCGCCGCGGCCCTGGCGGCGGCCCTCCTGGTGACCACCCCGGCGGCGGCCGGGGCCGGGGCGGAACCCGTCCTCCCCCCGCCGGAGCCCGCGGGGCACGGGGAGGAGGGTGGCCCCGGGCTGCCCTGGGACGAGCCGGAACGCGCCCTGGCGGGGGCCGCTCGGCTCCAGTGGGACGCTCTCGACGCCGGGGGGCTGGAGGAGGCCGTGCGGAGGGTGAACGGCGAGGCGGGCCGTTACCTCCCGGCCCTGGAAATACCGCGGGAGCCGGCCGCGCCCCTCTCCTTCTGGCGGCGGCCGGGCGAGGTGGCGGCGGGGCTCTGGCGCTACTTCGCCGGGCAGTTCCGCCAGCAATTGGGCTTGCTGGCGGGGATCCTGGCCCTGGCTGTCCTGGCGGCCGTGCTGGCGGGGGCCGGGGGCATCATGGCCGACGCCGCCGTGGCCCGCACGGCCCACGGTGTCCTCCTCCTGGCTCTCTTCGGCCTGGCCATGGCGGGGTTTCAGCAGGCCGTGGCCGTGGCCCAGGGCAGCGTGCAGGGCATGGTGTCGTTCCTCCTGGCCACCCTGCCCCTGCTCCTGGGGCTGGCCGCGGCCGGAGGCGCGGCGGGCGCCGCCGGCCTCCTCCACCCCTTCGTGGTGGGAGCAGTCAATCTGGGCGGCCTGGCCGTGGAAAGGGGGGTGCTGCCGCTTCTCTTCGTCGCGGCGGTGGTGGAGCTGGTGGCGCGCTTCGCCGGCGGCGTCAGGCTCGACGGCCTGGCCCGGTTCCTCCGGCAGCTGGCGCTGGTGGGCCTGGGCGTCGTCCTCTCCGCCTTCCTCGGGGTCTGCACCGTCCTGGGGGTGGCGGCCTCCCTGGCGGACGGGGTTGGGCTCCGCACGGCCAGATTCCTGGCCAAGAACCTGATCCCCGTCGTGGGCGGCATGTTCGCCGACGCCGCGGAGCTGGTGGCCACCTCGACCCTCCTCCTGCGCCAGAGCCTGGGCCTGCTCGGCCTGACCGCCGTCTTCGTCCTGGCCGCTCTGCCCATCCTCAAGATCCTGGCCCTGGTGCTGGCCTACCGGCTCGGAGCCGTGGCCATCCAGCCCCTGGGGGGCGGCGAGGTGGCGGCCTGTCTCGAGGGGTTGGCGGGAACCCTGACCCTGGCCGCCGTGGCCGTCGGCGCCGTGGCCGTGCTCTTCTTCCTGGGTCTCGGCTCGCTGCTGGCGGCCGGGGGCCTGGTGCGGGGGTGAAGCCGTGGAGCAGTGGGTGCGCCAGCTCGTGCTCCTGGTGCTCCTCGCCGGCCTGGCCGAGGCGCTCCTGCCCAGGAGCGAGCTGCGCCGGTACGCCGAGACGGTGGTGGGCCTCCTCCTTTTGCTGGCGGTGCTCCAGCCGGCCCTGGGCCTGGTGGGGAGCCGCTTCGACTGGGAGGCCACCCTGGGGTTGCCGGGCCCCGGGGCGCCCGACGGCTCGGCGGCCGCCGAGCGCCTGCGGGGGGTGCAGCGGCGGCTGGTGCTGGATGCCTTTCGCCACCGGGCCGCGGCCAGGGTCCGGGAGGTGGTGGAGGCGTTGCCGGGGGTCGCGAGAGCCAGGGTCGGCGTCCGGGTGGCCGACGACCCGGCCCGGCCCGACTACGCGCGCATCGTGGAGGTGGAGGTGGCGGTGACGCCGGAGGCGGCGGGGACCGTGGAGGCGGCGTCCGTGCGGCGAGCCGTCCGGAGCGAGTTGGGTTTGCCCGCCGACCGGGTGCGGGTGACGGTGGAGGAGTCCGGCCCGACCGGCGGCGACGGTTTCGGGAGAGACGGGGGAGAGACGGCGAGGGACCGGGGAGGGGTCGCCGGTGGGGAGTGAGGCGGCGGGCCGGAGGGGTGGGGGCGGGATCCTGCCCGACCTGCCCCTCTGGCGGGACGAGAGGTGGCGAGGCACCCGCACCCTGCTGCTCCTGGTCCTGGCGGGGCTGGGCCTCCTGCTGGCCGCACGGCCGGCGGCGGGGCCGGCGCCCGCCCCCGAGGTGCGTCCCCCGGGGGGCGAGGAGGAGCTGACGAGGCTCGAGCGGGAGACGGAGGAACGGCTGGCCGGCGTTCTCTCGGCGGTGGCGGGTGCCGGGCGCGTGCGGGTGAGCGTGGCCCTGGCGGGGACCCCCGAGCGGAGGTACGCCAGCGACCGCGTGCGGCAGCGGACCGTCACCCGGGAGAGCGAGCAGGGCGGTCGGGGGCGCACCTCGGAGCAGGTGGAGGAGAGTGAGCGGGTGGTCCAGGCCGGGTCGGCGGGGCCCGCCCTGGCCGGCACGAGGCGTCCGGAGGTGATGGGGGTGCTGGTGGTGGCGCCGGGGGCCGGCGACCCGGCCGTGCGGCTAAGGCTGGCGGAGGCGGTGGAGGCGGCCCTGGACGTGCCCCTGGCGCGGGTGGTGGTCCTGGCGGGAGAGCCGGGGCAAGGGGGTGAACCCAGGTGAAGGTGCTGCCGTGGAGCCGGGAGTCCCTGCGGAGGGGCGGACGGGCGCCCCTGCGGCCGGGGGGGCGGGAGGGGGCGGACCCGGCCGCGGGCGGCCAGGGCGGGGATCGGGCGTCTCCCCTACTGCGGGGGGACCTGGGGCGCTTCCTCCTGTTCCTGGCGCTGGTGGCGGCGGCGCTGGCCTATCTCACCGCCCGCTGGGACGAGTACGCGCGGGAGGCGGCGCGGCGCCAGGCCGGAGCGGGCGACGAGGCGGTCCTGGTGGGGGCCGCGGCCGGGGAAGGCGGTGATTTCTTCGCCGAGACGAGGCTGGAGCGGGAGCGGGCGCGCAGCGCCTACCGCCAGCAGCTCCGGGCCCTGGCGGAGGGGGCCGCCGAGCCCGAGAGGGCGGCGGCCGAGAGGCAGCTGGTGGACCTCTCCTGGCAGGCGTTGAAGGAGAAGGAGGCCGAGGCGCTGGTCCGGGCCCGCGGCTACCGGGACGCCCTGGTCCTCCTCTACCGGGAGGGCGCGGTGGTGATGGTCCGCGCCGGCATCCTGAGCGACGACGAGCGGCGGACCATCGCCGCCGCCGTGGCCCAGGTGACGGGTCTGGGGGCCGAGCGCGTGCGGGTGTGGCGGCACGCCGGGTGAGGGTGCGCCGCCCGGTGGAGGCGGCCCCCGCCGGGCGGCGCACCCTTGCCGAGGATCGGCCCCGTTGACGGGCCGGCGCCGGGCGGAGCGGTATAATAGGCCGCGGAGGAGGGGTTCCCGTGGAGGGGGAGGTGGCGACGGTAGGCAACGGCGTCAAGATCTCCGAGGAAGTGGTCAAGGTCATCGCGGGCCTGGCGGCCGCCGAGGTGGAGGGCGTCGCCGGCATGAGCGGCGGTCTCGTGGGCGGCATCGCCGCCATGCTGGGGCGCAAGGACCTTTCCCGCGGGGTGCGGGTGCAGGTGGGGGAGAAGGAGGCCGTCCTCGACATCTTCGTGGTGGTGCGCTACGGCGTGAGCATCCCGCAGGTGGCCCAGCGCGTCCAGGAGCGCGTCAAGGAGGCGGTGGAGTCCATGACGGGTCTCAGCGTTACCGAGGTCAACATCCACGTCCAGGGGGTTGCCTTCGACCAGCAGCAGGAGGAAGGGGCGGAGGCGCGGACGCGCTGAGGGGGCGGGGATGGGTCTCTTCGACCGCATCATACTGACCATCTACACCTTCGCCCTCACCTTCCTCTCGGCGGCCTTCGTCGCCCTGGCGGCCGGCTGGCTCTATCCGCTGGCGTACGTGGAGGCGGTGCTGACGACCCCCCAGGGGCGCTGGGGTGTGGGCGTGGCCGGCGCCGTCTTCTTCGTGGCCAGCGTGCGTCTCCTCTACTTCGCCTTTCGGCGGCGGGGGGGGCGCCGGTCCATCACCCACGACGGGCCGCTGGGGCAGGTGCGCGTCTCCCTGGACGCCGTCGAGGCCCTGGCCGCTCGCGTGGCCAGGGAGGTCCGCGGCGTCCGGGAGGCCAAGGCGGTGGCCTACGCCCAGGAGGACGGGCTGGACCTCAACCTGCGTCTCTGGACGTGGAGCGACCTCAACATTCCCGAGGCCAGCGACCTCCTGCAGAGGGAGCTGGCGCGGCAGGTGCGCCAGGTGCTTGGCGTGGAGGTCAGGAGGATAAACCTCCACGTGGTCAACATCGGCGGAGCGCGGCGGAGCAGACCCGAGTAGCCACCCGCGACGGGCGGCACGGGGCGGGACGGTGGTCCGTGCCTTGGACAGGGAGATGTGGCGAGAGCTGGGTCATGCCCTGTGGTCCCGGCACAGGGGCAAGCTCCTGGGCTCGGCGGCCGGTTTCGCCCTCGGGGTCCTGATCATGTGGGTGGGCCTCCTCTGGGCGGCTTTCATCGCCGCCCTCACGGTGGCCGGGTACGCGGTGGGCCAGCGCCTGGACGAGGAGCCGGAGGGGCTGGCCGACCTTCTGGAGCGGGTCATGCAGGGCAGACGCTGAGGGCGCCCCCGGCGGGGTTCGCCGGCGCGGCCCGATGGCTGGCGGCTCCCGCCGGCGGCGTCGCGGCCGGGGTGGCGCGCGGAACCATCCCGGAGGGGCGCGGCAGGCGCGGGGAGGTGCGCGGCGCCTTGAGCAGGCGCGTGGGAAGGGAACTGGCTCTCAAGGCCCTTTACCAGCACGACCTGGTGGGCGGGGGCGTCGAGGAACTGCTGGAGTATCTCGGGGTCGAGGAACGGGCGCCGGCGGCCAGCGTGGCCTTCGCCGGCGAGCTGGCGCGGGGGGTCCTCCTGCAGCGGGCGCGCCTCGACGACCTCATCCAGCGGTACTCGCGGGAGTGGCCCCTCGAGCGGATGGCCACCGTGGACCGCAACATCCTCCGCCTGGGAGCCTACGAGCTGCTGGCGCGCCTGGAGACGCCGGTGAGCGTCGTCATCAACGAGGCGGTGGAGCTGGCCAAGCGGTACGGGGAGCCCGAATCCTACCGGTTCGTCAACGGCATCCTGGGTCAGATGGCCCGCGACCTGCCCGCGCGGGCCGTTGAGGCCGGGGAGGCCCGCGAGGGGGACCGGGAGTCTCCCGTGGCCGCGCCCGCGCCGGCGGCGGCCGCCGACGACCCGCGGGTTCCCGGCGGTGACGGCTGATGCCGGCCGCCCTCCTGGACGGTCGCTCCCTGGCGGCCGAGGTCCGGGAGCGCCTGCGGGCGCGCGTCGAGAGGGTGCGCCGGACGGCGGGCGACGCTCCGGGCCTGGCGGTGGTCCTGGTCGGGGACGACCCGGCCTCCCAGATCTATGTCCGCAACAAGGAGAGGGCGGCCAGGGAGACAGGGATCCGCTCGGCCGTCTTCCGATTGCCGGCGGGCGCGGGGCGGCGGGAGGTCCTGGACCTGCTGCGCCGGCTCGAGGCCGACCCGTCCTGGGACGGCGTCCTGGTGCAGGCGCCGGTGCCGCCCCCCCTGGAGCTGGACGAGTTGGTGGCGGCCGTCGGTCCCCACAAGGACGTGGACGGTTTCCATCCGGAAAACCTGGGTCTTCTGGTGCGCGGGCGGCCGCGCACCGTGGCCTGCACTCCCCTCGGGGTCATGGCCCTTCTCCTGCGGGCCGGCGTGCCCCTGCGGGGACGCCACGCCGTGGTGGTGGGCCGCTCCGTCATCGTGGGGCGCCCCATGGCCCTCCTGCTCCTTGCCGCCGACGCCACCGTGACCGTGTGCCACCGGCACACCCCCGACCTGGGGGTGCACACGCGCGGGGCCGACGTGCTGGTGGTGGCGGTGGGGCGGGCGGGCCTCATTCAGCCCCCCATGGTGAAGCCGGGCGCGGCGGTGGTGGACGTGGGGATCAACCGCACGCCCGCCGGCGTGGTGGGCGACGTGGACCCCTCCGTGGCGGAGGTGGCCTCCTGGCTCACGCCGGTGCCCGGAGGCGTCGGTCCCATGACGGTGGCCATGCTCCTGGCAAACACGGTGCAGGCCGCCGAGCGGCGGCTGGGCCTGCCCGTGGAGCCGGCCCTGCCCGAGCTGGGAGGTGGCGCCGCGTGAGCGCAGGGAAGGAACCGGTCGTCCCCGCCCCGGGGGAGGAGCGCGTCCTCAGCGTCAGCCAGCTCACGGCCGTGGTCAAGGGGCTCCTGGAGGGCTCGGCCCTCCTGCGGGACGTGCTGGTGCGGGGCGAGGTCTCCAACTTCAAGGAGCACCCCTCCGGCCACCTCTACTTCACCCTCCGCGACCGGGCGGCCGCCGTCCGCTGCGTCATGTTCCGGGGATGGCGGGACGGGCTCCGCCTGGTGCGCAACGGCGACGGGACCCTCCTCCGGGACGGGGAGGTGGTCGTGGCCCAGGGCTACGTGGGCGTGTACGAGCGGGACGGCCAGTACCAACTTTACGTCCAGCGCCTGTGGCGCGACGAGGCCCTGCGGCTGGGCGAGATGTACCGCGCCCTGGAGGAGTTGCGGCGGCGCCTAGAGGCGGAGGGCCTCTTCGACCCCGCCCGCAAGCGGCGGCTGCCGCTCCTGCCGCGGCGCGTGGCCATCGTCACCTCCCCCAGCGGCGCCGCCCTGCGCGACATGCTCCGCATCATGGGCCGGCGCCTCCCGGGCCTCGCCGTGACCGTGGTGCCGGCCGTGGTGCAGGGCGAGGAGGCCCCCCGGTCCATCGCCCGCGCCATCGAGCTGGTCAACCGGCACCTGGACGCCGATGTGTTGGTGGTGGGCCGGGGCGGCGGCTCAGCCGAGGACCTCTGGGCCTTCAACAGCGAGGAGGTGGTCCGGGCCGTCGCCGGCTCGCGCGTCCCGGTGGTGACGGCCGTCGGCCACGAGACGGATGTGACCCTGGCCGACCTGGCGGCCGATCTGCGGGCGCCGACACCGTCGGCGGCGGCCGAGATGGTGGTGCCCGAGCGCCAGGTGTTGCTGCGCCGCGTGGCCGACCTGGCGGCGCGGCTGGCCGGCGCGGCGCGGCGGTCGGTGGAGCGGAGGCGGGAGCGGTTGCGGCGCTTCGCCGAGAGCCCGGTGCTGACCCGGCCCCTCCTCCTCGTGGACCGCCGGCGCCAGCGTGTGGACGAGCTGTGGGCCAGGACCGTGCTCCTCGCCCGGCACCGGGTGGCCCAGGCTCGCGCCAGGCTGGCGCCTCTCGCGGCCCGTCTCGCGGCCCTGGACCCGGCCGCCGTGCTGCGCCGGGGCTACAGCATCTGCCTGCGGGAGGACGGCGGCATGGCCCGCGCCGGTGCGGTGAGGCCGGGGGACGGGGTGGCGGTGCTGGTCCGGGACGGGCGGCTGGCCTGCCGCGTGGACGGTGCGACGAAAGACGACGATCCGTTGGGGGTGTCGCGGGGTGGCGGTGACCGAGGAGAGTTTTGAGACGGCTCTCACCCGGCTGGAGGAGATAGTCCGCCGGCTGGAGGGCGGCGAGGAACCCCTGGAGGAGGTGCTGCGTCTCTTCCGCGAGGGGATGGTGCTGGCGCGGGGCTGCGCGGCCCGGCTGGACGCGGCCGAGAGGGTCATCGAGCAGTTGGTGGAGCGCGCCGACGGTCGGGTGGAGGCGGCACCCTTTCCCGCGGGCGAGGACGGGGGCGCGGCGTGACCGTGGAGGCCGGTCCCGCCGAGCACCGGCCACCTGCGCCTGCCACCGGCGGCCTCGCCGCCTGGCGGGCCTTGGTCGAGGGGGAGCTGGACCGGCTCCTTCCCCGCGAGGATGGCAGGGTGCCCGGTCTCGCCGCGGCCGTGCGGCACGCCGTGGCCGGCGGCAAGCGGCTGCGCCCCCTGCTGGTCCTCGCCGCGGCCGGCGCGGCGGGCCATCCGGAACCGGAGAGTCTGGTGCGCCCGGCCTGCGCCCTGGAGCTCATTCACCAGTACTCCCTGGTCCACGACGACCTGCCCGCCCTGGACGACGACCCGGAGCGGCGGGGCCGTCCCTCCTGCCACGTCCTCTTCGGCGAGGCCATGGCCATCCTGGTGGGTGACACGCTGCTGACCCTGGCCTTCGAGACGCTGGCCCAGCCGGTGCCGGGGGTGCCTGCCGAACGGCAGCTGGCCGTCCTGGCGGCGGTGGCCGCGGCGGCGGGGCACGCCGGCATGGTGGCGGGCCAGGTGCTGGACCTGGCCCTGGCCGGCCGGCTCGACCCGGCGGTGGTGGGGGCGGGGCCGGACGGCGGTCCGACGGTGGCGGGGCCGGATGACGGCTCGGCGGTGGCGGGGACGGGGCCGGATGACGGCTCGGCCGGCGTCCTGACCCGCGTCAACGACCTAAAGACGGGCGCCCTCTTCCGGGCCTGCGCCCGGGCGGGCGGGCTCCTGGCGGGGGCCTCCCCCGCCGTGCTGGCGCGCCTGGACTCCTTCGCCCTCTGGTTCGGCCGCGCCTTCCAAATCGCCGACGACCTTGCCGACGACGGGGCCATGGTCTCCCTGCTGGGCCGCGCCGGTGCGGCGGCGGCGGGGCTGCAGGCCGTGGAACGGGCCGCCGGCTGCCTGGCCGACCTGGGGGCCGGCGCCCGCCCGCTGGCGGAACTGCTGGCGTGGCCGGCCGACCGTCTCCACCGGGAGCCCGGGCTGCCGCCGCCGCCGGCGCCCACCGTGTAGCCGCCGCCGGCGCCCACCTTGTAGCCGCCGCCGGCGCCCGCCCTCTCCCTGACCCTGTCGGCGCCCGGCTGGGCCGGGAGGAGACACGTCGCCCCGGTCGAATCTGCTCCCGCGTAGACCCCCATTCCGCCGGGGCGGCCCCACAGGGGATAAAAAGGTGAATCCCGCCGGGTGCACGGGGTTCCATGGTCCCATGGGGCCGTTTCGGGGAATTTTTGCACCCTGCGCCGACTCATCCCAGGTGGAATTTTTCCCTGAACTGGTCCCGGCATCGCCTCCTCGGCCCTAACTCGGCCTCCAGCCAGCCCAATAGGCCCCCCGCCACAGCCTCGAGGCCTGGTCCTCCAGATTTCGGGGAAAAAATCCCCATCCCTCCCCTAAA
>CAYXQP010000036.1:0-13720 GCA_964467515.1 uncultured Eubacteriales bacterium | reverse complement strand
GGGCCGTCCCGCCACGCACACGCGCAGCGCCGGCTCGACGGAAGGCCCGCCACCACGCACTGCCGGCCTGACCGCAGGCCCGCCAGCCCGCCCCGCCGGCGCGCCGTCGGCGTCCGCGGCGCCGCCCCTCCGCTCGCCGGCTTCCCCCTCGGCGAGGCCGACCCTCGCCAGGACGGCGTCCAGGAGATCGCCGGTGCCCGTGCCGTGCAGGGCCGACACGGGGAGGGGATCCCCCAGGCCCAGGGCGTAGAACTCGCCGGCGGCCGCACGAGCAGCCGCCCCCTCGGCCTTGTTGACCACCACCAGGGCCGGCTTCCCCGCCCGGCGCACCAGCCCCGCTATCTCGGCGTCCTCGGGATGGAGGCCCGCCTGGCCGTCCACCACCAGGAGGACGGCGTCGGCTTCCCGCAGGGCGGTCATGGCCTGGCTGACCGTGGCCCGGCGCGTCTCGGCCGGGCCCAGCTGGGCGGCCGTGGCCGCCGTGAGACCGCCCGTGTCTATGAGGGTGACGGAACGCCCGCGCCACTCGGCCGTGGCATAGAGCCGGTCGCGGGTGATGCCGGCCTGCGGCCCTACGAGAGCCTGGCGCCGGCCGACGAGGCGGTTGAAGAGGCTGGACTTGCCCACGTTGGGTCTGCCCAGGATGGCCACCCGCGGTCCGGCGGCCCTCGCTTCCGCCGCGCCCCCCTCCTCCGGCCCGCCCCTCTCCATGGCTGGCTCCCCGATCGCTCAGAAGCGCGGCGCCGGGAGACGCGCCCTACTGCCGCTGGCCGTTGAGCCGTTCCTTGGCCTCGGTGAGCACGTCGCCCATGACGTCGCCCACCGTCAACCGGCCCCCGTCGCCGCTGGCGGCCACCCGCCGCCCCGGCCGCCGGCCCGCCCCGGACCTGGCCTCCCCCGAACGCCCCCGCTCGCCGGCGCGCGGAGGCCTCATGCTCAGGCTGATGCGCCGGTCACCCTCCGAGACCTTGAGAACCCGCACCCGCACCTGGTCGCCCTCCTGCACCACCTCGGCCGGATCGGACACCCTCCGGTCCGCCAGCTCCGAGACGTGGACCAGCCCCTCCACGCCGGGCTCCAGCTCCACGAAGGCCCCAAAGGGCACAAGACGCACCACCCGGCCGTCGAAGGTCTCGCCGACCTGGTAGCGCTCCTCCACGCCCTCCCACGGGTCGGGCCGCGTCTGCTTCATGCCCAGGGAGATCCTGCCCGCCTCCCGGTCCAGGCCCAGCACCTTGACCTCCACCTCGTCACCGGGGCGCACCACCTCGGAGGGATGGCGGACGCGGCGCCAGGACAGCTCGGAGACGTGGACCAGCCCGTCCAGGCCGCCCAGGTCCACGAAGGCGCCGAAGTCGGTGACGCTCTTGACCACGCCGCGGCGCACCTGGCCCGGCTCCAGCTCGGCCCAGAGAGCCTCCCGCCGCTGCCTCAGATCGGACTCCAGGATCTGCCGGCGCGACAGGATGACGCGCCGGTTGGCACGGTCCAGCTCGATGACCCTGGCCCGGAGGGTCTGCCCCAGGTACACGCTCAGGTCGGGAACGTGCCCGTTGTCCACCTGGGACGCGGGCATAAAGGCGCGCAGGCCCAGGTCAACCACCAGGCCCCCCTTGACCACTTCCCGCACCGGGCCCTCCACCTCGGCTCCGGCCCGGTGGGCCGCCTCCAGGCGCCGCCACGCCTCCCGCTCGCGGTAGCGGCGGTGCGAGAGGCGGATCTGGCCCTCGTTGTCGTCGACCCCGAGGACCACGACCCGCAGGGACTGGCCGGGGAAAAAGACGTCGGCCGGGGACTGGCCGGGCCAGAGGGTCATCTCCCCGGCGGGGACCACCCCTTCCGACTTTTGGCCCACGTCCACCAGCAGGTGATCGGGCGCCACCTGGACCACGGTGCCCTCCACCACCTGGCCCGGCCTGAGCCGCGGGACCTCCGCCTCCACCGCCCGCTCCAGCTCGAGCCGGGCCTCGGCCGCCGTGCGGTCGACCTCGGACGCCGCTGCCCCCTCGTCCGCGCCGCCCGCCCCTGCGCCGTCGCCCGCCTGGGCGACCGGGGCACCGTCCCCCGCGTCGCTCACCGACACCGCGTCACCCACCGCGGCGGCCGGCGCCAGCGAGCCCGCCTCCGGAGAACCCGCATCGCCGGAGGCCGCCGCCCGCGCCGCCTCCACCTCGTCCCGTTCCGCCTGCTCCGTCCCGACCAGCTCTTCCATCCTCGCGACTACCTCCTTGACGATCCACTCCGGCGTGGACGCCCCGGCCGTGACGCCGACCGCCCCCGCCCCCCGCAGCCACTCGGGCCGCAGCTCGCCCGCCGTCTCGATGTGGTAGGTGCGCGCCCCGGCGTCGCGGCAGACCGCCACCAGCTTTTGGGCATTTGAGCTGCCCCGGCCGCCCACCACCACCATGACGTCGACCTGGCCCGCCAGCCGGCGGGCCGCCTCCTGTCTCTCCCAGGTCGCGTGGCAGATTGTATTCTCCACGCGGACTTCCCGTGCCTTCTCCCGCAGGCGCGCAACCACGGCGTCAACTTTTTCCTGCCGCTGGGTGGTCTGTGCCACCACGCCCACCCTCTCCAGGGGGGGAAGCCTGTCCACCTCCTCGGGCGAGCTCACCACCAGGCCCCGCTCGCCGATCCAGCCCACCACGCCCACCACCTCGGGGTGGCTCGGGTCCCCCACCACGACCACGTGGTAGCCCTCGTCGGCCAGGGCCCTGGCCTTCCTCTGCAATGAAAGCACAAAGGGACACGTGGCGTCTACCACGTGCAGCCCCCGCCGGGACGCCTCCTCGTACACCGCCGGCGGAGCGCCGTGGGCCCGGATGACCACCTGGCCGCCAGCCACCTCCTCCAGGCTGGCGACCGTCCGCACGCCCCGCTCGGCCAGCCGCTCCACCTCCTGGGGGTTGTGGATGAGCTGGCCCAGGCTGGCCGCCCGGCCGCCCGCCGCCGCCGCCTCGGCCTTGCGCACGGCGCGCCTGACTCCCACGCAGAATCCGTAGACGTCGGCCAGCACCACCCGCAAGCGTCGCTCTCCGCTCAAGCGTTGCCCGCTCCCTCCGCTCAGGCGTTGCCCGCTCCCTCCGCCGGCCTGTCCGCGGTGCGCGCCAGCAGGTCGTCGAGCCGCCGCATCACGCTCTCGCTGACGGCCAGGGCGCGCGCCTGGCGCGTGCCGGCGCCGGCGGCCTCCCCGGCCGCGTCGAGAGCCTCACCGAAGATGATCCGCACGCGGCCGCGAAAACGCAACGAGCCGCTCACGGCCACGGGAACGATGGGCGCCCCCGTCGTCAGAGCCAGGTAGGCCGCCCCGGGGTGGCCGGCCAGCAGGGCACGCCCCGACCGGTTGCGGGTGCCCTCGGGGAAGACCACCAAGGCGGCGCCCCCGCGCAGGGCCTCCACCGCCCGGCGGATTCCCCCCAGGTCGGCGGCGCCGCGCCGCACGGGGATGGCGCCGAGGGACGCCATCAGACGCCCCAGCAGCGGCATCCGCAAGAGCTCCTCCTTGGCGAGGAAGCGCGCCGGCCGGCGCATGGCCCACCCCACCAGCGGCGGATCCCAGTAGGAACGGTGATTGGCGCAGACCACCACGGGACCCCGGGCCGGCAGCAGATGGGCCCCCACCACCTCCAGCCGGAACCAGAGCCGGAGGACGGCGCCCACCACGGCCTTCGCCAGCCGGTACCAGGACAGGTTGATCTCCCCTCGGTGCAACTCAGTCCCCCGCCCGCGCGGACGGCCCGGGCCGCACCCGGCGCCCCATCCGCTCCAGGATCAGCCCCACCACCTGGCGGGCGTCCAGATCCGACGTGTCGATGACCTCGGCGCCGGGGGCCGGGCGCAGGGGGGCCGCCTCGCGGCCGGCGTCCAGCCGATCCCGGTCCTCCACCTCGCGGAGCACCTGGGCCAAGGAAACGCGGTGCCCCCGCGCGCGCAGTTGCCGCAAGCGCCGCCGCGCCCGCACCTCGGGCCGCGCCGTCAGGTAGAACTTGAACCCGGCCTCGGGCACCACGTGGCTCCCCGTGTCGCGCCCCTCCAGGACCGCCCGGCCGAGCAGGGCCAGGCGGCGCTGCCGGGCCACCATGGCCGCCCGCACCGCCGGGTGCCGCGCCACCAGCGCCACCGCCCGCTCCACCTCGGGTGAACGGATGGCGGCGGTCACGTCCACGCCTTCCACGCGCACCCGGACCCCGCCGTCCTCCCCCTGGTCCAGCTCGATGGCCGTGTCCCGCGCCAGGGACGACAGGGCGGCGCCGTCCTCGGGGTCCACCCCCTCCCTCAGGGCCAGCCAGGTGACGGCCCGGTACATGGCCCCCGTGTCGATGTAGCGGAAACCGAGGGAACGGGCGACCTCCCGCGCCACCGTGCTCTTGCCCGCCCCGGCGGGACCGTCGATGGTCACCACGCTCACGGCCTCTCCCGCCCCGCTACCGCCCGGCGGGGGGGCGGACAGGCCGGCCTCCCCCGTCGCCCTGCGGTCGGCGACCGGTTGCGCGGCGGCCTCCGCCTCGGACGCCTCAGTGGTCGAGGTCGGGACGGAGGACCCTGGCGTCACGGAGGTAGACGTGGCTCATCTCCTCCTGGCGGCGATGGGTGTTGACCAGGACCAGGACCCGGATGCACCGACCCAGGGAGCCGGGGACATTCATCTCCACGGCGCAGAGGAGGGGGACCTGGTCCCACCCCGCCTGGCGCGCGGCGGCCGCCGGAAAGTCGGCGTCCAGATCGGGCGTGGCGGTGAAGAAGACGCCCGCCACGTCGGCGAGGGAGAAGTCGTTTTGGGCCTGCAGGGTCTGGAGGAGCTCCGTGACGGCCTCGGCGATGGCGGCTGCCGTGTTTTCCTCCACCGTAATGGCGCCGCGAATCCCCCGCAGGCACCTGCCGCTCAAAGGGCCACCCCTGCCTCCCGCTGCCAGCCGGCGCGGCCATTATAGCACAGGCGCCGCCGCCGCCCCGCCGCCAGGCGGTCCGACACCGGGCACGCGTAGCAGTAGCGGCAATCGTGGGCGCAGGGCATCGCCTCGTAGGCGCCCACGTCGGCCGACACGGTGCAGCGGCAGCCCCCCTGCTGGCCGGCGTGGCGGGCCGTGCTGGCGGGTTCCCCGAAGAGCTCGCCCAGGAGACGCCCGTCCACGCAGCCCCCGCCGCCCAGGCCGGGCAGGCCGGCCAGTTCCTCCTCGCAGCAGGCCCGCACCCCCACCCCGTGGGCCTCGGCCACCTCCAGGAGCGAGCGGACGAAGGCGCGCTTCTCCTCCGGCGACGGGTGGTGGAGGGCCGCCTCCAGCCCGAGGCGGCGGAGGCGGCACCGCACCTTGCGGTACGGTTTCAGGAAGGCGACGGTGCAGCGGCGGACCCCCGCCCCCGCCAGGTCCGCGCACAGGCGCGCGAAGGTTTCCAGGCGCTCGGCGGCCCCGGGGAAGGGCTCGCCCCGCCGCGCCGCCCGCCAGTCGAAGACGACGGGATCGAAGCGCCACGCCACCACCTCGGCCCCCCGGGCCGCCGCCAGGGCCCGCGCCTGCCGCACCGCCTCCCCGGCGGGCGGCACCAGGGGCTCCAACTCCGGACCGTAGCCGTTCACCGTCAGGTGGAAGAAGAGACGGTAGGACGCCAGCTCGTCCAGGCGGGGGAGGAGGCGGCCGTAGTCCTTGGACCAGAGGACGATGCTGTGGACCCGCTCGGGGCGCAGGTCAACGAGGTAGGGGCGCCCCGTGACGGGATTGGGCACCGCGGCCCGGCCGCGCCGCAGCTGGCGGAGGAACCAGCCCGTGAAGAAGGCGGGGACGTCGGTCCGGCGCGAGGCGCTGACCACCACCTTCACGACCCTCCACCCCCAGGCGGCAGGCGCCGGGCGCCGCCGCGGCCGGCCCACCCCGCCCGCCGCTCCCTGCACCCCGCCCGCCGCTCCCCGGACCGTCGTCGGCCGTCCCTCAGACCGTGGCCGACCGTCCCTCAGACCGCGGCCGGCCGGTCCCAGGGATAGACGATCCAGCGGTCCGTGACGGCGGCCGCGTAGTCGGGGGCGTCGTTGGGAAACTCGGATTCCTCCGGCCGGTAGTGCAGGACGGCCACCTCGGGCCGCCCGCCGGCGCCGATGACCCGCACCTTGACGGCCATGGCCACCCGCCCGTCACCCCACACGTCGTCCACCACCAGCACCCGCTTGCCGCGCAGGAGGGTGTCCTCGGGGAACTGCCAGAAGAAGGGCCGCCGCCCCATGGCACCGGGGCCCGAGGGGAAGACGACGGCCGCCACCATGATGTTGCGGATGTCGAGCTGCTCGCTGATGAGGCAGGCGGGGATCATGCCACCCCGGGTGATGCAGAGGATGGCGTCGAACTCCCGCGGCTGGTGGATGCGCTCCACCACCTGGTCCACCAGGGACTGCACGTCCTCCCAGGTGAGGACCTCCCTCTCGGTGGGCTTAGCCATCCTGGTGCAGCCTCTCCACGGGCCAGGCCAGCGGGTTGCCCACGTAGACCTGGGCGCGCACCTGCTCCCCGTCCACGTGCACGTTGATCCACTGGCGGAAATACTGGGGCGGGTCCTCGTCGCAACCCTCGTAGTGGTCGAGGACCGCCAGGTCCCTTTCCTCGATCTCCCAGAGAAGCCCCTTCAGCTCCCCGTCGGCGTCCGGCAGGATGAGGGGATACTCGAGGGGCGGCGAGTGGTAGAGGCGGAAGCCGCGCGCCACGGCCGGACGCGGGTTGGGCAGGGCCCGCCCCACCAGCTCCTCCAGGCGCCGGCGGCTCGTCAGAGTGCCGTAGGTGAAGAGGAACATGCGTGCCCTCCCTCCCGCCCTCTCCCCCGCCGGGCCGACCGGCACCCGCACCGGCGCTACCGCAGCTCCTCCTCCAGGGCGCGCTGCAACCGGGTGAGAACGGCGTAGACGGCGTTGTGCCGCAGGCTGTAGGAACCGCCCAGGACGGCCACGTCGCCGAGGGAGCCGAACAACTCCAGCAGGACGGGCCTGATCCGGCGCCCCGTGGCGGTGCGCATGGCCCCCTGGAAGAGCCACTTGGCGTTGGCCGGCGGTTTCCCCGCGAGATAATAGCACAGGCGCAGGGACAGGGCTACCAGCCGCGTGATGTTGTCGAGGCACACGTAGGGCTGGCCGCGCCGCATGGCCCAGGCCAGGGAGGCCTTGCGCTGGCGGAAGGCCCGGTAGGCGGCCTCGGCCTTGGCCCGCCACGTCTCGGGCGGCACCCGCCGGGCCAGGGCCGCCAGACGGGCGGCCTCCCCCGCCCCGTCGTGGACGACGCGTCCGGACTGGAGGAGAAAGAGAGCGTCGTCCTCCACGGCCAGCACCGCCCCCTCCAGGGAAGCCGCCGACACGACGCACCCCTTCCCGCCCGCCGCAAACCGGAGGCGCCCCCACTGGCCGGGGGTCAGGCCGAGGGCGGCGGCGCCCTCCTCCACGTCCTCCTCCGGCAGGACCAAGAGCAGGTCCGGCCGCGAGTGGCCGTCGGCGAAGCCGGCCACCGCCGATCCCACCAGGAAGACGGCGGCCCTGGCCGCCATGCCCGGCCCGACCCTCTCCGCCGCGGCGGCCCACAGGGACTCGCCGGCCCGCAGGCTGAGCCGCACGTTTGCATCCTCCACCGCGCTCCCGGCCAACGAACCAGCCCCCCTGAGCTGCGCCGCGCCGTCCCGCCCCGCGCCGCCCCACGCCGCGCCGTCCCGCCCTCCGTGGTCCCCCGCCCGCCGCCGTCCGCAGCCAGGTTCGGCGCCACCGCCCGCTGCCGTCCGCAGCCAGGCGTCGGCGCCACCGCTCGCAGCCGTCCCCGTTTCCTTGTCAGGCACCTGCCATTGGTATAGAATACGCCTTGATTTTTTGCCAGCCCCAACAGCCGCCAGGGCTAGGGCCAGCCCGGCGGCGACGGCCGGCATCAGGGGAGGAATGAGCATGAGGGCCACCGTGGATCACGACCTCTGCATTGGCGACGCCATCTGCGAGTCCATCTGTCCCCAGGTCTTCGAGCTGGGTGACGACGGGCTCTCCTATGTGATCGCCGACCCGTACCCCGGCGAGCTCCAGGCCGAGGTCGAGGAGGCCGTCGAGTCCTGCCCCACGGACGCCATCGCCATCCACCAGGACGACGCCGACATAGACGACCGCCTGCTTAAGTCCATCCGCTCCAAATAAGACGGGCTCGCCTCGTGCCGGCCGGTTCAGTCGACCGCCCGGCACGAGGAGCCGAAACGACGACGCCCCACGGCAAGGGCTGCGGTTACGCGCCGCGGCCCTTGCCTTGCGTCGGTGCCGACGCCGACGCCCGCCGCGCCGCTTCAACCGCCGTCGACCAAGGGTTCCAGGATGGCGGCCGTGGCGTCCGGATCGGCCGGCAGGAGGCGGTGAGAGGGAACAGCCCGCACGAGGGCTGCCAGCAGCCGGAAATCGCGGCCCAGCCGGTCCGGCGTGCGGGCAAAGCTGTGGAAGACCAATTCCTTCAGCGCTCGCGCCGGCGTGAGGCGCTCCAGTACGGGGCGGTGGCCGCGCGCCGCATCGCCGTCGCGGCCCTCGGCGTCGCCGTCCCTCCTTTCCGGGAGGACGACGGCCGCCACCGGCCAGGGCCGGCCCGGCGGGGCCAGCAGCGGGGGACGCACGAGGCAGCAGAGAGCGGGCTCCTCGGCCTGGGGAAAGAAACCGGCCGGGTATGGCACCGCAGCCAGTGCGCCGCCCAGGGACCGGGCCAGGGAACGGCTCAGTCCGCCCTTGACGTGCATGGCGCCGGGAGCCGGCCAAACCCTCACGTGGAGCGGCGCGCCGCGCAACGAGGCGGCCCCGTCCAGCACGGCGCAGTCGTCGGAGAGGAAGGTCCAGCCTCGCGCCAGGAGAGCCAAGGCCAGCGTCGTCTTGCCGCTCCCCGTGCGGCCCGCCAGCACGACCGCCCGCCCGCGCAGGCCCAGGACGGCGGCGTGCACCAGCGTGCAGGATTCCTCCAGGCGCGCCGTCCACTCTTTGAAGAGCCGCCACTCGAGCTCGGCCACGCCGCGAACAGCGCGCCCGGCGGCGGGAGAGGGACCCGGTTGGGTCGTCACGCCGTCGGCGGCGTCGCCCACCGCCACAACGGCCGGCGCCCCCGCGGCGCCCAGGGGAGCATAGGCGTCAAGAAAGCGCCGGTAGGACACGCCAAAAGCGTCGGCGTCGGCGAGGTGATCCCAAGGGGAAGCCGGCGGCGCCGCCCTCCGACTGCGCCGGCCTGGCCCTCGCGGTGCGCTGCCGTCGGCCGCGACAGGCATCACGCCGGTCCCCCGGCGCCGGCCGCCTCCTCCAGTGTCAGGAAGCCACGGGACACCAAGTCTTCCACGAAGGCCCGCACGTCGGCCGCCACCCGCTCCCTATCGGCGCCCGTGTGCCCGGCCAGCAGCGCCGCTATCTCCCCCACGGTAACAGAGCCGTCGCACAGCTCCCAGACGGCGGCGCCCACCTCGTTGAGCAGGACCACCTGTTCCCGCACCGGCTCGCACAGGACCAGCTCGTCGTCGAAGTCCTCGGCCAGCACCTCGGGCGACCGACGCGGCCTGCGTCCCACCAGGTCATCCAAGGGCGCATCCCCTCCCCGCCATCCGCCGGCCCTGACGCGAAAACACGCCCCTGCCGCCGCGGCCCCGATTTGTTATCATCTTACCAAGGGAAGGGTGGGAGGGGCAGGTGACACCCATGGCCATGGCGGCGCTGGCGGCACTCCAGATCTTCCTCAGGAGTTGGTTGGGGCTGGCCTTCCTGACGGCGGGCGCGTCCAAGGTCGGCGACCCGGCGACGCTCCAGGCCGTCCGCTCCCCCCGCGCGCCTGAGCCGCACCGCGGCGTGCGCGGCGGCCGCCTGGCGTCCGCGTTGGCCGCGGCGGGCTTCGTCACCCTCGGCGCCGTGGAGCTGGCGGTGGGCGCCCTCGTCCTGGCGGGCTTCCGCGGCCTGTGGGCCGCCGGCGCCACCACCCTGCTCCTGGTCCTCTTCACCGCCCACCTCGCCCGCCTGGTGATCCGCCGCCAGAGGCGCCGGTGCCGCTGTGGCGGCCTCCTCGGCGACCATCTGGTCACCCAGGCTCTCCTGCTGCGCAACGGGGTGCTGCTCGCCGGCGCGGCCGTCCTCCTGGCGACCGAGCTGGCGCTGGCCAGCGACCTCAGCCTGGACTGCGCCCTGGCCGGCTGCCTCCCCTGGCAGCAGCTTCGCCCGCCGGCGGGGCCTTCCGCGGCAGGGGCCTCGCTGGCCGGCAGCGTCGTCGGTCTCGCGCTGACGGCGGCCAGCCTCCACCTCTACCGGCGCCACCGCCCCCGCGACGACGCCGAGTCGGAGCCTGTCTCCCAGCAACCGTAACAGCCCCCCGGACCTCCCGGCGTCCGGACCACGGCCCCAGGCCGGATAGAACGCTCGTCGCAAGCAGGGCTGCACCCGCGCGGCGATGGACCAACGGGTGTTGCCCGTGCTCCCCGTGCGCCTTCCCCTTGCCGCTGTCCTTCTCCCCCTGGTCGCCCTCCTGGCAGGGGCCCTCCCCGCCGGCGCCCGCGCCCCCCTCCCCGGAAGCCAGCCTGGCGCCACGCACGGCAGCGCCCGCCCCTCCGTCCCCGCCGGGCGGTTCGCCCCCCCGGCTTCCCCCGCCGAGCAGGCCGCCCCCCCGGCTTCCCCCGCCGAGAGGGAAACCGTGCACGTCTGGGCCAGCCCGGACCTGGAACCGGGCACCGAGGCCCGGCTGGCGGAACTGGCCGGACGGGCACGCCGCTTTCTCGCCGGCCGGCTCGGCCTGGACCTCGCTGGCCCCGTGACGGTGGCCGTCTACGGCATGCCGGCCTCCTACGAGCAGGCCGCCGTCGCCCTCGGCGTCGCGGGGCGCGTGGCCCGCGGCCTGGCCGAGGGCAGCGCGGGCCTCACCACCGCCGACGGGAGGACCATCCTCCTCAACGCCGCCGTCGCCCGGCGGGCCGGGTCCTTGGCCGCCGCCGTCGCCCACGAGCTCACCCACTCGCTCCTCCGGACCAACGGCGTCACGGGAGCGGCCCGGTGGCTGGAGGAGGGGCTCGCCCACTGGCTCCAGAACGAATTCTGCGCCGAGACGGCCTGCCGCCCCCACGCCGGCCCCCTGCAACGGGGCAGCCCCTTCCGCCCGGAGCTGCCGTCCCTGGCCCGCGTGCGCGCAGCGGCCCGCCAGGGGCTCCTCGGCCCCCTGGCAGCGGACACTGGCCTCCCCTCCAGCGAAGCGCCGGGCGGCGCCGCGTACGGTCCCCAGGAGTACGCCGCGGCCGCCTTCCTGGCCCTACGGGCCCGCTACGGCGACGCCCCCGTGCTCCGCTACCTGCACCTGCTCCGGGACCTGCCCCACGACCTGGCCTTCGCTGCTAGCTTCGGCCTCTCGCCGGGAGAATGGGAGGAATGGCTCCGAGCGAGCCTCCGCGCACCCGCCCCGCCGCCCCGCCTCCGCCTCTGCCTGGCCCTGGAGAGAGCCGCCGTCGTAACGCTGACCGCCGCACCCGCGGCACCGCCGCGCGGCCCCGCACCCGCCGACCAACCGCGGACCTTGACGCTCCCCAAGGGAAGCCACTGCCTGATGGCCGCCGGCGGACGGGCGGCCGGCTGGCTCACCGTGTCCCTCCGGCCCGTGGACGGGCCTGCCGCGAGCCCCTTCGGCGCGGCGCACTCCCTGGACCTGATCTTCCGCGCCGAGCCCGGCCTCGCCTACTTCGCCGGATCCATCCTAAGACTGGACGACGGGGCCCCATCCGGCGGGACCGGCGGGGAGACGGTCTACTCCCTCCACCTCCAGAGCCTGGAGGGTGTGGCGCTGGCGGCCGCCGAGGCCCTGCCCGCCGCCGCTGACACGGACCCCTTCGGCGATCCCGCCGTCGCCACGGATCCCATCGGCGACCCCGCCGCCCCTGCGGGCGAGCCCGGCCTCGCCGAGGCCGACGGCGGAGCCGGAGCGACCACCGTCAAGCCGTGAAGCCGAACTCTTCCCTCCGAAAGGCGAGAGCGGCTATCTGGCAGGCCTGAGCCCGCGTCACCGCCTGCTCGGGCCGGAAGGTGCCGTCGGGAAAGCCCTTCATGATCCCGCGCGCAGCCGCCGCGGCGATGAACCCCTCGGCCCAGTGGCCGCGCACGTCCGAGAAGGCGGCCGTGCCTCCCCCGGCTTCCCCGAGGGCCCGCATGACGCTGGCCGCGGCCTCGGCCCTGCTCACCGGCCGCCCCGGCCGAAAGCCCCCGTCGCCGTAGCCGCGCATGATGCCGCGCGCCAGCACCGTCGCCACGAAGGGACGCGCCCAGTGGGCGGCGGACTCGGCGTCCACGCTCCCGGCACTGCCCGGCAACCCGGCCGCCAGGACCAGCAGCTTCGCCCACTCCCCCCTGCTGACCTCCCGCTCCGGCTCGAAGCGGCGGAGCCCATAGCCCCGGACGACGCGCCGCCGCGCCAGGGCCCTGATGTACGGGCTGGCCCAGTGGGAGGTGGGCACGTCGCCGAAGACGGCCCCCGCGTCCCTTATGACGAAGAGCCGGTCCAGCCGGTAACACCGCCCCCTGAACCAGCCGGCCTCGCGGACGCCCGGCAGGGACACGACGGCCCGCAGCACGGGATCATAGACGTAGACGCTCGCCCCCGGCGGGCAGACCTTTTCCCTGACCATCACCACGGCCGGCTCGCTCACCACCGACAAGGGCTGCCCCGCCACGCGCAGGTCCAGCCGGTAGGCCCCCAGCACCGGACCGCCCTCAGCCATCACCACCCACCCCCTCTATAGAAGGTCCAGGACATCCTGGTAAACCTCGTCATCGCCGCCCAGCGGCGATATCCCCGCGCCGAGCGTGCCCGTCAGCGATCCCTCGGGAAACTGGATGATGATGTCACCACCCTGCCCCACGAAGGTGTTGCCCGTCACGGCCGCCGGCAGGACTCCGCCTCCGCCGCCACCACCACCGCCCGTCGTGCCACCCGTGGGGCCGCCACCGCCCGTGCCGCCTCCCGTCGGGCCGCCGCCCCCGGTACCGCCCCCGGTGCCGCCGCCCCCCGTCTGGGCCAGGACGCGCCCCGCCAGGGCCACGTCCAACGCCGTGACCGTAGGCACGGCGTAGGTGGCCACGCGCAGGAACCGCCGCCGCGAGACGGACCCTCTCTCCGCCCCCCGGCGCACCCCGTCACCGCCCGCCATTACACCGTCGCCCTCCTCCGCTTGCGCCGCTCCCGCCACGGATTCATCCCCCCGTCGCCGTTGGCGCCCCTCCCGCCGCGGATTCATCCCCTTGCCTCATCCCGAACCGCCTGCGCCGTCCATCCCGGCCCCGACGGCGCCCAGGCCGTGACGCGGAAAACTGGTCGGAGGTTGGTGTGGGCCTCACCATCCGCTATAGCTCCGAAATCCGGACACCGGAATCCGGACCAAAGACAACCAAAAGAATTATCTCCCGTGCCTCCCACTATTAGCTGGCGCCGGCCCACCCCACCAGCAGCCGTCGCCCGCCCTCCCCCCGCGCCCCACGGCACGAGGCCGCCCGCCGAACGGCCGCTGCGGCGGCCAACGCTCCCCACCGTGCCCCACCGTGCACCGTTCACGGCGTGGGGAAGGGACCGCCGTACTCCTCGTCGTCGGGCCACTCCAGCACACCCTGCCCGCCCGGCGACTGCGCCAGCGCCCGGGCCGCCAGCGCCAGGTCCAGGGCTACGGCCGCCGGCGCCGCGTACGCCGCCAGGCGCAGGAACCGCCGCCGTGCCGACCCCGCAGCCCCGGCCGAGCCCGCCGG
>CAYXQP010000035.1:0-13824 GCA_964467515.1 uncultured Eubacteriales bacterium | reverse complement strand
CGGCGGCCTCGAGGCCGCCGCCGAAGATGCCGATGAACCCGTGCCGGCTGATGTCGCTGATGATGCCCTGGGTCAGGATGTGGCCGAAGCCGGGCAGGGGCACCAGGGCGCCGGCGCCCCCGACCCTGGCCAGGGGCTCGTAGAGCCCGAGGCCGCTCAGGAGCGCCCCCAGGCTGGCGAAGAGGACCATGACGGAGGCCGGCTGCAGGCGGGCCAGGTCCACCGCCAGCTGGGCGGCCAGGCAGAGGGCGCCCCCCACGGCGAAGGCGGCGAGGAAGGCCAGGGCCAGGCTCATGTCCCCGGCGCCTCCACGGCCACGGCGTAGGCGACGCCGGGGATGGACTCCCCCTGCTGGTAGGTGGTGGGGCTGAACATGGCGCCCGTGGAGGCCAGCAGCACCCGCCGCAGACTGCCCCCCTTGAGCCGGTGCCAGAGCTGGGCGGCGAAGACGACGCCCGAGGCGGCGCAGCCGCTGGCGCCCGCGTGCACGTCCTGGCGCCGCCGGTCGTAGAGGCGCAGGCCGCAGTCGTCGAGCCGGTCGGCCACGTGGAAGCCGGCGTCCAGGAGCAGGTCGCTGACGACGGCCCGCCCCACCTGGCCCAGGTCCCCCGTCAGGATGAGGTCGTAGTCGTCGGGCCGCCGTCCCGTGTCCTGGAAGTGGGCGGCGAGGGTGGCGGCCGCCGCCGGCGCCATGGCGGAGCCCAGGTCGTAGGGATCCTTCACGCCGGCGTCCACCAGGCGGCCGATGGTGGCGTGGGTGATGCGCGGCCCCTGGCCCCCGTCGGCCACCACGGCGGCGGCGGCGCCGGTGGCCGTCCACGTGGCCGTGGGGGGCCGCTGGACGCCGAACTCGGTGGGGTAGCGGAACTGGCGCTCGGCGGCGTCGTGGTGGCTGGAGCAACCCACCCCCACCCGCGCCGCGAAGCCCCCGTCCACCAGCATGGCGGCCACGGTGAGCCCCGCCGTCCAGGCGGCGCAGGCCGCGAAGATCCCCAGGAAGGGCCTGTCCAGGGTGCGGCCGGCGAAGGAGGAGGCGGCCAACTGGTTGAGGAGATCGCCCGCCACCACCAGGTCCAGGTCGCCCAGCTTGAGGCCCGCCTTGGCGGTGGCCTTCTGCACGGCCTTCTCCAGGTAGCGCACCTCGGCCCGCTCCCAGCTCGCCTGACCCAGCAGGCAGTCCTGGGTCACCTCGTCGCAGAGGTGGCCCAGAGGCCCCTGCCCCTCCATGGGGCCCACGACGGCCGCCGTGGCCAGGATCACCGGCGGCGAGGTGAACTCCAGAGTCTGTTGCCCTCGCTTCTTTTGCACGGCGGGCGCAGGCGGCGCCGCCACGGCCATGGCTTCCCCCACCTCCCCAAAACGGTCGTCCCGAGCCGCCGCCCTATGGACGGGCGCGGCGCCGTGCCGGTGGACGAAGACCTCAGCGCGGGTGGAAGAGGAGGTAGTAGACGAGCCCGACGGCGAAGGAGGTGACCATGGTGTAGACGACGACGGGACCCGCCACGGTGAACATGCGGGAACCCACCCCCATCACCCATCCCTCGCGCTTGAACTCCATGGCGGGGGCCACGATGCTGTTGGCGAAGCCCGTCACCGGCAGGGCGGCGCCCATGCCACCCAGCCTCCCCACCTCGTCGTACACGCCCAACCCCGTGAGCAGGGCACCCAGGAAGATCATGACGGCCGCCGTGGGCGCCCCCGCCGTCTCGGGCGAGAGGCCGCGCCAGAGGAAGAACTGGCGCACCCCCTCCCCCACCGCGCAGATGGCCCCCCCAACAAGGAAGGCCAAGCCGGCGTTGCGGGCCACGGGACGGCGGGGCGAGTGCTTCTTCTGGAGCAGGTTGAAACGCTGGCGCTCCTTCTGGCCCACCTTGGCCACGGCCGGTTCACGCCCCGGCCCGGTCCGGGTCCACGACGAAGGCCACCTTGACGTTGGCCCGGTACTCGCTGATGCGCCCGTCCCTCACGTTGGCCGTCATGTTGCAGACCTCGATCCCCGTGATGTTGCGGACCGTCTTGGCCGCCTCGGCCACGGCGTTGCGCACCGCGTCGTCCCAATCCCTCTCCGACTCGCCCACCAGCTCCAGGACCTTGACCACGGAAGCCACCGTTCGTCCCCCTTCCTCCTCGACGAGCCGGGCGCGCTCCGGCGCCCGCCGGCCGGCGAAGCCGCGGACCAGGAGGATCCCCGCCGCCAGCAGCGCGGCCAGCAGCACCGCCAGCAGCCAGCGGCCCGCCCGCTCGCTCAGCACGGGTCTCACCACGCCAGGCACTAGTCTTGTCCCGAGCCGGAAGCCCTATGCCGCTTCGGTAAGTCGGGCGCCGCCGACCCGCTGGAGAGAGAGCGCCGCGCGGTCACGTCCCGCCGGTGCAGCGCGGCTTGGCATGGCCGGTTGCGGCCGCTCAGGGCGGCGAAGCGGCGGCGTCTTCACGCGGGCTAGCCCAGGAGGCGCCGCAGCGATGCCAGGGCCTTCTCCTCCAGGCGGGAGACCTGGGACTGCGAGATCCTCAGGGTCCGGGCCACCTCGGCCTGCCGCCGCCCCTCCAGATAGCGGAGGGCCACCAGGGCGCGCTGACGCGGCGAGAGCCAGGACAGGGCCCGCACCAGGTCGGCCCGCTCCTCCAGGTCCTCCGCGTACCGGCGCGGCGCGGGCACCTCCTCGGCGAGGGGCAGCCGCGGGGAGGCGGCATCCAAGAGCGCCACCAGGTCTGCCGGCTCCAGGCCCAGGGCGAGGGCCACCTCGGCGGCGGCGGGATCCCTGCCCAGCTCCTGCCGGAGGAAGCTTTCCTGCCGCCGGGCGCGCCCCAGCAGCCGCCACCGCCGCCGGCTCAGCCCGGTGCCCGCCGCCGCCCGTGCCTGCTCCCGCATCTCGCCGAGGATGAAGGGGAAGGCGAAGGTGGCCAGCTCGACGCCGGCAGCCGCGTCGTACCGCCGCATGGCCCGCACCAGTCCCAGCAGGCCGGCCTGGACCAGGTCCTCCCGTTCGGCTCGCGGCGCCTGGAAACGCGCCGCCGCCGCCCGCACCAGGGGCAGGTGCACCAGGACGAGCCTCTCTCCGGCCTCCTGGTCCCCGGAGCGCCAGCGCTCCAGGAGTCCGGCCGTCTCCCGGCCGCTCAGTCCTCCCCTGGGCCTGGCCGGCCGCCCGCTCGTTTCCACATGCGCACCCGGGTGCCCCGCCCCGGCGCCGAGGCCACCTCGACCCTGTCCATGAAGGCCTCCATGAAGGCGAAGCCGAGCCCCATCCGGCCGGGAGCGGTGGTGAAGGATGGTTCCCGCGCCCGCCGCACGTCCTCGATGCCCCGGCCCCGGTCGCTCACCACGATCTCCAGCACCCCGTCCCGCCGGCAGGCCCGCACCCGGACGGCGCCCTCGCCGCCGTCGTAGGCGTGCACCACGGCGTTGGAGACGGCCTCCGACACCGCCACCTTGATCTCCTCCAGCTCCGGCAGGGTGAAGGGCAGCTGGCTGGCGAAGGCCGCCACGGCCACGCGGGCCAGGCCCACGTTCTCCGGCCGGGCGGGGAACCGGAGCTCCATCTCGTTGCCGGCGGGCGGGGCCGGCACCTCCCCCAAGGCGCCTCCCTCCCTCATGCGCCGCCCAGCCCCTCCGGCAGGCGCCACGGCTCCGGTGGGCGAGGGGCTGCCGGAGCCTGCGCCAGGGCCCGCTCCTCGGTGGGCGCCACGGGCAGGATCCCCGCCAGGCCGCTGAGCTGCAGCACGGCGCGGACGTGGGGCTGGGGCGCCACCAGCACCAGCGCGCCCCCACGCAGCGTGAGGGCGCGGTGCCGCGCCAGGAGCGCACCCAGCCCGGAGCTGTCGAGGAAACCGACCTTCTTGAGATTGAGCACGAGGCGCCAGGTGCCGTGACGGTAAAGGGCCGTCTCGGCCCGCCGGCGCAGGACCTGGGCGCCGCGCAGGTCCAGCTCCCCGGCCAGGCGCAGGATCACCCAGCCGTCGCGGAAATCCTCCTCCACCGCCAGGGGCTCCAAGGCCCCACCTCCGCGGCCCGACGGCGCCGGCGGAGGCACACCGTCCCCGCGCGGCGCCCCGCCGACCCCCCACTGAGGGTCGCCGCCGTCGCCCTTGTCCCTGATCTCTTCTCCCCTCTCCCTGGGACTTCCTGCCGCGACGGCTGTCGCTATCCGTCACCTGGCGCGGTCCGGCACCGCCTCGGCGGCGGCCAACACCCCTTCCTCCTCGGCCCCCCTCCCCATCAGCACCAGCACCTCGTGCTCCCGCCCGTCCTGGAAGGCGGGCAGGAGGTTCCTCTCGCGGCCGCGGCGCGTCTCCAGGCCGGGCCAGTCGTGGCCGTCCACGGTGACCCGCACCACGCCGGAGGAAACCCGCTCCGGGTTCTCGACCCGGATGACGTAGTCCGCCCCCCGGAAGCGGCGGCGCACGGTGAACCCCTCCCACTCGGCCGGGATGACGGGGTCCACCCGCAGCCCCTCCAGCTCCGGCCGGACGCCCAGGATCCAGTCCAGGCAGGCCCGCAGCATCCAGGCCGCCGTGCCCGTCATCCACGTGAACTCCCCCTGGCCGAAGAGGGGGGAGTCGGCGCCGTAGACATACTCGGCGTACACGTAGGGCTCCGCCTTGTAGCGGTCCGGCTCCCGCCCGCGGGTGAGGAAGGACGTCCGCTTCCACAGCTCGTAGGCCCGCGGCCGGCGCAGGAGGGCCTCGGCCATGATGGTCCAGCAGACGGGGTGGTTGAAGATGGTGCCGTTCTCCTTGACCCCCGGGGCGAACATGGTGAGGATGCCGATGGTCTCGTCCACCTCCTGGTAGGCGGGCAGGAAGAGGCAGGGGCCGTAGGGGGTGTCCAGCAGCTCGCGGACGGCCTCCAGGCAGGAGAGGGCGCGCTCCCGGTCGGCGATGCCCGCCAGGATGGGCCAGGTCTGCCCGTCCAGGTGGATGCGCCCGTAGCGGTTCACGTGGGAACCCACGGGGTCCCCCCGGTCCGTGGTGGCGCGGACGTACCAGCGGCCGTCCCACATGTGGCGGTTCACCGCCTCGGCCACCTCCTCCCGGGCGCGCTCCCACCGCCTCGCCCCCTCCTCGTCGCCGCGGGCCCGCAGGATCTCGGCCGTTTCCCGCAGCATCCAGCAGAGGAAGCCGGCCGTCATGGTGCTCTCCCCCCTGCCCTCGATGCCCACCTGGTCCAGGGCGTCGTTCCAGTCGGCCTCGCCGATGAGGGGGATGCCCCGCGGGCTCCGCCGCCCCAGGGTGAAGGTCAGGGACCGCTCCAGGTGCTGGAGCACGGTGCCCTCGCCGTGGTCGTAGAAGGGCACCCTCTCGTCGAGGAAGCCGAGGTCTCCCGTCTCGCGCAGGTACCAGACGGTGGCCAGGACGGGCCAGAGGGCGTCGTCGGAGTGGCCGGTGCGGGGACCGGTGTCGGTGATGGGGTCCCAGTTGTGGAGGGTCCCGCCGTCGGAGAACTGGTGCCGCCACATGGTGACGATCTTCTTCCGGGCCCAATCGGGGTTGACGGGCAGGACGCCCAGGAGGTCCTGGGAACTGTCCCGGAACCCCACGATGGAGCCACCCCCGATGTAGTAGGACGCCATGCGCGACCAGTTGAAGGTTATCCAACACTGGTACTTGTTCCAGACGTTGCAGGAGAGATCGAGGTCGGGGTCCGGCGTCTGGACCCAGAAGCGCCCCAGGTACTCGTCCCAGAAGCTCCGCAGCCGCGCCAGCTCCTCGTCCACGCACCGCAGGTCGCGGTACCGCTCCACCAGTCCGTGGATGCCGTCCTCGGCCGTGCCCAGGACCACGGTGAAGACGTGCTCCTGCCCCGGCGCCAGCTCCACCCGCCCGTGGAAGGCGGCCACGGCGTCCTGCCCGTTGGACTCGGAGTTGGCGCAGCGCCCGGCGGCCACGGCGGCGGGGTTGGCCAGGGAGCGGTACATGCCGACGAAGCTCTCCCGCACGCAGTCGTAGGACTCCACCGGGAAGCTGACGCCCATGAAGGCCGAGCGGGGCCAGACCAGGTGCGGCTTGGCGGGACCGTGGGCCAGGTTCCAGAGCCGCATGTCGGCCACGATGACGCCCTGCCGGTGCTCCACCGTCTTGAAGAGCTTGGCGAAGCCGGTCTCCAGGAGGTCGAAGGCGTAGTTGCCCAGGGCCCACTCGGCATAGGTGAAGAAGGAGAGGCGCCGGGGCGCCGGGCCGCGGTTGACCATCCTGACCCGCCACACCTCCAAGGTCTGGTCCAGGGGCACGAAGTAGAGGATCTCGCCCTCGATGTCCTCCACCAGGGACCGGACCACGGTGTAGCCCTGGCCGTGCCGGGCCTCCCACGCCTGGTAGGGGGCCTGCACCGGCTGCCAGTTGATGCTCCAGAAGCGCCCCGTGTCCTCATCGCGTACGTAGACGTACCGTCCGGGCCTGTCCTCCAGGACCATGGTGGCGGGATGGGCCCGCGTGAGGCGGTGGTAACCGGAGCTGTCGGCGAAGGAGTAGCCGCCGCCCGTCTGGGACACCAGGGCGCAGTAACGGCCGTTGGTCAGGTAGTTGGCCCACGGCCGCGGCGTGAGGGGGGTGGTGATGACGAACTCGCGCCCGTCGGCGGCGAAATAGCCGTAACTCATCGCAAGGAGCCCCCCGAGTCAAAGAATCTCCGCTGCCCGCCGGCGGGCGCTATCCCCCTGCCCCGGCGGGCGGCCTCTCCCCCGCCCGCTCCGGCGCGAAGAGGGTGAGCTGGCTCACGACGCCCTTCACCCCGGTCACCTGGCGCGCCAGCGTGATCATGAGCTCCCGGTGCTGGGGGGTGTCCACCTTGCCCCGCAGGTAGACCACGCCGTCGTGGCAGAGAGGGCGCACCGGCAGATGGCCGAGGCCGTCCACGGTGTGGAAAATGTGATAGAGGCGTTGCGCCAGCAACTCGTCCCGCAGGTCCACCCGGCGTCCCTCCCATCCCTAGAATAACCCGCGGGCGAGCCGGCCTACTCTCCTGCGGGTGGAGCCGGGTCACTCTCCCGCGGGCGAGGCCGCCGGGCCAGGGCGACCGCCGCGGCCGTCGCGGCCGGGCGCGGCGGCCGGTCCGCGGACCCCTCAGGCCCCGGACTGGGCCTCCTGCCGGCCCGTCTCCTGGGCGAGGGAGGCCAGCTCGAGGTAGGACAGGAGGTAGGCCAGCAGGGACTCGGCGCCCTGGTTGAGGTTCACGCCCTCCGGGGTGAGGCCGTCGCGGCAGCCGCCCGTGGCGGCGTCGTAGAGGGGCAGTCCGTGGTGGTTTCGTCCCAGGAACCAGGTGAAGGCCGTCTCGGCCAGGCGCAGGTAGTCGGCGGCCGCCGTGGCCCGCCAGGCCCCCGCGGCCGCCAGCACCACCTTGGCGGCGTCCACGGGCTGCTCGTCGAACCAGGCCCTCTGCCCGGACCGGCCCCACCAGCCCCTGTTGCCCACCACGCGCAGGCACCGCCCCTGCCAGAGCACTGTCTCCACGAGGAAGCCGAAGGATTCCAGGGCGGCCACCAGGTACTCCCTCCGCCCCGTGGCGCGATGGGCCTCGAAGAGACCGAGGGGCAGGACGCCGTTGCTGTAGGTCATGACCTCCTCGAACCAGTGCCAGCCGGGGCGGGCGGCCCGCCGGTAGAGGGTCACCAGGTTGGAGGCGAGGGCGTCCAACACGGGCAGGAGCCGGGCCTGGGGTTGGCCGGCCTCCATGGCGCGCGCGAGACCCAGGATGGCGAAGGCCTGGGCGCGGGGCGAGCGCAGTCGTGCCGCCCGCGGCGCCGCCCGCCGGAAAACCTCCTCCACGGCGCGCACCCAGCCCGCCGCGCCGGCCCCGGCCGTCACCGCCACCGGCTCGGCCAACGCCAGGGCGGCGCCGCACCCCCACAGGGCGCGGCCGAAGGAGTCCTCGCTGCCCACTTCCTCCAGGCGCTCGCCCCGCGGGCCGAAGAAGTTGACGAAGGACCCGTCGGGCCGCTGGGCCAGGGCGAGGAACCGGACGTAGCGGGCGGCCAGCTCCAGGAGACGGGGGTCGCCCAGGTGCACCCACAGGCCGAGGGCGGCCATGAGGGCGCGGGCGTTGTCGTCGGTGGTGTAGCCCGTGGCCGGGTCGGGCTCGGCGTAGCGGCTGTGCTGGATCACGCCCAGGCTGCCGCTCATCCGGAAAAGGTGGTCCAGGCTGAGGGGCGCCGCCGGCCTCCCCCGCATCACCTCTCCCCCCGGAGGAGACCACCCCCGCCGGGCAGGAGCCCGCCGGCCAGGCTGTAGCGGCGGCGCAGGCCCACGCGGCCCATCGCCGACCGGCCGCGGCCCACGTCGGCTGGCGGCAACCCGGCCGTCCGCACCAGGGTGCGCCGGGTGGTCAGGGTCTCGAGGAACAGGCGGGCGTACTGCTGACCCACGCGGCTCCACACCATGTCGGCCCCCTTGGCCCGGGCCCGCGCCTCCAGGGCCCGCAGGAGCGCCGGCTCGGCGCGCAGACTGGCCACGGCCCGCCCCAGGGCCGCCGGATCCTGGAAGGGCACCAGCATGCCGGTGCCATCGGCCAGCATCTCCTCGGCGTAGACGTAGGGAGTGGACACGATGGCCTTGCCGAGGGCCAGGGCGTACGCCAGGGTGCCGGAGACGATCTGCTCCCGTCCCACGTAGGGCGTCACGAAGACGTCGCTGGCCACCAGGTACTCCACCAGCTGGGACCTGCTGAGGTAGCAGCCCACGAAGCGGACGTGACGGCCCAGGCCCAGCTCCTCGACCATGCGGTGCAACTCCTCCCGGTAGGACTCACCCATGTGGCGCACGACGCCCGGATGGGTCTGCCCGAGCACCAGGTAGAGCACGTCGGGGGACCGCTCCACCACGGCGGGGAGGGCTCTCAGCATGTGCTCTATCCCCTTGCCGGGATTGAGGAGGCCCATGGTCGTCAGGACGAAACGGCCCTCCACCCCGAGGCGGCGGCGGATGCTGCCCCGGAACTCGGGCGGCGGAAGGGGAGCGCCGTGGGGCACGTAGGTGACCTTTTCCCTGGGTATGCCGTAGGACTCCTCCAGGAGGTCCACGGCCCTCCTGGCCATCACCACCACCACCTGGCTCCGCGCCGCCAGCTCCCGCGTGATCTCCCGCTTGGCCGGGTCCGGGCGGCTGAGGACCGTGTGCAGGGTGGTGACCAGGGGCTTGCGCAGGGACCGCACCAGATCGAGGACGTGGGCTCCGTCCCTCCCGCCGAAGATGCCGAACTCGTGCTGCAGGCAGACGATGTCGAAGTGCCCCTCGTTGACGGCCGCGGCGGCCTCCCCGTACCCGGACCGGTCCTCCTGCACCAGCTCGCCCATAACCCGGCCGTCGTAGTCGAACTGGCGCGGGGTCTGGGACATGGCGAGGACGGATCCCGGCGCCAGGAGACCGGTGCCGTCCACGGCTCCCAGGAGATCGGCCGTGAAGGTGGCCAGGCCGCATCGGCGGGGAACGAAGGTGCTGACGTACAGGACGTGCCTTGCCTCCACTGCGGGCACACCATCGCCTCCTCGGGCATGCTCTCGGGGGGCACACTCCGGCCCCGGCAGGGAAATGGCAGGTGCTGCGTAGCCTTTGCGCGTCTTGTTAGTCTTATGCGTTGGCAGCAGAAGACAGCCTTGCCTGTCGCTTGAGCCCCGTCACCGTTATCGGGTGGATGCCGCTCTGCGTATATTATGGTTTGTGGGGCTTCTTCCCGTCAACTCGCCGGGCGCCGGGGGCCCCGGGCCAGGCGCCCCCCGTTCCCGCCTCGCCCCCGGCGGGAGGGGGCGCGACGGCCGGGCCGGCTTCCGCCGCGTGGGCCTGGTGGGCTGCGGCCGCTTCGCCCGCTTCGTCCTGACCGCCGCGGCCAGCCTGCCCCGGTTCCGCCTGGTCGCCGTGGCCAGCCGCAGCCGGGAGAACCGCGACGCCGCCACCGCCCTCTGGCGCCGACTCCGCCCCCTGGACGCACCTCCCCTCGCCCTCCCCCGCTGGGAGGATCTGCTGAAGGTCCCCCTGGATGCCGTCCTGATAACGGCGCCGCCCCATCTGCACGAGGAGATGGGCCTGGCCTTCCTGGGCGCCGGCCGCCCCGTCCTCCTGGAGAAGCCGGGCGCCCTGCGGCCCGAGGGGCTCCTCGCCCTCCAGCGCGAGGCCGACCGGCGGGGCGCGGTCGCCGCCGTCAACCTGGTCCTCCGCCAGAACCCCCTCTACCGGCTCCTCCGGCGCTCCCTGGCCACGGGCTGGAGGGCCCAGCTGCAGCGGCTCGAGGTGGCCAACGAGGCCCACGGCGACCTGCCGCCCGGGCACTGGTTCTGGGACCCGGCGCAGAGCGGGGGCATCCTGGTGGAGCACGGGATCCACTTCCTGGACCTCTTCGCCTGGCTGGCCGGGGCCGCCCGGCCGCTGGCCGCCTGGGGGGCGCCCGCGGCCGCGGGCCGGATCGCGCCCCGCGTCCTGGGCCTGGCGGAGCACCCCGCCCCCGCGCCGGCCCTGGCCGTGCACGGCCACGCCTTCGTCCACACGCCCGGGCGGGGACGGTGCCGGGTGCGCCTCGTGTGGCGCGACTGTTTCCTCACCGTGCACGGCTGGACAGCCCACCGGGCCGTGCTGGAGGGCTCCGTGCCCCCCGAGGTGGCGGGCCTCTGGCGGGCGGCCGGGGCCGGGGAGGAGGCGCGCCCGTCCGCCGCGGGCGGGAGGGAAGCCGCGGCCGGGACGAGGTTCGTCCTCGACCTGGGGAGAGAGGAGGATGTCTACCGGGAGGCGGTGGCCCGCAACCTGGCCGGTTTCCTCGCCCTGGCGGGGGGGGAGGGCGCCGCGGCCGAGCCGCCGCCGTCGCCCGCCGAGGTGGCGCCGGCCCTCGCCCTGGCCGTGGCCCTCACCGAGCTGGCGGCCGCATCTGCCCGCCCTCCAGCCACGCCCGCTCGGCCATGAGGGAGCACACCTCCGCCAGCACGTCGTCCTCGGAGCGCGCTGAGAGGTCGAACCAGACCACGTCGGGTTCCCGGCGGAACCAGGTTAGCTGCCGCTTGGCATAACGCCGGGTGTTGCGCTGGAGGATGCGCACCATCTCCTCCCGGGAGCAGTCGCCCCGCAGGTGGGCGATGACCTCCTTGTAGCCCAGGGCTTGGAAGGCTTGCAGGTCGGGAGGGTATCCCCTGGCCAGGAGGCCCCTGACCTCCTCCACCAGGCCGGCGGCCAATTGCCGTTCCACGCGGGCGTCGATGAGGCGATACAGCTCGCCGCGCTCCCGCGTGAGCCCCACCTTGAGGGCGTCGTAGGGAGAAGGGGCGCGGCGCCGCGCCAGGCTGCTGGCCGGCACGCCGCCCCGGAGGCAGACCTCCAGGGCGCGGATCACCCGGCGCACGTTGCGCGGATCCACCTCCGCCGCCCTCTCCGGGTCCAGGGCCGCCAGGCGGGCGTGCAGGGCCTCGGGGCCCGACCGCTCCGCCTCCTCGGCGAGCCGGCGGCGCAGGTTGGGGTCCGGCGGCACGGGCGGCAACCGGTAACCCGCGAGGAGGGCCCTTATCCACAGGCCCGTCCCGCCCACCAGGAGCGGCAGGCGGCCGCGGGCCAGCACCTCCTCCACGGCCCGCGCGGCCAGGCGCACGAAGTCCGCGACGCTGAAGGGTTCGTCGGGGTCCGCCACGTCCACCAGGTGGTGGGGGACGGCCGCCCGCTCCTCCGGGGAAGGCTTGTCGGTGCCCACGTCCAGGCCGCGGTACACCATGGCCGAGTCGGCGGACACGATCTCGCCCCCCACGCGCCGCGCCAGCAGGAGGGCGAAGCGCGACTTGCCCACGGCCGTGGGGCCCAGCACCGCCACCACCGGCAGCCGGGCCCGGGTCGCGGCGCCGCCGTCCGGCCCCGCCATCCTCAGGACCTCAGGAAGAGCCGCTCCAGGTCGGCGTGCGTCAACCTCACCGTGGTGGGCCGACCGTGGGGGCAGGTGAAGGGGTTGCGCGCCCCGGCCAGCATGGCCAGGAGGGAAGCCGCCTCGGCCGCCGACAGGCGGTCCCCTCCCCGGACCGACGAGCGGCAGGAGGCCATGGCCACGCGCGCCAGCCTCTCGGCGTCGCCTTCGCCGCCCGCCGCCTCCTCCGGGGCGCCGGGCGGCCCGTCCGCCATGCGGTCCAACGCAGCCAGGAAGGCTTCGTCCGGCGTGGCCGCCCAGGGCGGCGCCGCCCGGAGGAGGAGGGCGTCCGGTCCGAACTCCTCGGCCACGAATCCCATCCGCCGCAGCGCGGCGTCGGCCTCCCGCCAGGCCGCCACCCCGCCGGCGCCCACCCGGACGGGCAGGGGCGCCGCCAGGACCTGGGCCGCCTCGCCCCCCGCCGCCAGCCTGTCCAGGTATTCCTCGTAGCGGACCCTCTCGTGGGCCGCGTGCTGGTCTATCAGGTAGAGACCGTCCTCCCCCTCGGCCAGGAGGAAGGTGCCGGCCACCTGGCCCAGGTAACGGAGGGCCGGCCACCGCCCTCCGACCTCCGCCTGCCGCCCCTCGCCCCCCTCCGCGCCCGTCCCGGCCGCCGTCGGCTTGCCGCCCTCGCCGGGCGCCTCGCCGCCCTCCTCCAGGGGCAGGGCGCGGTAGGCCACGGCGGCCTCCGCCACCCGAGCCGGCCAGGCCCCCTCCCGGGCGGCGAAGGCGGCTACCAGGCGGGCTCCCTCCAGGGCGACCCGCACTGCCCGCAGGACGAACCGGAAGGCCCGGTCCTCTTCCTGCAGGCGCACCACCGCCTTGGCCGGGTGGACGTTGGCGTCCACCTCGGCGGGGGGCAGGGTCAGGCGCAGGACGCCCACCGGATAGCGCCCGCCGGGGAGGAGACCACGATAGGCCTGCTCCACGGCCCGGCCCAGGGGATGCGCCAGGGCCGGGCGGCCGTTGACCACGAAGTGGAGGTGGCGCCTGCCGGCCCGCGCCAGGTCCGGCGGCGCCACGAAGCCGTCCAGGCTCCACGCGCCCTCCGTCGCGGCCACGGGCAGGAGACGGGCCGCCACCTCCCGGCCCAGGACGGCGGCGGCCGCGGCCCGCAGGTGGCCGCCGCCGGCCGCCAGCACCTGCCGGCCGTCCACCCACACGCGGAAGCTGACGTGGGGAAAGGCCAGGAGGAGGGCCGCCACGGCGGCCAGGCAGCGCTCCACCTCCCAGGCGGGGCTCCGGAGGTGCTTGAGGCGGGCCGGCGTGTTGAAGAAGAGTTCCGTCACCCGCACCCGCGTCCCGGCCCCGCAGGCCGCGGGCCCCTCCTCCTCCACGACGCCGCCCCGCAGGACGAGCCGCCACCCGCCGTCCCGCCCGGCCGGCCGCGACACCAGCTCCAGACGGCTCACCGCCGCGATGCTGGGCAGCGCCTCGCCGCGAAACCCCAAGGTGCCGAGGGCCAGCAGGTCTTCGGCCGCGGCGATCTTGCTGGTGGCGTGCCGCTGCACGGCCAGGCGCAGCTCCTCGGGCGTCATGCCGCAGCCGTCGTCGGCCACGGTCACGGAGCAGGCCCCTCGCTCCAGGATCACGTCCACGCGCCGCGCCCCCGCGTCCAGGGAGTTCTCCACCAGTTCCCTGACCACCGAGGCCGGCCGCTCGACCACCTCCCCGGCGGCTATGAGGGCCACCGTCTCGGGCGGGAGCACCCTTATCCTGCCCGCCCGGCCGCTCGTCTCCCCCCTCCCTCCGCCCGTCTCTCCCCCGCGGCCGCCTGTCTCTCCCCCGCGGCCGCCCGTCTCCGGGGACGACACCGTCATCCCTCCCCCCGCCCTGCGGGAGCCCTCTCGGTCCCGGCCGACGGTGCCCGGCGCGCAGCCGGCGCCTCGCCGCGGCCGGCGATACGCCCTCCAAGCGCGGGCGGCGCCTCGCCGCGGCCCGCGAGACGCTCCCGGAGCCCGGCCAGGAGA
>CAYXQP010000034.1:0-13896 GCA_964467515.1 uncultured Eubacteriales bacterium | reverse complement strand
CCTGGCGGCCCGGGCGCCGCCGGCCGGCGCGGAACGCGCCCCCTCCGGCCCCCGCGGGACGGAGGCGCCGGCGCCGCGTTTGGCCGTGCCTTACTTTTGGTGGCAATTCTGGCAGACGCCCATGTTGGGAAGGCGCTTGTTGACGGCCGAGCCGAGACGCCCCGCCAGGGCGGCCGCGCGGTTGGTGTACCCCGTGTCCTCGAGGACGGCGCCCTCGGTGCCGTTGTACGGCCCGTTCAGGTAGGCCACGTTGTTGAGCCCCCCGTAGGCCGTCCCGTGGGCGTTGTGGCAGGTGAGGCACATGATGACGTTGAGGTTGTACTGGCCGCCGGCGAAGGTTCCCTCCAGCGGCAGGGTGGGGGTGAGGGGGCGCGCGTCCTCGAAGTTGAAGGGGCCCGTCGGCACCTCCGTAGTCCCGTCCAGGACGTAGCCGTACTCGTACTGCCAGGACATGCGCCCGTACTGGACGTTGGCATAGTCGGCCGGCGCCATCCCCACCGGGTGCCGGTGGGTCCCGGCCACGCCCTCCGTCCCCTTGTACTCGCTCCCGTATCGCGGGTCGAGGAAGAAACGGTGGCACGAGGCGCAGAAGGAATTGACCCCGTACACGTGCTCGTTGACCGTCACGGCATCACTCCGGTCGGGCGCCGTCCAGCTCACCTCGGAGAAGCCGCGCACGATCCTGCGCTCGCCGTGCAGGAGGCCGCGGAGGGAGCGGTAGTTCTGCCACTTGTTGTGAGGGTCGTGACAGGAGGTGCAGCTGAGGTGGGCTTCCCAGGAATCCGTGACGGGCACCACGCCGGCGCCCGGCGCCTGGCGCACCTGCACCCCGCTCCCCTCGTCGTGGGCCGAGGTGCTCTCCACGCCGGCCTTGTCCCACACGCGCTTGCCGAAGGGGCCGGCAAAGGAGGAGGCCTTGGTCGCCCAGCTGGGGCCGACGCGCACCAAGCCGTCGGCCACGTTGTACTTGCTGCCCGTGCCGTCGTGGCAGGTGAAGCAGAGGTCGCGCACCGTGGCGGCCTTGATGAGCTTGGGGTGCATGGAGCTGTGGAGGCCGTGGCAGGCGGTGCAAGGAGCCTGGGCCGAGGTGAAGTTGCCGTGCCGCGTGGTCTCGGGTGGGAAGGCCGACATCACCACGTAGTCCTGGAAGTTGGTGCCGTCGAAGCCGCCGGTGTCCACCAGGTAGTAGTACTCCTTGAAGTCCTCCACGCCGGTGTCGGTGAAAACCAGCATCCGCGGGAAGACCGGGTCGTCCTTGGTCCACGCCCCCGCCGGGGCCTCGCTGCCCGGCACGATCCCACCCTGGGCGTCGGTGGTCACCCAGCCCACCACGGCGACGGCCCGCTCCTGCTCGTAGGCGTGGCGGTACACGGTGTAGGTCACGCTGGGCGCCGGCGTGAAGGCCACCCTCACCCGCCCCGGCCCGGCCACCGTCTTGACCGTCTCCGGCCCCGCCGCCCGCGCGGCTCCTCCGCCCCACGCCAGCATCCCCGCCGCGAGAACCAGGGCGACGCCCGCCAGCGCCAGAGCGGGCCGCGGGGTGGTCCGGCGTCCCCGCCCGCCCCTTGGCATCCCAGCACCGCACCCGGCCCCCATCAACGCTTCACCTGTCCTGGTAGTCATAGGCCGGCACCCACTGCTGCGGATTCATCATGTGACAGCGGGAGTAACACCGGTTGGGCACGTTGTTGGCCGGGTCCCCGTCGGCGTTGTCGGCGATACCGTCGCCGTTGGCGTCAGTCAGGTTCCACTCTATCCGGTAGATGCCCTGGGTGGCTCCCGCCGCTGCGCCGCGGAAGGCCAGGAGCCGCTTCGTCCCGCGCCAGCAGTTCTCCGGCGTGGGGCAGTCGGCGGCGTGGGCCGGGTCCAGCTCCTCCACCTGGAACGTCCAGCCCGTTTGCTGGTCGTATACCGTCTGCACCACCGACTGCATGGTCCCGTGGGGCGTGTGGCAGGCCAGGCACGGGCGCCCCTGTTCTTGCACGTGGAAGCAGTGATAGGAGATGCGCCCCTGGCCGTCTTGGGGACAGGCCCCGCCGCCCATGCCGCCGCCCATGCCGCCGCCCATGCCGCCCCCGGCGCTCACGTAACGGGTGTAATGGTTTCCCTGCGGATCCAGGACGCCGTTGTAGTAGACGTCGTAGCTGTGGCACCGGAAGCAGACCTCGTTGGCCGTGACCCCGCCCCCGCCGCCCATGCCGCCCCCGCCGGCGCCGATGCGCGTGGCCGGGCCCTTCAATATGAACGGGTTGGCCGAGCCGTGGGGGCCGTAGGGCCGCGTCAGCGTGTTGGAATCCGTCTCGTCGCGGCCGTGGCAGTCGGTGCAGTAGACCTGGCTGTCGGCGTTGACACCGGCGTTGGGGTTGAAGGCCTCGGGCCGGATGCCACCGTTCCGCCCCTGGCGGAGCACCGGGTGGTAGGCCGGGTTGTTGACGTTGAACTCCCGCGCCTTGTCGGGCTGCGGCACCCCTGTGGTCTCGGACGGCACCACGGGCGGGGTCTGGCCTCCCCAACTGAAGGAAGTGTGGCATTTGAAGCAGAGCTCGTAGAGGTAGTCGGCCGGTTTCTTGAAGGTGAAGGTGGGCGTGCCCCCGGAGGGGACGCCGGCGTAGTCCGGCGCCGCGCCGCTCACGTTGTAGTTGGGCCCCGCGATCCAGGGCGCGTTGCGGGGGATGCCGTTGGCGCCGCCGTAGGGTCGCGCCGCGTGCGGGTCGTGGCAGTCGGCGCACTCGGCGTGCCGGTCGGTAACGGGCAGGTTCTGGTAGTCCTCGCGGTCGCTGTGCTTGCCGGAGACCAGGAGCGCCGGGTGGCGCGACTGCTTGAGGAAGTCCGTTTTCACGTCCGGCGCCGCCGGAAAATTGGGGTTCTGCCCGTCGTGGCAGACGAGGCAGAAGCCGTTGGCCGTCTCGGTGTCCTCGCCGTAGCGGAGGAGGCGCGGGTTCACCGTCCCGTGGGGGTCGTGGCAGGTGGTGCACTTGACGCCCTGGGAGTAGTGGCCCGTCTGGGGGAAGGCGGTCTTGTTGAAGCCGCCGGCGTTGGTGCTGATGACCCACTGGGGGAAGAGCACGGTGAAGGGCACCAGGGCGTCGCGGCTGGCGTTGCCCGCGTACTTGTTGATCTCCTGGGGCGGGTCGCCGTCGTGGCACTTGAGGCAGAAGGTGACTATGTCCCCCTGGGTGACGGCGGGCCGGTAGACCTCCGTGTAGACGGAATCGGAGACCACCTGGGCCACGTACCTCTTGGTGTTGTCCGGGTCGGCCACGGCCGAGACGGAGTAGCCGTCCTCGATGCTGACGGGGCTCACGGTGTGGGGGCCGTGGCAGTTGATGCACTCCACCTTGGCCCCCGTCTGGCCGAAGATGTCGTGGCGCGAGGGGCCGGTGCGCCCCCACTCGTCGTGCCCGTAGCTGAAGCGCTCCTTGATGTTGATGCCGTGCATGGACACGCCGACGCCGTTGTAGGTGGTGTGGCAGGCGAAGCACACGTCCTCCTCGCCGTTGGCCGGCTGGCCCTGGTCGTTGGTCAGGTCGCCGCGCGGCTCGAGCCATCGCCCCGTGGCGCCGTGTTTGTCGTGGCAGCGGACGCAGGTCACCTTGGTCCCCGAGGGTGGGAGGAGCAACACCCTGTCACCCTGGCCGCTGGTGTCGTAGTGGACGGCGTAAGGGTTGGTGTGGTCGCCGGCAGCGTTGGTGTAGTAGTCGTAGTAGTTGGGGTCGCCCGGCCGGCCGCCCCAGCGCCGGTCCACCCGCCCGTGGCACGCGAGGCAGAAGGCCGGTCCTTCCGTCACCTTGACGCCTCCGTTGGCGAAGTCGAACTGCCGGAGGAGGCGCGGGTAGATGCCGCCCTCGGGGCGCCGGTCGCCGTGGGGGTTGTGGCAGGCGGTGCAGTTGAGGAGGGGGTACACCTGGGCGTTGCCGACCCCGATCACGGGGTGGAAGCTGTGGTTTTGCCCTGTGGGCGAGAAGACGTCCTTGACGTTGTACTGGCTGCCGGTGCCGTCGTGGCAGGTGAAGCAGAGGGGCGCCACCACCGGGAAGGGGTCGTAGACCACCTCCGTCACGGGCCTCTTGAGGAGGCGCGGCGAGCGCGCCGAGTGGAGGCCGTGGCAGAGGAAGCAGGCATTGGTGAAGACGCCGTAGTTGCCGTGGGGCGGGTTGAAGAGGCCCACGTAGACGGCGCCCGTCACCGTCTCGGCCGTGCCCGTCACCTGCGCACGGGCCCCCTCGACGGTGCTCGGGTCGGCCGGCTGGTAGACGCGCAGGGTGGTGGTGGCCGTCCCGTCGGGGCCGGTGATCGAGCTCGTCTGGGACAGCACGCCCTGGGAAGCCGCGAAGGTGACGGTGACGCCGCCCACGGGCAGGCCGCCCTGGTCGTAGACGTGCGCCACGATGGCCGACTCGGTGGTGCCGTTGGTGGGCAGGGCATCGGGGTCGGCTGTGAGGGTGACGGTCGCCACGGCGGCGTAGACCCGCGCACCCGCCAGGAGCACGGCGGTGGCCGTCGCCCCGACGAGCAACGCCCCCCGCCACGACCGCCTTTCGCCCGTCCTCACGCTGACATCCCGCCGCCGCTCCATCCCCGTTCCTCGCCCCGTCGCCGTCGCCAGCCGCGCGTCCGAACCACGCCCGCAGGAACCGCCGCCCCCGACATCCAGCCGAAAAATCAAGCCACCCCTCAAAGAACGCAACATCGTCCCCTTTAGTTAAGCAATTTCTACTACAACATCCGCGCTCCCGCCACCGGAAAGGGCTGGCGCCCCGTTCCCGCCCTCGCCCGCGGGGCGCCGCGGCAGAGAGCGGGTGCGCCGCCCCGGGCCGGCCCGTGCCCGCTTGGGTGCTCGGCTCACCAGGGCATGTTCTTGGGGCCGGGCAGGCGCCGGTGACAACCCAGGCACAGGTAGTCCTTGTCACGCCGCCACATGCGCGGGTGGTTGGAGGAATGCGGGTGGTGGCAGGAGATGCAGCTCAGCTGCTGCCCCGTCAGGGGGTCGGTGATGATGCGCCCGTCCTTCCAGTACTTCCCCATGGGGTGGGATATGTGCAGGTCGATGGGCCTGACGCGCGGCGTGATGGCGCCGGCGTGGCAGCCCCGGCACAGGTCCACCACGGGCTGCTCGGAGGTGTCGTCGGCCTTCAGCATGCGGGGGAAGTTGGTGGCGTGGGGGCTGTGGCACACGGTGCACCAGGCCTGGCTGAAGGGCGGGTGCAGGACAGAGAGGGACATGTCTCTGGCGATGATGGGGTGGCAGTTCATGCAGAGATAGGGCAGCGGCAGCCGCGTGTTCTTGGCGTTGTTGGAGGCGTGGGGCACGTGGCAGGCCAGGCACGCCCGGTACTGGAAGGGCCGGTGCTGCACCCGCTTGAAGCCATAGCGGAGGTTCATGTTGTGGCAGTTGAGGCAGAGCTGGGACGGATCCACCTTGAGCATGCTGTTGGTGCTGATGACGCCGATCTCGCCGTTCAGGAGGCCGGCATAGTTGGTGGCGGCCTCCACGTCGGAGCCGTGGGGGTCGTGGCAGGCGCTGCACCAGCCGTTCTTGAAGGGAACGTGGTTGTTGGACATGGCCAGTTGGTCCGCCGTCACGTGGCAGCTGCCGCACAGGGGCTTCTGATCGCCGTTCCGCACCAGTTTGAGCGTGGTGGGACCGCGGGATCCGTCGGGATTCACCGCATGGTCGGTGTGACAGTACGCGCAGCGCAGCTCGCCGAAGGGCCGGTGCACCGCCTTGGAGGCGAGCTTGCGCTCCATGTCCACGTGGCAGGAGAGACAGGCCGTCCCCGGCGCCTCGGGCGGTGTCCCGGGCAGCACGAGCTGGGTCTGCCCGACCGGCATGAGGCCGTTGATGAGCTGGAGCCACTCCTGGCGCAGGGTGGGCACCGCCACCACCAGCACCGCCGTCAGCAGGGCCGCCGCCCCGCTGACGAGGGTGCGGTTGGCGGCCAGCACCCGCGCCAGCCGGACCGCGAAAGCCAAAAGACCGCTCAACGCCGCTCGTCTCCGTCCCCCGCGCCGATCCCCGAGTCGCTGTGGCGCGTCCAGGAGGCGCTCTGGAAGGCGGACTGGAGGGCGTAGGTGCCGCGCTCGTCGCCCCTGCCCGGCGACCGGGCCCGGTCACGCTCCAAGCGGAGGAGTTCCGCCTGACGCCGCACCGCCTCCGCCTCCTTGTCGCGGCCCGCCTTGGCCAAAGCCACGGACAGGGACTCCAGCACCACCGGCGACGAAGGCCAATAGGTTGTGGCCCGCTTGAGGGCGGCCACCGCCTCCTCCCACTTGCCCTCCTCCCCGTAACCGAGCCCCAGGAGGTAGTACGCGAGCCCGTCGTCGGGCGACGCGGCCAGGGCCGCCCGCGCCTCCAGGATGGAGGCCCGGTGCCTCTTCTCCAAGAGCAGCACCTCGGCCAGCGCCGTTCGCACGGAGGGATCCTGCGGGAACCGGGACCGGGCCCGCTCCAGGAGCGCCCGCGCCCGTCCGTAGAACCCCTTGCTCTCGTAGAGGCGCGCCAGTTGCAGGTAAGTGCCCGTCTCGCCCGGCCTGACCGCCAGCCTGGCCTCCAGGGCCCGGATGCGGCGTCCCTCGGGGGACAGGTCGCCGAAGCGACCCCAGGCCCAGGGACCTACGAGAAGGAGCAGAAGGGCGGCCGTCCAGAGGACGAGTCCCACGGTCCGCCCCCGGTCCCCCCACCCCGGCATCCGGGGCACGCCCGCGCCGGGAGCCGCCACCGCACGGGTCCCCGCTCCCGTCCCCTCTTCCCGAACCAGCCCCGGTTCCTCCATCGGACCACGCTCCCAAGCCGCCGCGCCGCCAACCGGCGTTTCCTCCACCACGTCAGAAGCGGCGGTCGAACTCCTGGGGCACCCCCAGGAAGAGACCCGTCGGAGGAGGCGGCGGCTCCTTGCCCTCCTTGCGCCACTGGGCCCGGTACTTCTCCATGAGCACCTTGGCCGTCACCGAGTTGTGGCAGGTTAGGCAGTGGTTGACCGAGTGGCAGTAGAAGCACCGCCCCTCGATGGGCCCCTTGCTCTTGACGAACTGGTAGTGCACCGGCAGCCAGTCCTTGGCCGGCGGGTGCTTGTAGCCGGTGTCGGGCGAGTGGCAGCGGTTGCACCAGATGGTGGGCACGGCCCGCTGCTCCAGGTCGTCCTGCCACTTGCGCATGTCCGGCTTGTCGGCGTTGTGGCAGATCATGCAGGATTCGCCGAACGAGATGGCCTGGGTGCGGTGGATGACGCGCCAGATGTCGCTGTGGCGGGGCGGCCGGTTGTTGAGGTGGCAGCCCGAGCACCAGTAGTTGTTGCGGGCGAAGAGGCGCGCGTCGCTCGTGTCCTTGGCGGCCAGGCCGTCGTCGATGCGCTGTTTGCCGTGGCAGCCGGCGCACAGGCCCACCCCGCCCATGGAGGCGAAGTCGCCCTTGGCCAGGGCCGTGGGACCGTGGTTGGTGGGAAGCTTGACCCAGCCTTCGTCGTGGAAACCGGGCTTCTGCCCCGAGGTGTTGTTGTGGCAGGTGGGGCAGCGCACCAGGGTGGGCGGCCAGGTGCCCACGGGGGTCAGGGGCTTGTGGCAGTCCATGCAGGTCTTTTCCTGGGGCTTGGGGAAGTCCACGCCCTTGCCGTCCGCCTTGAGGCGGCCGTGGCCCACGGCCTCGTGGCAGGTGACGCAGCGCACTCCCCGGGCCGCGTGCAGCGCGTGCTCCGACCGGTAGTCGGCCGGGGGCCGCCGCTCCTTCACCACTGCCTCGTGGCAGCGGGCGCAGGCCGCATCCGCCACGTCGGCGCCGGGCTGCTCCCGCGCCACCCCCTCGCCTGCAGCCGGGGCGGCCCGGCCGGCCTCGCCCGCGGGCGTGGCACCCTCCGCGGGCGCCGGTGCCGCCAGCGGCTTCACCCCCTCGGAGAGGCCCCGCTGAATGACCCGCAGATCCCCATGGCAGGCGCGGCAGGGAACCCCGCCGTGAGGACCGCTCCCCTCCCTGACCTGGGCCAGGGCGGGCGGGCTGGCGGCCCGGCCGGCCGCCAGGACCGCCTCCTTGGCCTTGGCCTGAGCCGCGGGCTGTCCGGTATGGCACGCAGCGCACGCCATGGGCTCCGCCACCGTGTGCACGGCGCCGAGGGTAACCGCCATGGGCACCGCCACCAGCAGGAAGACGAGCACCGCCATGCCGTGGCGCCACAGCCGATCCAGCCAGTCGAAGCCGCCCATCCCCGCTCCGTCCCTCTCCCTCACCGGAGGCTGGCCAGGTACGCGGCCAGCCCCCGGATCTCGTCCGCCGTGATGGGTATGAAGGGCATGGGGCTGTTCTCCTCCAGGTAGTGGGTCAGGAAGTGCTCGATCCAGGCGGCGTCCCTCCTGGCCCCCTCCTGGCTGAGGGCCGGCCCCATGAACCCGTGCCCCTGCCCGTTGATCTTGTGACAGGCCTGGCAGTTGAGGCGGTCCCAGGCCCGCTTGCCGAACTCCACCAGGTCCACGGCGGAGAGGTCCGTCTTTTGGTCTCCGAACCAGGGCTTTTCCTCGCCTTTGGAGCCGCCGCGGCCCGCCAGGAAGCGGGCCACCTCCTTGACCTCGTCGTCGGCGAGGGCGGGGTGCAACCCCTTGGCCCGCTTGAGACCCACGTTGACCGGGTCCCGCAGCATCTGCACGAACCAGGACATGGTGTGGGCCTTTCCCGCCTCGTCCAGGTCATCCTTGACGCCGAAACCGTACCCCTGGAGGCGGTGACACCCGAGGCAGCGGTCGCGAACCAGCTTCTCCCCCGCGCTCATCTCCTCGGGCGCCTTGACCGGCAACGGCTTGGCAGCCTCGCCCCCACCCTGGCCGGAGCCGACCGGTGCGGCGGCGGCCGTCTTTTCGCCCGCCGAGGCCAGGGTCTGTCCCCCCTTGCCCGGCGCCGCCCCCCCGGGCTTGCCGGCCGAGGCAGGCTGACCCTGGGTAATCCCTCCCTTGGCAGGGACCGCGGCCATCCGCTCCTGTGGCGGGGGGGCGAGCCTGGCCGTCACGGCCATGGTGCCGGCGCCGCCCAAGACGGCCACGGCCGCCATGGCCGCCGCCAGCGCCGGGAAGCCGCCCCCCGGCCTCAGGTGGCGCCGGCGGAACGATGCCGCCGCCACCGCCGCCCCCGCGGCACCCGCCGCCAGAGCGCCCGCCCGCCAGAGGGGCAGGAACTGGGTCCGGGGGTCGAGAGGGTAAAGGTAGAGGAAGGCCGGCACCGCGAAGGCGGCGAACACCGCTGCGCTGAGGAGGAAGGTTTCCCTCCGGCCGGCGAGACCGGACCCGCCGCCTGCTCCCGCGTCTCTGCTCCGTTCCAACGCCTGCCTCCCGCCGTCCGTCCTTCTCCCCTGGCCCGCCGACCTGGCAGAGCGCGGCCGGAGATCAGACCGGCCGCCGCCCGCCCCCGCTCAGTGCAGGACGAGGATGCGCCACGCCAGCCACAGAATCCCCAGCAGGAGACCGGCGGCACCCCCCACCACCAGGGCGAGACCGGCCTCCCCCGCCAGGGGCCGCGCGCCGGCCCCCGCCCCTCGCAGTCCCGCCGTGATCAGGAGGGACACCGCCACCACCGCCACCGCCAGCCCCGGCGTAAGACCCAGAGGCACCCTCATCGTCCCCCCTGATCATGGGATGCAGGTCCCGGCGAAAATAGCCGGATATTACTAGATCATTTTAATACGGCCGCCTCGCCGCTGCCAATAACCCGCGCAGGCTGACAAAACTCCCGTGACCTTCCACGCGGCGGGGCGCCCTGGTTAAAAAATTTTTAAATTTCCAGTTCGGCCAAGACAGGAATTTGGGAAGGGGCGTCGAATAGTTGGCTTCCGGGAAATGGGGCACAAGCTCTCTTGTGCCCCGCTCGCCTGTTTTGAACAGGTAGACGGGGGCAGAAAGGGGGTGACGTGACTAGTGCGGAACAGGTGGATCCTTTTCGCCATCTCGGCCGTGTTCCTCGTGGCCCTCGCGGCCGCCGGCTGCGCCAAGAAGCCGAGCGGGGGTGAGACGCCCCCTGCCGAGCAGCAGGGCGGCGAGGCGACCGCTCCGTCCGACCAGCAGGGCGGCGAGGCGACCGCTCCGTCCGACCAGCAGGGCGGCGAGGCGACCGCTCCTGCCGACCAGCAGGGAGGCGGGGCGACCGCTCCGTCCGAGGGCACCAGCGCGGCGGCGCCGAGCGGCGACGCTGAAAAGGGTAAGGAGATCTACACCGCCACCTGCGTGGCCTGCCACGGCGCGGACGGCCAGGGCACGGTGGGTCCCGGTTTCGTGGCCAATCCCAAGGTCACCACCGGCGCCACCGACCCGGCCAAGAACATCTGCGATCGCCTGAGCGAGGCCGACCACATCAACGTGGTCACCAACGGGCGCAACGCCATGCCGGCCAAGGGCGGCAACTCCAGCCTGACCGACGACGACGTCAAGAACGTGGTGGCCTACGAGCGCACCGAGTTCTGCAAGTAAGAGTCGACACCGACCTGGATTCGGACCGAGGAGGGTTCCGCGCGTGGCGCGGGACCCTCCGGTCATTTTGCGGGCGCGTCGTCCCTCAGAAAGGCTTCGTCGAGGACGACGACGCCGGCCTGCCGGCGCAGGCGGAGGTAGAGGCGGTCCAGGCGGTCCCCCTCCCGGCTGCGCAGGGCCGCCACGGCGTAGGCTCGCCGGTAGAAACGGGGGGCCAGCTCGCGCCAGTAACCGTCCTCCGTGACGCCGACGGAGCGGAGGGAGGCGATCAGGTGCCGGACGTCCTCCCGGTCGGGGAGTTGGCCCTGCTCGTAGAGGTGGCGGTGGGATGAGGCCAGGGCCGCGGCCGCGGCCTCGTCCATGCCCAGTCCGCGCCGGCGCGCCTCGGCCGCCAGGATCACATCGCGGATCAGGACCTCCAGGGCGTCGCGCCGGGAAGGGGGAGCCGCGTCTCCCTCGCTGCTCATCAACGCCTGCTGCTGGAGCACGTCGGCCCGGGTGATGGCCTCGTCGCCCGCCAGGGCCACCGGCGGAGGCGCCAAGGCCACGCTGGCCGTCTCGGTACCCGCCCGACCGGAGGGTCGGTGCGCGAAGGCGACGACCCCCGCCACGGCCAGGACCAGGACCAGGGCGGTCCCGCCCAGGGCCATGGTCCTGCCTCCTCTTCCCGGGTGCCGCGAGACCGACGTGGACACCTCGCCTCCTCCGGGGGCCGTCGCCTTCATCATCGTTAAGGATACGGGGCACCGGGGCCAGGCGCGACCGCGGGCGGCGGACCGACGGAAGCCGAAAGGGTGGGGAGGCACCGGCAGTGCCTCCCTACCCCCTTCGCGGCTTCCCCGGTCTCCGGCGTCAAACCCGGCGCGGCGCACCCGCGGCCAGTTGCTGCTCGGCCAGCTGGATCATGCGGCGCACCATCTGGCCCCCGATCTTGCCGCCGATCTTGCCGCCCAACCGCCCGGCGTCACGGGCGCGCAGGTCGCCATTGTAGCCGCGGTTGAGGGGGATGCCCAGCTCCTGGGCCACCTCGAACTTGAAGTCGTCCAGGATCCGGCGGAACTGCGCCTCGTCCCGGATCTGGTCCGGAAAGTGGGCCAGGTCCTCGGCCACCTCGAACTTGAGGCCGTCGAGGTTCACGCCTGTCAACGTGCCGTTGCGAGCCATGCTACCACCTCCGAGCTTAGCATGGCTGCGCCCACGGGAAAGATGATCGGCAATTGCTGAGCGGACGACTCCTTTTTCCGCGGCGCTGGCAGGATGCTCCGCGAGCCGGGGACGGCGCCGCCCCCGGTTTCAGACGAGGCTGGCAAAATGCTCCGCGATGACGCGGGCGCAGCGCTCGCAAAGGTCGGGGTAACGCGGGTCGCGCCCCAAGTCCCCGGTGCGCCGCCAGCACCGCTCGCACCTGCGACCGCCCGCCCGGGACACCGTTACGGTCGTCTCCTCGCCCGGCTCCAGGACCGCCTCGGACACCACCAGCAGGGAGGCCACGTCCTCCGCCGCCAGGGGCCCCAGGCGTTCCAGGAGGTCCTTGGGGACCCGCGCCGCGACGGCCGCCTCCAGGGAATCCCCGATCACTCCCCCCGACCGCGCCTGTTCCAGGGCGCGGTAAACCTCGCCCCGCACGTCCAGGAAAGCCGACCAGCGCTCGGCCAGGGCGGGGTCGCGCCACGCCTCGGGCAGCACCGGCCAGTCGGAGAGGTGGACGCTCTCGGGTTCACCGGGCGCCAGGGGCAGGTGGGCCCACGCCTCGTCCGCCGTGTGGGGAAGGATGGGGGCCACGTAGTGGACGAGGGCCCGCGCCACCTCGTAGAGGGTGGCCTGGGCCTGCCGGCGCGCCTCCGCCGCCGGCGCGTCGCAGTAGAGTCGGTCCTTGGCGGCCTCCAGGTAGAAGCTGGACAGCTCGTCCACGCAAAGCCGGTGCACGGCCCGGTAGACCCGGTGGTACTGGTGGTCGTCGTAGGCGCGGGCCACCTCGTCCCCCGTCTCGGCCAGGCGCAGGAGGAGCCAGCGGTCGATCTCCGGCAGGCCGGCGTAATCCTGGCGCGTGAGGCGCCGGTCCTCCAGGGACCAGCCGGCCAGGTTGCCCAGGAGGTGGCGGAGGGTGTTGCGGATCTTGCGGTAGACCTCGGCCAGCTGGGCCAAGATCTCGGGGGAGATGCGCACGTCGCCGCCGTAGTCGGCCGAGGCCACCCACAGACGCAGGACGTCGGCGCCGTAGGTGCCCACCACCTCCTCGGGCTCGATGACGTTGCCCAGGGACTTGGACATCTTGCGCCCCTCGCCGTCCACCACGAAGCCGTGGGTGAGGACGGCGCGGTAGGGGGCGGCGCCGCGGGTGGCCACCGCCGTGAGGAGGGAGGACTGGAACCAGCCCCGGTGCTGGTCGCTCCCCTCCAGGTACAGGTCGGCGGGCCACGCCAGGTCGGGGCGGGTGGCCAGGACGGCGGCATGGCTGGAGCCCGAGTCGAACCACACGTCCATGGTGTCGCTCTCCTTCTCGAAGGCCGTGGCGCCGCAGGAGGGGCAGCGGGTGCCGGGCGGCAGGATCTCCTCGGCCGGCCGGAGGAACCAGGCGTTGGAGCCCTCGCGGGCGAAGAGGTCGGCCACGGCCTCGATGACGGCCCGGTCCAGGAGGGCACGGCCGCAGCCGCGGCAGTAAAAGGCCGGGATGGGCACGCCCCAGGCCCGCTGGCGCGAGATGCACCAGTCGGAGCGCTGGGCCACCATGTTGCTGATGCGCGTCTCGCCCCAGGCGGGGATCCAGCGCACCTCCCGGATGGCAGCCAGCGCCCGCTCCCGGAAACCGTCCACCGAGGCGAACCACTGCTCGGTGGCGCGCCAGATGACCGGGTTCTTGCAGCGCCAGCAGTGGGCGTACTGGTGCTCGACGAAGCCCCGCCGCAGGAGGTGCCCGCTCTCCTCGAGGACCAGAGGTATGACCTGATCCGCCTCCCGGCAGGTGAGGCCGGCGAAGGGTCCCGCCTCCTCCGTCAGGCTGCCCCGCTCATCCACGGGCACCAGCACCGGCAGCCCGTACCGGCGGCCCACCTCGAAGTCCTCGGGGCCGTGCCCCGGCGCCGTGTGGACACAGCCGGTGCCCTCCTCCAGGCTCACGTGCTCGCCCAGGATGACGGGCACGGACCGGTCGAGGAAGGGGTGACGGCACAGGATCCCGTCCAGCTCCTCCCCCCGCCAGGGTCCCGCCACGAGGCGTCCCTCGAGCCCCAGGCGCTCCAGCACCTCGGCGGCCAGGGCTCTCGCCAGCACCAGGATCCCGCGCTCCGTGGCGTAGGCGGCGTACTCCCCCCGGGGATGGACGGCGATGGCGGCGTTGCCTGGCAGGGTCCAGGGGGTCGTGGTCCAGATCACAACCCGTGCGCCGGCGGGCGGCTCCGGCCCCCTGCCGCCGCCGCGGTGGCCGGGGCCGGCTTCCTGGCCCGCGGCAGCAAGACCGAC